>NZ_VZPV01000001.1:3000000-3300000 GCF_008801405.1 Ralstonia insidiosa | reverse complement strand
GGGCCAACCTTGGTCAACAGTGACGATTTGGCCTCGCCCCGTGGCGCGATCCACCATTCCTTAACGCCGCCGGCCTGACGCAGCAACTGCGGGAACCGCGTGCAGAACTGTCCCTGGAACATCGACGGCTCGCCGCGAATGTGATGCGGGAAGTAGGTGTAGGCGAAGAACTGGAAATCGCCGTCGACCAGGACGCGGCGGCGGCGCTCAGCAATCGCGGCCGGACTCGTGTCCAGGCCGCTTTGGTATGCCTCGATGTCACGTCGCAGCTGAGCACCGAGCTTCTGGAGTTCTTCCAGGAACTCCTTTTCTGTGACTTGCGTATCAGCCATAGTCGCGGGCCAGCTCGCGGCCGAAACCGTCCAGCATCTGTGCAAACACTCCGATCAGGTCGGCGTGGTGTTCCTTAACGTAGGCGGCCAGGCGCTGCAGCACGTCCATGGCCGTGGCCAGCTCGGACGTCTCGGGCAGGATGCGCTTGGATGCGGCGATGGTCTTGTTGTACGCATCGGCCAGGCTGGCCAGGAGCTGGACCTTGTCGGCCGGCTTCAGCTCCTTGTCGGTCTGCAGGGCTTCCATCGACGCCTGGTACTGCAGGACGAGACCAGCCAGCATCTGGCGCGCAATATCTTCGATGGTGCCGCCGGCCATGAGCTGCGCAGCCTGCGCCTTGTCCCAGTCGTCGCCGTTGGCCTTTGCGTCGGCTTTCCAGCGGCGGGCCGTGCTGATCGGTACGCCAGCGGAGACGGCCGCCAGCTCCAACGACAGCCGCTGGAACACGAACGCGCTGCGGACCTTGTCCCGCACTGCCTGGTCGTACGCCATTACAGGCCCAACTTGCGCTTGGCGAACTCGACGCCGAGAGCGGTTAGCACTGCCGTGAAGCCGCCGGCAATGGCGCCCGTCTGAGCTGCTTTCACCTCGACGGCGCGCAGGCGTTTGTCCATGCTGTCCATGCGTTGGCCTTGGCTCTGTTGATTCACCAGCATCATGTCCAGCTTGCCCTCCATGCGGCCAAGCGCCTGGACCAGGTCTTTGTCGTCCATCAGATTCTCCGGGTGTGTTGGTCCAGGCGTGCCTGGCAGTTGATGCAATACCGGCAACCCGGTACTGCCAGGCGGCGGGCCTCGGGAATCTCCCGGCCGCAAAGGGGGTTCGTGCAGATTGGGGCGGACTCGCCCTTGGGGATACGCGACCGAACCGCCTCGACGGTCGCGTCGCGTTCCAGCTGTTCGACGCGGCTGGCTTCGTCCAGGGCTTTATTGCTTAACATCCAGCCCTTCCTCGTAGTCGATCAGCTTGTTGAGCTGTGCTTCCAGGTCTTTCGCTCCTGCCGCGTAGTCGATGTGATGACTCAGGACGCCGGCTTGAGTGATGGCCGCGGGGGCGAGATCGTCGTCTCCTGGAGCGGCACCGGTGGTTTCGGTCGCTTGAGCAGGTACGCTGGTGCCTTGGGCGTTGGCGGGCACTGAAGCACCGATGGCTGCGTTGTAGCTGCGCAGCCAGCCGCGAGTGAACACGCAAGCAGGAACAGGCACCGGCTGGGCAGCCGGCGCCGGACGGTAGACAGTCGTGACATGGGGCACCTGTGCATGAAGGTCGGCGGCCGTCTGCGCGTTGCCGCGCTCCTGGTCCACCAGCTGGCTGGTCAGCAGGTTGCCCAAGGCGACACGCTGGCCAAAGTTCTGCAGGGCCGTGTTCAACCCTGCGGCGGTGACGGTGGCCAGGCCTGTCTTGTAAGTCGACATGGCCAGATCGCCGTTCTTGGTGGCTTCCTTGAACCCCAGGTGATAACCCACGCCGCCACCAATCATGGCGATGACCAAGGCGATCAGCAGGATCAAGGGGGCGTTAAGTAGACGGTTGGGCATCGGGCTTGCCTTTGCTGGTGACGTAGCGCATCAGGACTGTGTAACCGCCCACGGCCGCCAAGTAGACGCCCCATATCTCGGGCGTCAGGCGGTGGTCCCAGCCTTCGCGCAGGAACACCACCGTGGCGGCTGCGTTGGCGACGTTGGGCCACAGCTTGGTGTGGGAGAGCCGGCCGGTGCCGGCATCGGTCACCAGCTCGGCCAGGCGTTTGAGGATGTAGCGCAGCAGCCGGATCATTTCAGCGTGGCCAGCGCCAGGCGTACGCCTTCCTCAATGAGCGCAGCGCTGTAGGGCTGCATGCCGTTTTCGTGTCGGATGATTCCGCTCACGATGCAGCGCAGCGTGCCGCCGTCCGTCAGGTCGATGCGTGCGTCGGGGTGGACGGCCAGAGCCTGGGCCACTGCGGCGATGTACGACTCGGTGTCGTTTTCGTTGGGCGGTGCCCAGCGCGAAATCACCTCGCGCACCGTGTCGATACCTGGGCCACCGATGCCGGGCATGCCGGTCTTGCTGCGGTAGTTGAGCAACACGACCGCCATGGCACGGATGCCAAAGCGCGGCTCGGAGAACTGGCAAAAGTCCTTGTCCGTGCGCATGTGCGACGGAATCAGGCCCTGCCAGTCGTCTTTCCAGCGGATGTTGCCGGGGTTGTTGTTGCGGATACCACGTGGTTGCACGGTTCACTCCCTGACATGTGTCCAACTCCACGGCAGTCTCGCGCGTGCGTAGTGGGGACTGGAGTTGGACAGATGTCAGGGAGTACCAAAGACAAAGCCCCGCGCTTGGCGGGGCTTGTTGTCGGGGAAGGTAAAGAACGCCGGGTCAGTTTGATGCGTTGCGCCAGGCGCGAATCTGTGTGCGCGCGTCTCGGATGCGTGCGGCCAGCACCGGACGAGGAACGTCGGACAGATCAGCTTGGGTGAACTGGACGGCGATAAAGCAGTACCCCCGCGTCTGATCGCGGCGATACATCGCCCACTCATAGCCGCCTGAAATCGGACGCTTCTCGTTTGCGACCGACTTTCCGCGCCTCGCAACATACGTGGTCATAGCGGGCTCGTCGTCCTGGTAGTTATCGCGTGGTGTCGGTTGCTGCATAGGGCCTCCCGAAATTTCGGCCTATTGTGCCACTTACCGTTAAAACAACACATTCTGTGCGCTGGACGCCGGACCACTTCTATCGGTCTCGTTCAGGATGCGCCAGATCTGGCGGTCACTCTTGCGAAAGCGCGGCGCCATCTGGGCTACGGCGCGCATGGCAGCCATGCGCTCGACCTGCGTCAGTCGGTCGAACTCCGCGCGGATCTCCCGGTTGCGCAGCTCGCGCAGCGCCTCGGAACAGTTGGCGAAGTACAGTTCCTGGCCGCCGAACTTGCCGACAAGCTGCAGGGCCGCTTCATCTCCGATCACATCGGCAACCAGGCGGAACTGCTTTTCGCCTGCGGCGCTCTTGCGCACAGGCACGCGGTAGGTTGAACCGCCGAACGTCTCGACAAGCTGCAGCGCAGCGGCGGCGCCAACGGCGTCGACCACCTGGTGAATCACGCGGGGCAGCAGGCCCTGGACGCTTTCAAGCTGCATGCATCACCCGTTTCGGTTGGCGCTCATCTGGAGCGCGGCGGTCAGGCGCCAGAGCTGATCGCGGTCGCACCACTCCAGCTTGTCGACGTTAAACATGCGCTTGGCCATCGCCTCGGCGTAGGCCCACGGCTTGCCGCTGTCGGCCAGCAGCGCCTCGATCTTGCCGACCAGGCGTGCACGGTCGCCACCGATGCGCGGCTTGCGGCCGGTCTGCTTGGTCGGCTTGAAGCCCGAGCGCTGCAGGTGCGCCAGCACCTTGGTGGCGCCGGCATCGTCCAGGTCTTTGGACGACTGAACGCCGCCGACCGACTGCAGCATGGCGCGGTAGGTATCCTCATCCATGCCGAGCTGCTTTCGGGCAATGTGGATCTTGGCCAGGTTGGCGCGGGATGCCATGGTTATGCCGCCTTCGCTTCGGGCTTCGGGTAGCCGATGCACACCAGTTGGATGTCGCCGCACGTCTTGGCGAAATGCCGCAGCATCGGCTTGGCCGAGGACCAGGTCGGCGAGTAGTGGGTGACCTTGGCATCCAGGTCTGGAATTTCTTTTCGCACCCGACGTACACCGTAGACCTTAGTCATCCCTGTGCGGAATTCGGTCGTGTACTTGTGACGGTGCATCGGGCGCATGAAGCGCTTGGCCTCTTCGCAGTCGCCTTTGACCCAGCTTCCCTTCCACTCACCGTTGACGTACACCATCAATTCGTACTTGAGTGGTTTCACTTGCGAGACATGAATATCCACCCGATACCCGTCGCACATGAGACGGACCATTCCGTAGGGAACGGCCAGTTCGTCCTCAATAGCGATGATCTGCTCACGGGTCAGTTTTGCCACATCACTCTCCTTTGCTTTTCGTCGCTGCCTTTTCTGGCCGTCCCGCCATGACCGCGAACACGTTGATAACCGTCGCCGCGATCAGGAACGCCCAAGCGACGTAACGGAAAAAATCGACCATCCAGCTCATTCCTCCGCGTCGCCATGCTGCTCAGCGCGACGATGCTCGATGAAGGCCAGGACGATCACGGCGCTGGCAAGAACGTGGGCCAGCAGAACGATCCCTTCAGAACTCATCCAACACCCCCTGTTGGTTTTGATTTGGCTGCTCATCAGTGCCTGGTCACCACACCGGGCAGACGCCCGCTCACGCGGGCGTTTCGCTTGTCGCGTGGGGTCAGTTCACCAGCGCCTTGAGGTCGCTACCAGGTTTGAACTTGGGAACACGCGCAGCTGCCACCTCGATCTCTTCACCCGTGCGCGGGTTGCGTGCGAGACGTGCGGCGCGCTCGGTTACGCTGAAAGTGCCGAAGCCAATCAGGGTGACGTTCTCGTCGTTCGCTAGGCCGGCCTTGATACCGCTCAGCGTCGCCTCCAACGCCTTGGTCGCGTCCGCCTTGGTCCAGCCGGTTGCGACGGTGATGTGGTCGATCAGATCAGGCTTGTTCATGGTTCGATTTCCTTGTTGGTTGGGTTGCCGGGTTAAGCCGACCCGGCGCGGGTTGTACTCATCACGGCGGCCATAAATTCGATGGCGTCGCGTGTGTGGTTGCACGAGTCCTTGAAGACGTAAAGGGCATCCGCCTTCGCGCTGTCGATCGCCGCTTGCCACTCAGTCGTTGCCGCTTGCTGGCCGGTAACGAGGAAGTAGTCCCCGTCAGGCAAATGGCGCACACCGTCTTTCCAAGTGATGCCGATGGGCTTGCCATCTTCAACAGCTAGTAGTGCGATCTGGAGAGTCTTAGGCGTAGTCATTGCGCGCGCTCAGACCTTGGCGATATCGAGCAGCACCGCCTCGTACTCGTCGCTGCCCTCAATGCGCTTGTAGAACCGCACGTAGCTCTTGGTGCCGACCACCTGGAGGCTGTCCCCAATGGCCTGCATGGCCTGTTTCCAGCGCTCGTCCTTGATGTCCAAGTTGCGCAGCGACAGCACGCGACCGGTGTTCAGTTCGCCTTCCTTGTCGGTGTCGAAAGCGCGCTGGATGATGGCTTGAATCTCCGGGCGCGATCCCTCGGCCCACTCGGTCAGAAGCTCATCGATGATCGCCTTGGCCGCCTGCAGGCGCTCGTCGAATTTCAGGTTCTCGGCGCGCGAGAGCTGAACCTTGTACTTGCCGTCGAAGCTGTGCAACGTCACGTTGCCTTTCTTGCCACCGCGCTTGACGCCGTACTCCTCGGCCGACATCTCCACAAATGCCTCGATGTCCTGGTAGGCAGCCTGCTTGATCTTGCGCAGAACCTCCTGCTCGGCTTCGGCTTTCTGGAACAGCTCCTGCACCAGTTGGTCGCGCGCCAGGTCGATGGGCTTAACCAATTCCTTGGGCACCAGGTGTCCCTGGGCGTTGGTCATATAGCCCGCGTGAGCTGAGCTGTGTTGCGTTGGCATGAATTACTCCTGGTATGGATGGGTTAATGCTTGGTCGTGGAAGCCGGCGCGTGATGTGCTGTTGTGCCCTTGCCTGACACCACCACAACTTGTCCTTTCCACTTGCTCAAAGACCGGCGGCGTACCTCGGCTGCGTACGTGCTGGCCTGGTCGAATGCCTTATGGGAGATCCAGCCGATATTCCTGGCATAGACCGCCAGCGCGAGAGCGCTGGCCACCATCTGGCAGACCTGCAGCGGATTCAAATCGGGTTCGTGTGCGGCGTCCGCCAGGTACTTGCAGTAACCCGATGCCACTACTTCCAGCTCGCGCGTCCAGGCAATCGGCTCCCCGCACGCCTGCTGGAAAGCGCGCTTCTCGATGTCCGCGATCAGCTCTTTAGTCAGCATGAGTTTCCCCACTAGGTTGTGCGCGCCGGCTCCCTGCCGCGCGCAATAGGTTTTGACGAACGTCGG
This sequence comes from Ralstonia insidiosa, assembly GCF_008801405.1. Taxonomy (NCBI): domain Bacteria; kingdom Pseudomonadati; phylum Pseudomonadota; class Betaproteobacteria; order Burkholderiales; family Burkholderiaceae; genus Ralstonia; species Ralstonia insidiosa. The sequence goes on along the minus strand of NZ_VZPV01000001.1, from coordinate 3,293,708 downwards.
CCGGTGGAGCCGAACGTTGGGGTGTTTCAACGGTGACGGCCCGCATGCGCTCCGGTTGCGTGCCCATGCCGGCGTGTCCAGCCCGCTGCGCTTCGGCCCTTTGCTCGGCCGTCGCGGCTGCCTTGCTGGCCAGCCCGACGACAACGGTGTGCAGGTATCCGTGCGACTTCAGCGGCAGCTTCAGCGACCCGGCGTCACGCCGTGCGGCCATTTCCTCGAACGCCTGGCGCCAGTAGTCGAGCGGTGCCGGGTGCGTGACGCCGTGCACGTCGCGGACCGTGCCGGCCTTGATCGATGCAACGACCTCGGCCAGGACCGAAGCAACGCGCTCGTACCGCATTTCGGTCTTGACCGGCGCGAACATGCCGACGTAGCCGAGCAGCGGACGCAGCAGCTTGGCGCCGTCCGTGTGGGCGTTGACCAGTTGCAGGATCGCGTCACGCACGCCTTCGTGGGCGAACACCACGTCAACAGACAGCGGGTTTCTGCAAACCGGGCAAGTAAATGAGGGAAGTGGCATCAACCCTCCTTCAGACGGTCGGGCGCGGTTGGCTGTACACATGGCCTTGCGCTTGGTTTGAGATCTGACCTGCGTTGAAGGCCAGGAGAGCCACCACGAGCGTCCAAACGACGAAGCCCAGGCGGGTGTGGAGAAACTGGCGGATAGTCATGCGCTTGCGCATCACAGCCCCCGGTCCAGTTGTGCGAGGCGCGCCAGCAGCTTCTCTTCGTTCTGGCGGTACAACAGCTCCAGGGCGGATTGATTGCGCTCGGCCTTCATCAGCTCTTCGCGCATCCAGTCGACCTCGCGGTTTCCACGCGTCAGCTCTTTCGTCTGGCGGCGCAGCTTGCGTTGGATGGCCATGCGCTCCCGCATCAGCTTCCATTCCGCTGCCAGGCGTTTGGCAGCAGCGGCAACCTCGCTGCGAATGCGGGCCAGGCCGGTGCGCAGCTCAGCCGTGACCAGGTTGTCGAATTGCGGGCCTTTGGTGACGACCAGGCTGCCGTGGAGTGCCCGGGGCACTGTTCGTTGATTGCGCTTCATTGCGAGGGCTCCTTAACGGTTAAGTCGACTTGGGGGCCGCCCACTTCGGGCAGCGGCAGGGTCTTGGTGTCCAATGCGGCCATCGGCATGTCGGGCTGCTTGCCTGATTTGCTCGGCGCACGCTTGACGACGACTGGCGGCGGTGCTTTCGGCTTCGGCTTGTACTGGCAGCCCTGGCACGCTTGCCAGTGGTGCATCTTCATTGGGTTGTGATTCGGCGCCTTGCCCAGGGCCTTCTCGCGGCAGTGCTCGATATCGACCTGCTTGCCGTCATACGTGCACGTGATGCGCTCGAATGCCTGGCGATAGCGCATCTCGATCCGGGCGGTGCTGGCGGTGCCCTTGCCGTACTCGCCGAGTCCGTTCAGCAGGATCGAGAGCGTCGGCCGCGAGACACCCATGCGCTCTGCAACCTTGGCGGTCGTGCTGGCCTTGACCTCGCGCTGCAGGCCGATGAACCAGCTTTCGACCATGTATGCCGGCAGTGGCTTAACGTCATTGCTCATCGTCCATCCCCTTTTGCTCGGTCCACATCACCCGGTTGTATTTGGGGTTGGGATCGAAGACCTGGCACGCGCGCTGGATCATCGGGGCACGCGGGCCGGTGTCGAGCTTGAGGAAGTACCGAGCCGGCACAGGGCAACTGCCACGTACGGCAGGCTTCGTTTCTTGCAGGTAGCCAGCCGCAGCCAGGTACAGCACATAGTTCTTCGCGGTCTGCACCAGTACCGGGTGCGAGGCCGTGCTGCACATGCCCGCCAGCTCCCGATAGTTGAAGTCGTTGCCCGGCTTGCTGAACATGCGGCGCATCGTTCCCCACATGGCTTCGTTACCTCGGCCTTTGGTCACGATCTCCCCGGTCCTACGGACGCGGGGGGCCTCAACGCCGTTATCCCGGACGAGACGGTAGGACTTGCGCACCGCAATGCGGCCGGCCCTCTCGTCCGGGATAACCTCGATGAATCCAGCCTTGAGCAGGTTCCTGACGTAGTCTTCGATGACGCCTTCCAGGCCACCCACGACCTCGGCAAGGTCGCGTTGCGTAAAGCACTCGCGGTGGCGGCGCATGGCTTCCCAAACGCGCTGGCGCGGAGACTTGCCGCCTTTCATTTCGAGGTGGGCGGGCTTACGCGACATGGGCGTCCCCCTCCGCCTTCTGGCGCTTGCTGCCCGTTGCTGCAGGCTGGTACAGCTCGCGGTCGCCCCACAACGCCAGCGTCATTTCCGACTCGGCCAGCATCATGGCTTCCTCGTGAATGCGAGCGAGGTTCACGCAAACGCGGCGCACTGAGCCGGCGGCCTTGGCGACCACGTGTTCGAGCAGATCGTCGGCGATGGTGACGCCGCCGTGGCAGTAGATCGGCACGAGCTTGCGCGCGTCATCGAGCGAAACCGGGGCCGCTTCGATGCGGGCCATGACGCGGCTATCGAACGCTTCCCAGCTCCGGAGCTTGGCCGGGATGCGCTGATCACCCACGAGCAGCAGCGTGCCGTGGCTGGCTTCGTAGATGTCGCGTACCAGCTCGATCATCGAGCCGTTGCGCAGACAGTTGTTGAACTCATCGATGATCAGCGGACGGCGGCTGCCGCGCAGTTGGTCGGCCACCTGGTCGAGCATCGCCGGGATGGTCTTCTCGGGCTCGATGCTCATTTCGGCCAGGATCTTGGCCAGCAGCGTCTTGCGATTCCAGGCGCTGCGCACCTGCACGTAGTAGCCGCGCATTTCGGTGGCGACGGTGTTGCAGGCCACTGTCTTGCCCGTGCCGGGCGGGCCAAACATCACGCCGATGCCAGGCAGGCCATTGACGCGTGCGAGCAGCTTCTCCAGCGTGACGGCAACCAGGTGCAGGTTGGTGATGGGGGCGACCAGATTGACGGTCGCGGGGCGTTGGGTCATGATTCAGGCTCTCCTGTTGCTAATGCGTTGCTGCTGCTACAGCAGCGCGTTGGTTAAGCGGGTGTCTTCAAGCGGTCTTTCGCTGCCATGTCCGGAACTCGGCGGTCTCCTGGTAGGTGTGCCGCCATTTCCTTGCCTTCTCGCTGTCGATTTCCTCCTCTTTCAGGTTGATCAGCCGCTGCCATTCGGCGTAGCGGGCTTCTGTTGTCGTTGGCACTGACCAGACCGGCGCATGGGCCGTGCTCATCGGTGTGGCCACCGGCGCCTTAACGTCGATGGTTTCCACGTCCAGTGCCGCCTTCGCGCGCTCTTCGAGCTGGTCGCGGCGAATGTTCATGAAGCCGGGGATGACGATGGTGTCGCTGGGGTTCAACTCCAACGCAGGGGCGCCGTGCAGTTCCTCGCGTACTTCGGTGAGCTTTGCCTGCAGACGCTTCTCGCGGCCCTCGGCGCGCTTTTCGCGCGCACGCTCGATGACCGACATCGGCATGTAGTCCCGCTTGTTGGCGTCCAGCTCGGCGGTGCAGATGAAGCGGCCGGTGTCGTCGTACACCCACACCGTGCTGGGGTCGTGGATGTCGTAGCCCACGGCAAGCTGCTCGCCGTGGAACTCCTCCAGGTCGCGGTTGAAGTAGCGATTGCCGAACACCTCCAGCTCGGCGCGGCGCACGGTGCGCAGCACTTGCGGGCGGAACAGCGGCAGCGCGTCGTCGTCGTGCACGCGAGCCGGCTCGAAGCCCTTGTCTTCAAAGGCTTGCCATTGCTCGTTCGGCGTCATGTGGCGGCGGCGGCCGGATGCCGGGTCAACGATCTTGGGCAGCGAGCGGTGCGGGCGGTCGTTGTACTCGTCCACCTTCTGCTGCGCGAAGGTCACGAACTGCTGCCAGGCCATCAGAGGCATGGCCACCACCTCGCCGCGCGTGGCGATTGCCTTGCGGGACAGCTTGAAGGTGGCCAGCTTTGCCTCGCGGTCCATGTCGTGGCCGATGTAGCCTTCCACTTCGCGTGCAGCCTTAACCCAAATGGTCTGGTGCAGCTTCTCAATGACGCCGCGCGCTTGCGAGTTGTAGGGCAGGCTGTTGACCATCTCCATGCCCAGCCGACCCATCAGGCCGGTGGCTTCGTCGGTCATCATCGAGTTGACGTAGCCGGAGCCGTTGTCGACATAGAAGATCGCGCAGATACCGCGCTCGATGCATGCCATCCGCAGGGCATCGAGCACTGCAAGCGCGCTCTCGGCCAGGCCGACCGACCAGCCCACCACCTTGCGGGTGGCAATGTCGACCACGGTCGTGATTTCCGGGCGGAAGGGGCGACCGTGCAGCGGGTGCTGGACTTCAGCGTCGAAGGTGTGGCCGTCGGCGCTGTAGATGTCGCCCGGCAGCAGGCTCTCGAACCCGCGCCGGATGAACGGCTTAATCGTCTTCAGCTCGCGCGCACCCATGCGGCCGGCTTCGCGGCTCACGTTGCCGATCTTGGCCAGGAAGCGGCGCACCTGGTGCACGCTTGGTACCTCCACGCGTGGCACCTGCGTCCATTCCTTGAGGAACAGTTCGTAGGCGTGTGCCACCGAAGGCTTCTCCGGCCGCTGGAAGTGGCCCAGGAAGAACGGCGCCCATGCCGGCACGGACATGTCCCGCTCGGGGAGCTTGGGCACCAGGTTGCCGCAGCGCTCATATTCAACGAACCGCAGAATGCTACGAACCGAAGGCAGACCGTCCGCGCTGCTGCGCCCGCGTTCGTCGCGGGCGAGCTTGAGCATGGCGACCAGCTGCTCGCTGGCGGTGCCGATGCGTGCCATGTCGAGCAGGACCGTGGCGGCGCGCTTGCGGGTGTAGTGCGAGCGCTCCATCAGGGCGTTAAGTGCTGCCAGTACTCCCTTTCGTGCATCGGCCTTCAGCGTCTGTGCGCGGGTTTCGTCGCGGCGCTGGTGCGGCGTGAGTTCGCGGGCCGCAGCGGTCGGGGCGGCGACGGCCACCAACTGCTGGGCTGCCTTCGCGCGGATCGAGTCCATCACCTCGGCAGGCGGTGTGTACTCGCGGCGGGTACCGCCTACGCCGGTCGTTTCGACAAACGGCCAAGATTCGCGGGCAGCCTTTGCAATCAGCTTCCCTTTGGACGTCGGTAGGACAGGAAGACGCAACTCAGCAAGTTCGCTCGCGCTGTAGCTGGCTTTCACGACGACAGTGGAGGCCATGTTAAATTTGCCGTCCATTTTTGAACCGAGCCAGCAATGGGACTAGGCAACTACGCGTCAGCCAGCAGAACGCTCGCGGAAGAACTTGAAGCGCTTCTAAGCGAAGAAGACGTAGTCGAACTCGCAGACGAGTTAGGGCGCCTAGGATTCGATGCGTTGCTGGCGTGGACCGAGCAGAATGAGTTGGCGATTGCGCAGTTCGCTGCCGCAACACCGTCTGTACGCAAGCGGAGGAAGTGGAGCAGCCCGTTTGAGCGCTCACTTTTTGTGCTTGCCGCCGCAACGCATTGCCGCATGGGGCAGGCGCTGCTTGATGTGCTTGTCCGGAGCGAACCCTATCTGCAAGCAGGCGGCTCCTATCGTGACACCACATCCAGTGCTGGGTCGATATACCTAGAGCTTTGGCGCACGCGCATTCCGTACTGGCCAGAGGCCTTTCTTCGTTGGGCGCCGTCGCCTTTTGATTCGGATTGAGCACGACTTAACCCCGCTTGATCCGTTCGGCGATCTGACCGAACAGCTTCTCGTCCATCTGGCCTTCGATGGCCTTGGACTTCGCAGTCAGATGGCGCCGCAACACCTCCATGGCGCCGAACTCGGCGCACAGGACTTCCTCGGCGGTGAGCACCTTGCGTGCGAACTGCGCAGCAAGCCAGTCCAGCGGCGTGAAGTCCTGGCAGACCATCATCACCGCCATGAAGGCGTCCACAGGAATGCGGCGGTCGGCCTGGCTCGGGGCAACCCACAGGTCCAGGTGCGCCTTGGTGACCGGGCGGCAGAGGATGTCGGCCATGCCATCTGCAACACGTTCGCGGGACAGGCCCTTGCCGAAGGCGGCATCCAGCGCGGAGACGAGCGCCTGGCGGATGCCTGCGTCCAGAGCGTTCTCGCCTTTGACGGCAACCACGCCGGCGGGCGTCTCGACGGCGAAGACGTCGAAGTTAAGAGCGAGCTGGCCGGCGCTGTGCGCGGCGCGGCTGGATTGACGGCGCTTGTTCATGGTTAAACCCCGTCGATCCGGTTACGGGCTTCCTCGATCGACATGCCGCCGCTCAACAGCTCGGCCAGCATGTGCGTGAGATAGCCGACCTTCATGTTGGCGCGAATGTCTTCGGGCATCTGCTGCTGCCACTTGGGCAGATCAGCGTCGGCGCGGTCGCTAATGCGCTTAGCCAGGTCTTGGACGTCGAACATGTGTTCCCCCGGTGCTAAAAGTGGATCGAAGTACTAGGCAGCGGCTTTAACCGTGTCGAAGTGCGCCGTCCCGCTATACTTCTGGGCGTAGCGAGGGCGGATGCGCCGGCCTTCCGGCGTCCAGCGTTCGGGCCATAGTTCATGGCCCGGAACGTTCAGAAAATGCATGATGGCCAGTTCACCGGAGTAGGCGGGGCGGGTCAGAGCATTGCGGACGGTCGAAGGCGGCAAACCGTTCTCCCGCGCCAGGTCGTTCATCGTGCTGCCCTTCTTGCGGATGGCGGCCTTGATGTCTTCGCGGTGCCATCCGGCGGCTTGTTTTTTGCTCATGGCGGTCTCTTCGCATCCACCGGCATTCGCCGGTTTTTTGGTCGGGGCGTAGTCCCGAAGGTCTGGTTTAGCGAAGATTAAGTGTTCCGAAGAGTTCCGTCAAGACTATTCCGCATGGGAACACTTGGATGATTCGCGCCCTTAGCGCGTAATCCATGTAACCCATTGATTTTATTGATGCGAAAGCATCTGCCCCTTGGCGCATGAAGTGTGCCTTGACGGGAATACTTTTAGGGGATTGAGTGTGCCGCCCGAAAAGCTCTACTCGGCAGCCGAAATAGCCAAGATGCGCCTGGAAGGCTTGCCCACGACGAAGGGCAAGGTCATCGAGCGTGCCGCCTCTGAGGGCTGGCAATTCGAGGAGCGCAAAGGCATAGGTGGCACGCGCCGCATGTACGAGATACCAGCCCGTTACCTGCCGCGTAGCGGCGGGGCTGGGGTGGCGGACGTTACCGAGGCGCCTAGGCAGCCCGCCAAGGTTGTCGGCACCGTCGTGGCTGGTACATCAAAGGTTGACCCCAAGCTGTTGCAGCTCGCTGAGGAGGCTTTGGAGGAATGGCAGCGCGAGCGTGGCTTGCGGCTGGACGCTCAGCGCCGGTACGCGGTGGTTGCTGTACTGTACGACTACCTCGCCCGTGGTGCCGACCAAGCAGACGCCGCCGATATGCTCAGGGTGATTAGCGGGGAGTGATGCCGCTGCATTAACTCCCCCCGATCGGGGGCGGTTATACCGCCGGGCAAACGCTAGGTTTTTCCCCTTTTGGGGGATTTCCCGGTGGTTAATCTGCAAGAAAATAAGAACAGACTTAAGTCTATTTTAGATGACGTGGTTTGCGTTACTGCAGTGGGTGCCGGGAAACCCGCCAGGGGAGCGCTTCTTGGGGTAGTCGGCGACGGTGGCGCAGAAGCTGCGAACGACGGCAGATTCAGGGGTTTCTTGGTGTCTCGACTGCGTTTTGCCGCTCGCCGCGCACTTTCCAACTGGTTCTGGGACAAAACGCGCGCAAAAACGCGCATTTTGTTCGTAGTTTTTTGCGAAATTTCTGGGGAGCTGTTTAACGTGTGGGAACCCGACAACCCTTGCAGTCAGGCCGTTTTCGGCTTTTTGGGCCGTTTTGGTTGAGAGGTCAAAACGAGCACCCCCCCACATGAGGTTGGCCTTGTCGTTTGGGCTGGTGCCCAGGGGGGTTGGCTTTTGGTTTTTGACTTTCCCTGCCCTATGCGGCGCCTTGAATTTCTGTTGCAAGGAGGAAAAAAGAAGGGGAACTGTTTGAGCGAAGCGAGTTTTCCCCTTCTCCTCCTTGCGACATAAATTCAAGGAGTCTTTCGCCGCATCGGGCGCGCCTTTCTTTGCTTACTTTCTTTGGCAAGACAAAGAAAGTGAGTCGGCCCCGGCAGGGGACGATACCGGGGATAGACCACCCAGGCTCAATCCCGCCCAAACTCCTCACCCATCTCCTTACCGCGTGCAGCGGCTGCATGCATGGCACGTACAAACGCGGCCTTGATGCCGGCACCTTCCATCGAGGTGAGCGCCGCATAAGTCGTTCCCCCCTTGGACGTCACGCGCTCACGCAGCACCTCCACCGGCTCATTCGACTGCCCAGCCAGCGTGGCCGCGCCAATAAACGTTTCCACCGCCAGCGTGCGCCCATCTTCCGCCGACAGCCCCAGTTCCTGCGCCGCCTGCTGCATCGCCTCGATGAAATAGAACACGTAGGCCGGGCCGCTGCCCGAGATGGCGGTCACAGCATCAATCTGTGCCTCGGCAGGCACCCAGATGCTCTTGCCGACCGCATTGGCGATGGCGCTCGCCGTGGCGCGATCGACTTCCGACAGGCCATCGTTGGCCGCCAGCCCCGTCATGCCCAGGCCCGACAGCGCCGGCGTGTTCGGCATCGCACGCACGATGCGCGCATGCCCATTCAGCCAGCGCGACAGGTCCTGAATGCGAATACCCGCCGCGACCGACAGCACCAGGCTGTTACCCAGATGCGGTGCGAGCTGTGCACACACCTCACGCATCTGCTGCGGCTTGACGGCCAGGACGATCACGTCGCGGTCGGCCAGTTCGGCGCCGGGGGCAGCGGCGGTGTGGGCGCCCCAGGTTTGTTCGGCGCGTGTACGGGCCGGCTCGGTCGGGTCGACCACCACGATGTTGGCGCCGTGCGCGCCCTTGGCAATCAGGCCGCCGATGAGGGCTGCCGCCATGTTGCCGCCGCCGATGAAGCCGAGTTTCAGAGTGTCGAGCATGAGAGTGGTGGGGTCAGGAACAACGGGAAATCAGGCGGGCGCATGCGCATACTGCCGCGCCCCAAAGATGGCACTGCCGACGCGTACGATGGTGGCGCCTTCGGCAATCGCATCTTCCAAGTCTGCGGACATGCCCATCGACAGGGTATCGATGGCGATGCCCGCGTCCTGCAGTTGGTCGGCCAGCGTGCTCAGTGCAGCAAAAGGCGCGCGCTGGGCAGCCGGGTCGTTGGTCGGTTCAGGCACGGCCATCAGGCCGCGCAGTTGCAGGCGGGGCAGGGCCGCCACGGCACGTGCCACGGCAAGGACCTCATCGAAATCAGGCAGAAGGCCGTGCTTGCTCGCCTGGCGGCTGATGTTGATTTCGAGGCAGACCTGCAGTGGCGGCAGGGTATCGGGGCGCTGGGCGGAAAGGCGTTCGGCAATCTTGAGCCGGTCGACGCTGTGCACCCAGTCGAAGTGCTCGGCTACAGCGCGCGTTTTGTTACTCTGCAGGGGGCCGATGAAGTGCCAGCCGATCGGGTCTGCACCAGTGCGCAGATCGGCCAGTGCGTCAATTTTGGCGAGGCCTTCCTGCACGTAGTTTTCGCCAAAGAGGCGTTGCCCAGCGGCATGCGCGGCACGCACGGCATCGGCGTCGAACGTCTTGGAAACGGCCAGCAATATGACACCCGCGGGGTCGCGCGAAGCCAGTGTGCAGGCCGTTGTGATCCGCTGACGCACGGCTTGCAAGTTGGCGGCGATTACAGACATAATCCGGCGACGTTTGTTACAAATAAACAAGGCTCCGGCACGTTGTCAACAATGGCCGGCAGCCCCCGGGATGCGCCATTGCGACGCCTGGGCGACATAAAAAAGTCGGGGGTCATTATAAGATGGACATCGCGCAGCTTCTGGCGTTTTCCGCCAAGAACAAGGCGTCGGACTTGCACCTGTCGGCCGGCTTGCCGCCGATGATCCGGATCCACGGCGACATGCGCCGGATCAACGTGCCACCGCTCACGCACCAGGACGTGCACTCCATGGTGTACGACATCATGAGCGACGGGCAACGCAAGGTCTACGAAGAAAACCTGGAAGTCGACTTCTCGTTTGAGATCCCGGGACTCTCGCGTTTCCGGGTCAACGCGTTCAACCAGAACCGCGGCGCGTCAGCTGTGTTCCGGACGATTCCATCCAAGGTGCTCTCGCTGGACGACCTGAAGGCGCCGGCCGTGTTTGCCGACCTGGCGATGAAGCCGCGCGGTCTGGTGCTCGTCACGGGCCCGACGGGCTCGGGCAAGTCGACCACGCTGGCGGCCATGGTCAACCACCGCAACGAAAACGACATGGGCCACATCCTCACGGTGGAGGACCCGATCGAATTCGTGCACGAATCCAAGAAGAGCCTGATCAACCAGCGCGAACTCGGGCCGCATACGCACTCGTTCGCCAACGCGTTGAAATCGGCACTGCGTGAAGACCCGGACGTGGTCCTGGTCGGCGAATTGCGTGATCTTGAAACGATTCGCCTGGCGCTTACCGCCGCCGAAACCGGCCACTTGGTGTTCGGCACGCTGCACACCAGCTCGGCTGCCAAGACCATCGACCGGGTCGTCGACGTGTTTCCGTCGGACGAGAAGGAAATGGTCCGCACCATGCTTTCCGAATCGCTGGAAGCAGTGATCTCGCAGACGCTGCTCAAGACGCGCGACGGTTCGGGCCGGATTGCGGCGCACGAGATCATGATCGCCACGCCGGCCATCCGCCACTTGATCCGCGAGAACAAGATCTCGCAGATGTACTCGATGATGCAGACCAGCAGCGGCATGGGCATGCAGACGCTCGACCAGTGCCTGTCGGAGCTCATCAAGCGCTCGGCGATCAACTACGCAGACGCGCGCGCCATCGCCAAGAACCCGGATGCGTTCGCGAACTGATGCACGGACGCGCTAACTGGCACTGACACGTTAGCGCGCACACCAATTCCTTCTAGGAGGGGCACGCCATGCTGGATCGCGAAGCCGCCACCAAATACATCCACGAACTCTTGCAGTTGATGGTGAACAGCCGTGGCTCGGACTTGTTCATCACGTCGGAATTCCCGCCCGCCATCAAGGTGGATGGCAAGGTCACGCCGATCTCGCAGCAGCCGCTGAGTGCGGTGCAGGCCATCGGTCTGGTCAAGTCGATCATGAACGAGAGGCAGTTGCGCGAGTACGAAGACACCTCCGAGTGCAACTTCGCCATCACGGCACCGGGCGCGGGGCGCTTTCGCGTGTCAGCGTTCATCCAGCAGGGCCGTGCCGGCATGGTGCTGCGGACCATCAATACGAAGATTCCCTCGCTGAGTGAGTTGGACCTGCCGCCGCTGCTCAACGAGATCGTGATGAGCAAGCGCGGGCTGGTGATCGTGGTGGGTGCCACGGGCTCGGGCAAGTCGACCTCGTTGGCTGCCATGGTGGGCCATCGCAATGCCAACTCGTACGGCCACATCATCACCATTGAAGACCCGGTGGAATACGTGCACGCTCACCAGAACTGCGTGGTGACGCAGCGCGAAGTGGGTGTGGATACCGAGTCGTGGCACGTGGCGCTGAAGAACACGCTGCGCCAGGCGCCGGACGTGATCCTGATCGGCGAAATTCGTGATCGCGACACGATGGAATACGCCATCCAGTACGCAGAAACCGGCCACCTGTGCCTGGCCACGCTGCACGCCAACAGCTCGAACCAGGCGATCGACCGGATCATCAACTTCTTCCCGGAAGAGAAGCGTCAGCAGTTGCTGATCGACCTGTCATTGAACCTGCGCGCGATGATTGCGCAACGCCTGTTGCCGCGTCAGGGCAAGAAGGGCCGCGTGCCGGCAGTGGAGATCATGCTGGCGACGCCGCTGGTGCAGGACCTCATCTTCAAGGGCGAGGTGCACGAGCTGAAAGAGGTCATGAAGAAATCCCGCGAGCAGGGGATGATCTCGTTCGACCAGGCGCTCTTCGATCTGTATGAAGAAGGCAAGATCAGCTATGAAGATGCGCTGCGCAATGCCGACTCGCTGAACGATCTGCGCCTGCAGATCAAGCTGCACAGCAAGCGCGGCGGTCAGACTGATCTGTCGGCGGGGACCGAGCATCTGAACGTGGTGTGATGTTTGTTCTGGGATGGATGCGGTTGGTCCATCCCTTGTTTCATCCCCTGCCGGGGCTGACTCACTTTCTTTGTCTTGCCAAAGAAAGTAAGCAAAGAAAGGCGCGCCCAAGATGGCGACCCCCTCCTTGAATTTCTGTCGCAGGGAGGGAGAGCGGGCAAACTCGCTGCGCTCAGACAGGCCCGCTCTCTTTTTCCTCCCTGCAACAGAAATTCAAGGCGCCATCTAGGGCATCAACGGCCAAACCGGTGGTGTGCATGTGTCGGCGCTGCGCCGCGCTTTGATTCCCTGCCCCCTTGCCGCAGGGCAGGGAAAGCCACACCGGCGCGGGACTGGCGTTTCTGGCATTCTCCGGCCAGACTTGAATTGTCCTTTCCACCTTTCTCTCGGGGTTTCCCATGTCTGATGTCTACGCGTTCGAGGCAGATTCGCTGACAGGACAGCGCGTGCCGCTTTCGCAATATCGCGGCAAGGTGCTGTTGATCGTGAACACGGCAAGCAAGTGCGGGTTCACTCCGCAATACGCGGGGCTGGAGGCGGTGTACAAGCGCCTGGGCGAGAAGGGCCTGGAAGTGCTCGGCTTCCCCTGCAACCAGTTCGGCAAGCAGGAGCCGGGCGAGGCGGAGGAGATCGGCGCGTTCTGCGAGAAGAACTACGGCGTGTCGTTCCCGATGTTCAGCAAGATCGACGTGAATGGCGACAACGCGCATCCGCTGTACAAGTGGCTGACGTCCGAGAAGCCTGGCGTGCTGGGCTTGGAAGCGATTAAGTGGAACTTCACCAAGTTCCTGCTGCGCCGCGACGGTACGGTCTACAAGCGCTATGCGCCGTTGACCAAGCCGGAAGAGATCATCGGCGATATCGAGATGCTGCTGGCAGAGCCCGATCCGGTTTGACTAGCAGTCAGACCCACGCACCTTGCGCATGAAATCCGCCAGCGAGCGCTCGGCGGATTCTGCAAACTGCCGCTCCAGGATGTCGACCTTGACGCAACGGTCCAGGCGGAAGGTGCGGTAGTCCTGGCGGTGTTCGCACCACGCGGCCACCAGCCACACCTGCCCCCAGAAAAACAGCCCGAGCGGCTGGATGCACCGCTCGGTCAACTGGCCCTGCGCGTCACGGTAGGAGAGCCGCGCGACAGCGTGGCGGCCGAGTGCGGAATGCAGCGTATCGAAGACCTGCTTGACCTCGTTGCCCATGCCGTAGCCGGGCGCGAAGATGCGCGTGGTCTCGGCTTCGGAGCGGCGTTCGGCGGGCAGAGCGCCCATCAGCTTTTCCAACGCGGCTTCGACCGAGCCGGCCATCGTGCCGCCGCTCCACGCCTTGATCATCCGCGCGCCTGCGACCAGCGCCTCCACTTCATCCGCAGTGAACATGAGCGGGGCCAGATCGAAGCCGGCGCGCATGCGGTAACCGATGCCGGCCTCGCCTTCAATCGGCACGCCCGAGATAGAGAGATCGCGGATGTCCCGATACACCGTGCGTTCGGACACACCCAGGCGGTCGGCCAGCATCGCCGCCGTGGTTAAACGGCGGCCTCGCAGGATCTGGGCAATCTGGAACAGGCGGTCAGCGCGGCGGGTCATGCGCGGCATTGTAGTGGGCTTCGGGCCGGGTGCCATGCTCGCCATGATTCGACCACCTAAGCCCGCCTGAGCCCACTAAGCGCCGAAGGGCGTCAGCTCGCGCTGCGGGTGGATATCGACCACGTCGACCTGCTCGCCACGGCGCAGCATGCGCTTGCCCAGCCGGGGGAAATCGGCAATCTCGATGTTCAGATGCTCGCCACCGCACAGGTAGAGCAGGTCGTCCTTGCCGCAGTTGCGCAGGTGGTGCGCAATGCCGACGGGGAAGGCCATGAAATCGCCCGCGCGCACGGTAAAGATGCTGTCGTCGATATCCGCCTGCGCCTCGCCCGAGAGGATGTAGATCCATTCCTCTTCACGCTGGTGCGCGTGGTAGACAAACGACTCCTTGCCTGGCGGTACGCGGGCGTAATTGATGCCGGTGCGCTTGAGCCCGAGCAGCCGGCCCATCATCGTGCCGTGGATTTCCGACAGGCTGTTCCAGGGGTGCGAAAACGACTGCGTGCGCGCAGCAATGTCGGCGGCGCGCATGAGATACGGCGATTGACTCGGCATGGTGTTGTTCTCTATGTCTGTCAGGAGGCCGGCGCCCGCGCGCCGGCCGGTACAGTCGTCCCGCGCAGCGTTACTGCTGCAACAGGTACGACTGCGTCTTGGCATCGGGCTCGTGCAGGCCGACGCGGTTGCCTTCGGTGTCGACGATGTGGGCGATGCGGCCCATGTGGTCGGGCAGCGTCATCGGGCCAAACACGCACTGGCCACCGCTGCCGTTCACGCGCTCGAGCACGGCGTCCAGATTGGGTGCGTTCAGGTAGACCACGCTGCCCTTGTCAGACGGGGCAAAGCCTTCGCCCTTGACCAGCGCGCCGTGGATGGTCGTCTCACCTGCCGGGAACACGCCCATGGTCAGGTCGCCCATGTCTTCCTGCTTGAGCTGGGTGTCGAAGACGTTCTCGTAGAACTTCACCGCGCGCGGGAAATCGTTGGCGGGGATTTCAAACCAGTTGATGACGCTTGCCATGGTGCTCGCTCCGGTTGGTGAGGCAGGCAGCTTGAGGGGGAGGGGAGCCTGTCTCGTTAAGGTGGAGCGATTGTGGCGGGGGGCTCCTGACAGCGTTCTGTCAGGAGCCTTCAGGAAGACGCGAAGTGCCGTCGGCAAGGCCCGGACAGCCAGCGTCGGGTCAGAAAGACCCGGTGCTCGGTCTGCGAGTGTCAGCGGCGGCGCTCAAAGCGTCGGTGTCGGGTCCCGCAGGGCTGATGCCGAGTCTTCGAGCGTCTGCGTTGGGTTTCGGGGCGTGAGCGCCGGCTCTCAACGTGTCAGAGCCGGCTCTCAAAGTCTCGGCAATGGCTCTGAACGTGCCGCGTGTCGGGGCTTGGAGAGCCGGCGGCAGGTCAGAAAGAGCCGGCGGTGGCACTTGGAGAACCCGCGCTGGCTCCGGGAGCGCCAGCGGCCGGTTTGGAGACGGTCAGTGCGGAATCCAACCCGCCAGCAGCGGCACGAGTATCGCCGTCAGCACCCCGTTCAGGCCCATACCCAGCGCCGAGAATGCACCCGCTTCCGGGCTGACCTGGAACGCGCGCGCCGTACCGATGCCGTGCGCCGCAATGCCGGTCGCAAAGCCGCGCACGCTGTACGCACGGATGCGCAGCAGGTTCAACAGCCGCGTGGCGGTGGTTGCGCCCACGATGCCGGTAATCAGCACCAGCACGGCCGTGATGGTCGGGGAGCCACCGATCTTCTCCGAGATGCCCATGGCGATCGGGATCGTCACCGACTTCGGCGCCATGGAGCGCAGCGTTTCCGGCGTAGCACCCAACAGCCACGCGATGCCCACCGCCGACACCACCGCCACGACCGACCCGGCCAGCAGCCCGCACATCAGCGGCAGCGCATGCCGGCGCAGCTTCGACCACTGCTGGAACAGCGGCACGGCCAGCGCCACGGTGGCGGGCCCCAGCAGGAAGTGCACGAACTGCGCGCCGTCGAAGTAGGTCTTGTACGGCGTGCCCGTCAATGTCAGGAGCGTGCCCAGAATGACCACCGCAATCAGCAGTGGGTTGACCATCGGATTGAAGCCGCTGCGCTCGTGCAGGCGCACGCCGATCAGGTAGGCGATCAGCGTGGCGGTCAGGCCCAGCAGCGGGCTGGCGGCCAAGTAGACCCAGAGTTGGTACAGGTTGGGTGCCATCGTGTTCATGGGGCAAGCTCCTCGTTGGCCTCGCCGTGGTCACCCATCCGGCGCATCAGGGCGCGTGTGACGAGCGCGCCTGCAGCAATCGACAGCCATGTCGACACGACGGTCGCCACCACGATCGGCAGCCATTCCTGGCCGATGCGATGCAGTTGCGTGATCACACCCACGCCGGCCGGCACGAACAGGATGGTCAGGTGACGGAGCAAGTCGCTGACGGTGCCCTGCATGACTTCGAGCACGCGGCCTTTGTCCACCAGCAGGTAGATGACCAGCAGCACCATGCCGATCACCGGGCCGGGCACCGGCAGGTGCAGCGAGTACGTGAGCAGCTCCCCTATCGACTGGAACGTCAGCAGGATCGCGAAGGTTTGCAGCATGGGGCCTCCGGGCAAAACGAAGCGGGCAGTATAGAACCGACGCGCCGACGTTTCAGGCCAGCATCCGGTCCACCAGCTCGATCCAGTGCTCGACCGGCGTATCCGTGCCGCTCTGCAGATGCGTGACGCAGCCGATGTTGGCGGTGACGATGCGCTCGGGCTGCGTGGCCTGCAGCTTGGCGAGCTTGTCGTCGCGCAGGCGGTAGGCCAGCTCGGGCTGCAGCACCGAATACGTGCCCGCCGAGCCGCAGCACAGGTGGCTGTCGGCGCAGAGCTTGACGTCTACGCCCAGCGCGCTGAGCAGCGTTTCCACCGCACCACGAATCTGCTGCCCGTGCTGCAGTGTGCAGGGCGGGTGCCAGGCCACGCGCGGGCCTTTTGTCCCCCCGGCTTCAGGCTTGGCCTTCTGCAGCAGCGCATCGGAGAAGGCTGGCAGCACTTCGCACAGGTCCCGCGTCATGGCGGACACGCGCGCAGCACGCTTCGCATAGACGGGGTCGTCACGCAGCAGGTGGCCGTAGTCCTTGACCATCGCGCCGCAGCCCGAGGCCGTCATGACGATGGCCTCCGCACCGGCTTCGATATGCGGCCACCACGCGTCGATGTTGGCACGCGCGTTGCCGAGGCCGCCCACGTGGTCGTTCATGTGATAGCGGATGGCACCGCAGCAGCCTGCGCGGTCTGCGCTGATGAGCTGCACGCCCAGCTTGTCGAACACGCGCGCCGTGGCCGCATTGATGTTGGGCGACATGGCGGGCTGCACGCAGCCTTCGAGCAGCAGCATCTTGCGGGCGTGTGTGGCGATTGGCCGCACACCGGCGTACGGCTGTTTGGCCGGGACTTTGTTGCGCAGCACTTGCGGCAGCAGCGGACGTACTGCCTGCCCCAGCTTGAGCGCGGGGCCGAACAGTGCGGGCCGCGTCAGGCTCTCGCGCAGTACCCAGCGCAC
Source organism: Ralstonia insidiosa (assembly GCF_008801405.1). Taxonomy (NCBI): domain Bacteria; kingdom Pseudomonadati; phylum Pseudomonadota; class Betaproteobacteria; order Burkholderiales; family Burkholderiaceae; genus Ralstonia; species Ralstonia insidiosa. The sequence continues at coordinate 3,276,558 of NZ_VZPV01000001.1, read as the reverse complement.
CGCGCGCTCGCCCAAGGGGCGCGATTCACCACGCGCATCGAGCTGGTCATCGACGATCTTGCGGCCGATCTCCACCAGCCGGCCGTAGGTCACGCCGGACGGGCAGGTCGATTCGCAGTTGCGGCAGGTCAGGCACCGGTCCAGGTGCAGGCGCGTGGCCTGACCGGCGGGCTGGCCTTCCAGCACCTGCTTCATCAGGTAGATGCGCCCGCGCGGGCCGTCCAGCTCGTCGCCGAGCAGTTGGTAGGTCGGGCAGGTGGCCGTGCAGAAGCCGCAGTGCACGCACTTCTGCACGATGCTTTGGGCTTCTTCGCCGTCGGGGGTGTTGCGCAGGAACGCCGCTAGCGTGATTTGCATGATGAGCGTGCTTTAGAAATCTGCGTACAGACGGCCCGGGTTGAAGATGCCGTGCGGATCGAAGCTGTCTTTCAGGCGCTTGTGCACCGCCATCAAGGGCGCAGCGACTGGCGTGAAGATGGTGCTCGTGCGATCGCCGTTGCGGAACAGCGTGGCGTGGCCACCGGCCTTGTTTGCGGCATCGCGGATGGTGTCGGCGGGGGTACTGGCGGTGTTGATCCACCAACGCTGACCGCCGCCCCATTCGACGAGTTGTTCATCGGCGGACGCGTGGCCGAGTGCGAGCGGCGGCGTGGCTGGGGGCAGGGCGATGCGCCACAGCGGCAGGTTGCCTTGCACTGCGCGGGCAAAGAACGCATGCGACTGCTCGCGCAAGTCACGCCAGAACGAAGCGGCTTCCGCATCGTCAACACGCTCGCCGCCGAGCTTGGCGATGGCGGCGCGCACTGCCGCATCGGCACCGCACAGGCGCACCCACAGCGCACCGTCGATCCACGCAGACGCGGCAATTGGCAGCGGCTGGCCGCCCCAGCGGTTGAGCGTATCGATGGCTTCCGCTTGCGGCAGGGCAAAGCGCAGCGTCGCATCGCAGAACGGCATCGGCAGCACCTTGAGTGACACCTGCACGACGAGGCCCAGCGTGCCCAGCGCACCCGCCATCAGGCGCGAGACGTCGTAGCCGGCCACGTTCTTCATCACCTGGCCGCCGAAGTTGAGCAGGTCGCCACGGCCATCCATCACCACTGCGCCGAGCACGAAATCACGCAGCGCGCCCACCGATTGCCGGCGCGGGCCGGACAGGCCGGAGGCAAATGCACCGCCTACGGTGGCGAGCTTGCCGTCCGCAGCAAAGTGCGGCGGCTCGAACGCCAGCATTTGCTTGTGTTCGGCCAGCGCGGCTTCGATCTCGACGAGCGGCGTGCCGCTGCGTGCGGTGATCACCAATTCGGCGCAGTCGTAATCGACGATGCCGGACCACTCGCGCGTGTCAAGCACGGTGCCATTCGGCGTCGGGGCGCGGCCGTAGAAATCCTTCGTGCCGCCACCACGCAAGGTCAGCGGCGTGCGGCTATCTGCGGCCTGCGCGATGGCGTCGCGAAAGTGGGCGAGCACGGGCGAGAGGGCGGTGTCTGGCGTGGTTGGCATGTCAAACCTTCGGGGTGCAGCTCACGGGTTGTTCGCGGTCTCTGCGGTTTCGGCAGGGAGAGGCGGCAGCTTGGTCGCGCAGCGCTTGCAGAACACGGCGTCTGCGTCGTGGCCTTCGGTGGCGCAGTGCGTGCAGGTGCGTGTCTTGGGCGAGCGCTCGCGCATGGTGTTCACCAGTTCCGCGCCGATGATGCCGGTGGGGAACGCGATGATGCTGTAGCCGAGCAGGATGGTCATCGACGTGATGAACTGGCCGAGCGGCGTTTTCGGCACCAGGTCCCCAAAGCCCGTGGTGGTGAGCGTGACCACCGCCCAGTACATGCTGACCGGGATGCTGGTGAAGCCATGCTGCGGCCCTTCCACCACGTACATCACGGTGCCCAGGATGATGGTGATGATGAACACCGTGCCCAGGAACACGAAGATCTTGTGCCGCGCGTTGACCAGCGCACGCAGCAGCACCTGCGCTTCTTCAAAGTAGATCGTGAGCTTGAGCACCCGGAACACGCGCAGCAAGCGCAGCAGGCGCACGTCGATCAGGTAAGCCAGTTCCGGTGCGAACACCGCCAGCCAGGTCGGCAGGATCGAGATGAAATCGATCACGCCATAGAAGCTCAGCACGTAGCGCCACGGCTTGCGCACCACCAGGATGCGCATGATGTATTCGGCCGTGAACAGCAGCGTGGCCAGCCATTCGATCACGGTGAAGAGCGTGCCCGCGCGCTCGTGCACGCTCGGCAGGCTGTCGAGCATCACCACCAGTACGCTGGCAAGAATGGCGACCAGCAAGGTCACGTCAAACTGGCGCCCGGCGCGGGTTTCGGCCTCGAAGATGATGATGTACCAACGGCGGCGCCAACCCTCTTCTTCGGGTTTGCCGAGGTATTCGCCCAGGCGCGCGTTATGGGCGTGCCACCGGTATCGGTTGGTGCTGGAGGGGTTCTGGCTCATGGGCAGGCTCAGAAGCGCGGCAGATCCGGATGCGGCAGCAGGCCGTTGCGCACGTGCAGCTTGCCGTACTCAGCGCAGCGCGCGAGCGTGGGGATGGCCTTGTCGGGGTTCAGCAAACGCACGGGGTCGAAGGCAGCCTTCACGCGCAGGAAGGCGTCGCGCTCTTCAGTCGAGAACTGCACGCACATCGAGCTGAGCTTTTCCACGCCAACGCCGTGTTCACCGGTGACGGTGCCGCCCAGCTCCACACAGGTCTCGAGGATGTCCGAGCCGAACAGTTCGGCGCGGTGCCATTCGTCTTGGTCTTCGCCGTTGAAGAGGATGAGGGGGTGCATGTTGCCGTCGCCCGCGTGGAACACGTTGATGCAGCGCAGGGCGTACTTCTGCTCCATCTCTTGAATGCGCCGCAGCAACGTGCCGATGTGCTTGCGCGGGATGGTGCCGTCCATGCAGTAGTAGTCGGGCGAGATGCGGCCCGCTGCGGGGAAGGCGTTCTTGCGGCCGCTCCAGAACTTCAGGCGCTCGGCCTCGCTTTGCGAGACCTGGATGCGCGTGGCACCGGATGCGCGCAGCACCTCGCTCATGCGCGCGATTTCTTCGGCCACCTCTTCGGGCGTGCCGTCGGATTCGCACAGCAGGATGGCGGCGGCGTTCAGGTCGTAGCCGGCGCAGACGAATTCTTCCACGGCGGCGGTGGCGGGCTTGTCCATCATCTCCAGCCCGGCCGGGATGATGCCCGCGGCAATCACGTCCGCCACGGCGTTGCCGCCGGACTCCACATCGTCGAAGCTCGCCATGATCACCTGCGCCAACTGCGGCTTGGGGATCAGGCGCACCGTCACTTCCGTCACCACGGCCAGCATGCCTTCGGAGCCGATCACGGTGGCCAGCAGGTCAAGGCCGGGCGCGTCGGGCGCCTCGCTGCCGAATTCGATCACCTCGCCGTCCATCATCACGGCGCGCACGCGCAGCACGTTGTGCACCGTCAGGCCGTACTTGAGGCAGTGCACGCCGCCGGAGTTCTCGTTGACGTTGCCGCCGATCGTGCAGGCGATCTGCGACGACGGATCGGGCGCGTAATACAGCCCGTGCGGGTTGGCCGCCTCCGAAATGGCGAGGTTGCGCACGCCTGGCTGCACGACAGCGGTACGCGTGTACGGATCAACCTTGATGATGCGCTTGAACTTGGCCAGCGACAGCACCAGCCCGCCCGGCGTGGGCATCGCGCCACCCGACAGGCTCGTCCCTGCACCGCGCGGCACCACGGGCACACCCATGCGGTGACACACGCGCAGGATCTCGACGACCTGCGCTTCGGTATCCGGCAACACCACGGCCAGCGGCACCTGCCGGTAGGCGGCTAGGCCGTCGCATTCATAGGGGGTGGTGTCTTCGCGCTCCCAGAGCAGGGCCTCGTCGGGCACGATCTGCGACAGCGCGGCGACCAGTTCGGCCTGCAGGGCAGACGGGTCGCGGGCGGTATTGGGGAGCGGCGCGTTCATGGGGTGTCTCTCTTGGTGATCGCCCGGCTACGGTGGCCGGGGCGAGAGGGACTATAGCCCGGCCGCCGCACCGCGCGGCGTGTTAAGGACTTTTGCGGTGATGAATTTGGCTCGCGCAAACGGCCAATCCGGTTCATCGCGGTGCAGCAAGGTGCTGCCGGCTTACCAATCCAGCCCAAGCAGCCAATCCACAAAATGCTGCGCCTCGGGCTTCATCGGCGCCTGCTCGCGCTGGACGATGTAATACGCATGCGGCGACGTCGACTCAATATCCAGCAACCGCACGATCTGCCCCGAGGCCAGCCAGTTGCGCGCCATGGCCTGCCGCACCAGCGCCACGCCCTGGTTGGAGGCCACGGCCTCCAGCATCAAACCGATGTCGTTGAAGAGCGAGCCGGTCGACGGCTCCGGCGCGTCCAGCCCCGCCGCCTCAAACCACGGGCGCCACGGCTCCAGCGGGCTGCGCAGCAGCGTGAGGTTCAGCAGTTGCGAGGCTTCGGTGATGGTGTTGCCGCTGATCTGCTCGAAGTACGCGCGCCCACATGCCGGGAAGACGGGCTCGTTGAGCAGCAGCGTGGTCTTCAGGTCCGGATAGCGGCCGGTGCCGTAGCGGATTTCGACGTCGGTGTCCTCGGCCTTCACGTCGAGGAACGGGATGGAGAGATGCAACTCCACGTCGATGTGCGGATACAGCGCGTTGAACTCGGGGATGCGCGGCACGAGGTGCTGGCGCCCGAAGGTGGGCGGAATCGCCACGCGCAGCCGCGCGCGCTGCTTGCTGAATTCGGGCCGCGCCAGCTCGTGCAGGCTCTTGAGCGCGTCCTGCACGCTGCGCAGGTATCGCGTGCCGGCGGCGGTCAGCCGCAGCGCTGTGCCGGTGCGCACGAACAGGTCTTCGCCCCACAGCTCTTCGAGGTTCTTGATGCGGTGGGACACCGCGCTGGGCGTGACCGACAGCTCTTCAGCGGCACGCGCAAAGCTGGCATGGCGCGCCCCCGCCTCGAAGGCAATCAGCAGATGCAGCGGAGGAACGCGCTTGAAGACGGAGGACATGCGGGCCGCGGACGGTTGCGTTACAGGTGGAAGATCTTGCCGGGGTTCAGGATGTGCTTCGGGTCCAGCGCTTGCTTGACGCTGCGCATCAGGTCGATTGCATCGTTACCGTGTTCGGTGATGAGGAAGTCCATCTTGTGCAGGCCGACGCCGTGCTCGCCCGTGCAGGTGCCGTCCATGGCAATCGCACGCGCGACGATGCGCTGGTTGATGCGCTCGGCTTCTTCCAGTTCTTCGGGCTTGTTCGGATCGATCAGCAGCGCGACGTGGAAGTTGCCGTCGCCCACGTGGCCGACGATGGGGGCGGGCAACTGCAGCGCGCTGGCGAGCAGGTCTTTCTCGGTTTCCACCACGCACTCGGCCAAGCGCGAGATCGGCACGCACACATCAGTGGTGACGGCGCGGCAGCCGGGCTTGAGCTGCAGGAAGGCGAAATAGGCGTTGTGACGGGCGTTCCACAGGCGGCTGCGGTCTTCGGGGCGCGTGGCCCATTCGAAGCCCTGGCCCTTGTGTTCGGTAGCGATTGCCTGGACGGTCTCGGCTTGTTCCTGCACGCCGTGCTCCGAGCCGTGGAACTCGAAGAACAGCGTCGGCATTTCGGGCAGCGTCAGCTTGTCGTACTGGTTGATCGCGCGGATGGCCAGCGCATCGACAAACTCCACGCGCGCAATCGGCACGCCCATCTGGATGGTGTCGATCACGGCGGACACCGCATCGCCCATGCTCGGGAACGCGCACACGGCGGCGGACACGGCCTCCGGCTGCGGATGCAGCTTCAGCGTGATCTCGGTGATGATGCCCAGCGTCCCCTCGCTGCCGATGAACAGGCGCGTCAGGTCGTAGCCCGCCGACGATTTGCGTGCACGGTTGGCGGTCTTGATGATGCGGCCGTCGGCGGTCACCACCGTCAGGTTCAGCACGTTCTCGCGCATCGTGCCGTAGCGCACGGCGTTGGTGCCGGACGCGCGTGTTGCGCACATGCCGCCAATGGACGCATCGGCGCCCGGGTCGATCGGGAAGAACAACCCGGTATCGCGGATCTCGGTGTTCAGTTGCTTGCGCGTGACGCCCGGCTCCACCGTCACCGTCAGGTCTTCCGGGTGGACGGACAGCACGCGGTTCATCTGCGAGAGATCGAGGCTCACGCCGCCGGCCACGGCCAGCAGATGGCCTTCGAGCGACGAGCCCGCGCCGTACGGGATCAGCGGAATCTCATGCTCGAAGCACAGTTTGGCGACGGCAGCGACGTCCTCGGTGGTCTGCGCGAAGACGACGGCGTCGGGCAGCATCGGGTCGTAGGCGGATTCGTCGCGGCCGTGGTGGGCACGCACGGCTTCAGCGGTGGACAGGCGATCGCCAAAACGGGCACGCAGTGCATCGAGCATGGCCTGCGGGATGGGCCGGCGAATCAACTGGGAGGGCGGTGCGGGGTGGTTCATGGCTGCGGGTGTCTCCGACAATGTTGTGCGGCTCTGGCCGGCCTAGACGATGATTCTAACGCCGGGGCTGTCTGTGGCTTGCGATAATGTCGGCTAGACACACTAGGAGACGCACCGTGGGCAACCGCTTATCGAAGATCGCCACGCGCACCGGCGACGACGGCACCACTGGCCTTGGCGATGGCAGCCGCACAGCCAAAGACAGCCTGCGCATCGCCGCCATTGGCGATGTCGACGAGCTGAACTCGCACATCGGTGTACTGCTGACGGAAACGCTGCCCGAGGGCGTGCGCGTGGCACTCACTGCCATCCAGCACGACCTGTTCGACCTGGGCGGCGAGTTGTGCATTCCCGGTTACACGATGGTCACCACCGCGCACGTGTTGCGGCTCGACCAATGGCTGGCGGACTACAACGCCGACCTGCCGCGCCTGGCGGAATTCATCCTGCCCGGCGGCAGCCGGGCGGCGGCGCAGGCGCACATCTGCCGCACCGTCGCGCGCCGGGCGGAGCGCAGCATCGTCGCGCTCGGCCGGGCCGAGACCATTGGCGAGGCACCGCGCCATTATGTGAACCGCCTGTCGGACCTGCTGTTCGTGCTGGCGCGTGTGCTCAATCGCGCGGACGGCGGCACGGATGTGCTGTGGAAGCGCGACGAGCACAAGCCGGCGTAATTACCGTCGACGCCAAAACAAAACGGCCCGGTCGTTGCACCGGGCCGTTTGCTTCTTGCGGACGCGTGGATCAGTTCACGCTCGTTGGCGTTGTGGTGCTCTGTGCCACGGCGGTCAGGCCTGCCAGCTGGCCCGGCGTCGTGATGGTCAGGGCTTGCGACGGCGTCGGCGCCGGGAAGCCGCCTTCGGCCAGCGCTTCCTTGATCGTGCGGTTGGTGTCGAAGTAGACCTGCCAGTAGTTGTCGTTGTGCGTGTACGGGCGTACCGCCAGCACCGGTCCGACCAGGTTGAACTCCAGAATCTCCACGTCGACCGCCGGATCGGCCAGCACGTTGGGGATGGCCGCGATTTTTTCCTTGAGCAGCGCGATGGCGGCACGGTGGTCGGCGCTGCCGGCCAGTTGCGCCTTCAACTCGACGCGGCGGAACGGGTTGGAGGTGTAGTTCTGGATCGTGTCGGCGAAGATCTTGCCATTGCCGACAATGGTGATCACGTTGTCCGGCGTGTTGATGGTCGTGGCAAACAGGCCGATCTCCTTGATCGTGCCTGTGGTGCCGCCAGCCGTCACAAAGTCGCCCACCTTGAACGGCCGCAGCACGATCAGGAACGCACCCGCTGCAAAGTTCGACAGCAGGCCCGACCACGCCATGCCGATGGCCACGCCGGCCGCCGCAATCAGCGCCGCGAACGTCGTCGTCTGGATACCGAAGTAGCCCAGGATGCCGATCACCAGCAGCACGTTCAACGTGACGGTGATGATCGAGCCGACATAGCGCAGCACGGTGGGGTCGACCTTCTGCCGGCCCAGGGAGTTTTCCACCAGGCGCACGGCCAGGTTGATCAACCAGCGCCCAACCACCCAGAAGACGATGGCGCCGAGGATCTTCATGCCGACATCAGCGGCGTACTGCTCCACGATCGCCTGGTACTTGCTTGCCGTGGTGACGGCGGTATTGACGGCGGTGTCCGCCAGGGTGTCTGCCATGGTTGCCTCCGGGGTGGGCAGGGGAATCCTCCTACGATATGTCAAAGACAACGCACTTGTGTGACTTTGATGTCTTTTGCTCACATTTGTTATATATCCGGCGCTTTGTGCAGCGGACAACAAAAAAGGACGCCCGCAGGCGTCCCTTCTCAAATCACGTTGATGCAGCGTGTGGGCTTAGTTGCCGCTGCCCGGCACCAGGCGGCGCTTGCGTACCGCGTCGGCCAGCGTTTCCAGCACCTTCAACGAATCGTCCCAGCCGATGCAGGCGTCAGTCACGCTCTGGCCGTAGGCGAGGTCGGACACCGGCGTGCCTTGTACGTGGTCCTGGCGGCCGGCGTTGATGTGCGATTCCACCATCACGCCGACGATGCGGTTGTCGCCCGCTGCCATCTGGCGGCCGATGTCTTCGCACACCGGGATCTGGTTCTCGTGTTTCTTGCTGCTGTTGGCGTGCGAGGCGTCGATCATCAGGCGCGCGGCCAGGCCCGACTTGGAGATGGCGTCGCAGGCTTCCTGCACGCTGGCGGCGTCATAGTTGGGTGCCTTGCCGCCGCGCAGGATGATGTGGCAATCCTCGTTGCCCGCCGTCGACACGATGGCCGAATGGCCGCCCTTGGTGACCGACAGGAAGTGGTGCGGCTGCGATGCGGCCTTGATGGCGTCCACGGCGATCTTCACGTTGCCGTCGGTGCCGTTCTTGAAGCCGACCGGGCACGACAGGCCGGAAGCCAGCTCGCGGTGCACTTGGGATTCCGTCGTACGCGCACCGATCGCGCCCCAGCTCACCAGGTCAGCGATGTACTGCGGGCTGATCACGTCGAGGTATTCGGTGCCGGCGGGCAGGCCCAGCTCGTTGATGTTCATCAGCAGCTCGCGCGCGGTGCGCAGGCCGTCGTTGATCTTGAAGCTGCCATCCATGTGCGGATCGTTGATCAGGCCCTTCCAGCCGACCGTGGTGCGCGGCTTTTCGAAGTACACGCGCATGACGATTTCCAGCTCATTCTTGAAGCGCTCGCGCTGCTCGACCAGGCGGCGGGCGTAGTCCATCGCGGCCTTGGTGTCGTGGATGGAGCAGGGGCCGATGATGACGATCAGGCGGTCGTCCATGCCGTGCAGGATGCGGTGCATCGCGTTCCGGCTTTGGTAGATCAGGTCGGAAACGGCATCGCTGCACGGGAATTCACGAATCAGATGTGACGGCGGCGTCAGCTCTTTGAGTTCGCGAATGCGCAAATCATCGGTGTTCTTCGGCATGGAAAGCTCCTGGGGTGTCTTGTTCGTATTGGAAACGTCTACTGTGTTCGGATCATGTTTCGCGTCGGTGCCGGGGTGGGGCAGGTGACAGGGCGAAAAAAAACCGCCAGGGTCGCTGGCGGTTTTCGGTATCTGCTGGGTGCTTTTATTTTTGCTGCAAGCGCCCCTCTCCTTCCGCCAGCGGTGCGAGATGCCAAAAGTAAAAGTAAAAAAACTTGGCGAAGGACATGGAGAGAATGCTAAGTGCTGCAACAAAAATCAGGGAAGCGCGGGTGACTGCAACTACCGCGCCGCACCAATCGAACCGTCTTTATAGCCGCTTTTTCTGAGCGCCGCAAGCGCGGGTTTTCCGGGCCTGCGGCATCAAAACGACGGCTTTGTGGCGATTACGCCGTCCCGCCCACCGTCATGTTCTCCATGCGCAGGGTCGGTTGGCCGACGCCTACCGGTACGCTCTGGCCTTCCTTGCCGCACACGCCGATACCCGAATCGAGGCGCATGTCGTTGCCGATCATGGTCACGTGCTTGAGCGATTCCGGGCCGCTGCCGACCAGCGTGGCGCCCTTGACGGGGTAGGTGATCTTGCCGTCCTCGATCATGTAGGCCTCGCTGGCGGAGAACACAAACTTGCCGTTGGTGATGTCGACCTGGCCACCGCCGAAGTTGACCGCATACAGCCCCTTCTTCACGCTGGCGATGATCTCCTGCGGGTCCTTGTCGCCGCCGAGCATGTAGGTGTTGGTCATGCGCGGCATCGGCAGGGCGGCGTAGCTTTCGCGGCGGGCGTTGCCGGTCACGGGCATCTTCATCAGGCGCGCGTTGAGCGTGTCCTGCATGTAGCCGGTGAGGATGCCGTCTTCGATGAGCGTGTTGCACTGCGTGGGGTTGCCCTCGTCGTCGAGGTTGAGCGAGCCGCGGCGATTGGCCAGCGTCCCGTCATCCACCACGGTGACGCCTTTGGCCGCCACGCGTTCGCCCATGCGGCCGGAGAACGCCGACGAGCCCTTGCGGTTGAAGTCGCCTTCCAGCCCGTGGCCGATGGCTTCGTGCAGCAGCACGCCGGGCCAGCCCGGGCCGAGCACGACGGTCATGGTGCCGGCCGGTGCCGGCTTGGCTTCCAGGTTGACGAGTGCGGAGGAGACCGCTTCGTCCACGTATTCGCGCAGCAGGTCGTCGGTGAAGTAGCCGTACGCATAGCGGCCGCCGCCGCCGGAGCTGCCCATTTCGCGGCGCCCGTTCTGCTCGGCGATGACGGTGACGGAGATGCGTACCAGCGGGCGTACGTCGGCGGCGATCACGCCGTCGCTGCGTGCGACCAGCATCACGTCGTATTCACCGGCCAGGCCGGCCATGACCTGCACCACGCGTGGGTCTTTGGCGCGGGCGAGCTTTTCGATGCGCTCGAGCAGGGCGACCTTTTCGGAGGCCGTCATCGAATCGAGCGGGTCGTTCGGTGCATACAGCGAATGGCCGCTCGGGCCGCTGACCAGGCTGTTCGCCACCTTGACGCGGCCAGAGCCGGCCTTGCCGATGGTGCGCGTGGCACCGGCGGCTTGCATCAGCGCGGGCAGGCTGATGTCGTCGGAGTAGGCAAACGCGGTGCGGTCGCCCGAGACGGCGCGCACGCCCACACCCTGGTCGATGCTGAAGCTGCCGGACTTGACGATGCCTTCTTCCAGGCTCCACGCCTCGTTGCGCGTGTACTGGAAGTAGAGGTCCGCGTAGTCCACACGGTGCGTGAAGATGTCGGCCAGCGCGCGCTGCAGGTGCGCTTCATCGAGGCCGTACGGATCGAGCAGCACACGGCGCGCGATGGACAGATTCTGGATGGCGATGTCGCCTGCGTTCATGGTGAGTTCTCGCAAAGAAATTCGGTTGGCTTACATCACACGGTGTTTCAACGCCGGCAAGTCCTGGCGCACTTGTGCCAGGCGGGCCGGGTCCATGTCGCCGACGACCACGCCTTCGCCTTCAGGCAATGCGGCGATGACTTCGCCCCACGGGTCGACCAGCATGGAATGGCCCCAGGTGCGGCGGCCGTTTTCATGGCGCCCGCCCTGTGCGGCAGCGAGCACGTAACACTGGTTCTCGATGGCGCGGGCGCGCAGCAGGATTTCCCAGTGCGCGGCGCCCGTCACGTAGGTGAAGGCCGCCGGCATCAGAATCAAGTTCAGGTTGCCCTGCGCTGACAGCGCACGGTACAGCTCTGGAAAGCGCAGGTCGTAGCACACCGACATGCCCACGCGCCCGCACGGCGCATCAAAGGCCACCGGCGTGGCACCGGGCTCGATGGTGCGGGCTTCGTCGTAGCGCTCTTCGCCGCGCACGAAGTTGAACAGGTGGATTTTGTCGTAGCGCGCCACGCGCACGCCGGCCGGGTTGTAGGCGAGCGACGTATTGCGCACGCGCTGTTCGTCCTCGCACCACATCGGCAAGGTACCGCCGACGAGCCATAGCTTGTGGCGGCGCGCGGCATCGGCCAGGAACGATTGGATGGGGCCATTCTGGTCATCCTCGCGGATGGCGACCTTGTCGCTGTCCTTGCGGCCCATCTTGCAGAAATATTCGGGCAGCAGCGCCAGTTGCGCGCCTTGGGCGGCGGCCTCGGCGAGCAGCGCATCGGCGCGCGCCAGGTTGGCGTCCACCTCGACACTCGTCACCGTCTGGATGGCGGCGACACGGAAAGGTGCCTCAAAGGGCATACCGGAGCCGGATGCGGCGTGGGCGGGAGCAACGGTCGTGGAAGTCATGGTGCCTATTTTGCCGAGGTTTCGGAATGGCTGCCTGCGCCTGTGCCTGAACTGGACGCGACCTTGTCGATCTTCGGATTGGCCCAGCTTCCTGTGACGTGGTACTGCGTAGCGAATGCCTTCGACAGTTGGTCGCCCAGGACCAGCTGTGCGGCCAGCGTGCCCAGCCCGATGGCCGGGTTGATGAACGCCGCGGCCAGCGACGCCGATGTGGCGTCCACCTTGGGCGTGACCTTCACGTGCAGATCCTGTGTTTCATCGAGGATGTTGGCCGAGCCCTGCATCGCCACCTGGAACTGCGGGCCCTTGACCGTGAAATCTTCCGTGCGGGCGACGCCGCCGGCGATGCTGCCGGTGGCAGCCACACTCTCGAACGGCGTACCGCGGCCGGTGGCGCTGCGCAGGTCGGTGGCGAAGTGCAGCAGGCCCTGCAGGCTCAGCACACCGGCCAGCTTGGCCAGGCCCGGGTCGACCGGCAGGAACTGCCCGCGCTCCAGGTTCAGCGCCATGCGGCCGTTGAGCGTCGGGTAGTCGATCGACATGGGCGAGCCGCGCCACACCACGCGGCCTTCAAACTTGCCCTTGGCACCGTCGATCACCTTGGCCAAGCCCATCTTCTGCAGCAGGTCGCCGGTGTCGCGCAGGTCGAGGTTGAAGTCGAGCAGGGTGCGGCGCTCCGGATCATCGCCACCGCCGCGCAGACGGCGCGGAATGCGCCACGTGCCGCGCGCAGTGAGCGTGGCGGCCGGCTGCTCAATCTTGAGTGTCTCCAGCGTCCACACCGGCGCGCCGTCGGTGATCTGGCTGCGTGCCTTGATCTCCAGCTTGCCGAGCGCCTTGCCGCGCAGGTCGAACTTGTCGGCCACGAGGTCGAGCGACGGAATTTCCTGCGAGCTGCTGGCCAGGGACTCGGTCAGCGCGGTCTCTTCCTGCGCATCGGGAATGTTCATGCGGGACAGGCGCATCGTCAGCTCACCGAAGGGCACGGCGGCGCTCTCTGCGTGCCAGCGCGTGGTGCCGGCGATCTCGCGCGAATCAATGGTCGATTGCCAGTTGGCGCCATCGCGCGTGGCATCGACGCTGACGCTGCTGAAATCACGGCCGAGGATGCGCAGCGTCTGCGCGCGCCCACTCAGGCGGGTGGGCAGGTAGGCGTTGTGGCTACCGGCGGCGCTGGCGGCAGCATGATCGGAAGCCGATTGCGCGGCGCTTTTCTCACCCGCCGGCGTGGCGAAGATCTGGCGCCAGGCATCGACGTCGAGCCGGTCCAGCGTCAGGTTGGCCTGCACGCCCTCGGTGGGTTGCGGCACGGGCTGGCGCACGCCGATGCCGCCGCGGAGCACTTCGGTGCCGTTGCCGTTGCTGCGCAGTTCGTAGCGCGCGGAGGCAATGTTGCCGATCTGCAGCGTGACTTCGTCGAGTGCGTTGTTGGCCGCCAGCGGCTGCATGTCGAAGCGCACCGGCAGCGGCTGGCCGGCGGCCTTGTTCAGCGGTGCGGGCAGGCGCACCGTCATTGGCGTCAGGTCGGATTGCACCTGGATGACGGGCCGATGCTGCTTGACGCTGATGGTGGCGCTGTACGGGGCACTGCCGTCCAGTGTGCGGGCAATGGCGGCGATGGGGCTGCCTTCCGGCGTGGTTTCACGCAAGCCCTGGGCCGAGGCGGTGCCGGCGACCTGGATGCGGATCGTGCCGTCAGGCGCGGTGCCGCCGGTCGGGCGAATCTCGCCGCCGGCAAAGCGGGCACGCAGGTTATCAAAGCCGATGCCCTTGTGCGTGAAGGTGAGCGCCCCGGTCACGTCGGTCAGTGGTGGCGCCTGCGGGATCAGCGTGATGTCGTTGCGCAGGAAGGTCACGCTGCCCTGGGCACGGGCCGTGTGCATTTCGTTGAGCGGCAGGTCGAGCTTGAGCGCGAGCGCGGCGTTGCCTTGCGCGCGCGCATCTTTGGTGAAGTGGCCGATCCAGCCACTAACCGGGCTGGCCTCGATGTACTGCAGGAAGCTTTGCGTGGCGCCATCGGCATGGCCGTCGATGGTGAGCAGCGGATGGTGGTCGCCCATGTCGGGCAGGGTGCCGCTCACGTCGGTCAAGGTCACGTCGGCAACTTTGGCGCGCGCCACCTTGAACGACATCGATGGCCCGTCGAACACAACCGTGCCTTCGGTATCGGTGAATGCGGGCCAGCCGGTCGGGTGCGAGGCATCCGCGGGGGCCGGCTGGTAGGTCACGTCCTTGACGGGCACCTCGACGCGGAACACGCCCTTGTGCGGCGGGCGGTACGGGAAGTCGTACAGGTCGCCGGTCAGGACAAGGGTGACGTCACTGGCGATGCCGCCTTGCAGGGCGCCCGCCAGGTACTCGCGCGTGTGCGGCCCGACGGACAGCGGCAGATAGCGCGGCACACGTGTGACGGTGGCGCGCTCCAGCGTGCCCTTCAGGTCGATGGTGCCGACATGGCTGGTGTCCGGCGCATGGCGGTAGCTGCCCGCAAACCGGGCCGACAGATCGCCATTGGAGAGCGTCAGGTTGTCGCTGCTGACGATCAGTTCCTGCTTGCGATACGTCCAGTTGAAGGTGCCTTGCAGGCGGTCCAGCGGCACCCGTGCTTCATCGAAGAGGCCGGGCAGGAGCAGGGCGGTATCGGAGGAATCGATGCGCAGCGTGCCCCGCTGTGTCCCATCCTGGTCAGAGAAGACGGCGTTGCCGGAGAGGTTCTCAACGCCGGGCACGGCCGGCTCGGGGTGGTGGCCGGCCGGCACGACGGGCAGTGCGCCGGGCCCGAAGGACACCTGCCGCAGCGTGGCGCGCCCTGTGAAGTGCACCGGCGCTGGCGTATTTGGCCGCCAGCGGGAGACATCGCGCTGCCAGTTGATGTCGAGATCGTCGATGCGGCCGGCGGGCTGCTTGGCGCGCAACGGCTCCAGCACACCGGCGGGCAGCGGCATGGCGGTGGCAATGCTGCGCAGATCGGTCAAATCCAGCGTTGTGGCCTTCACCTGCAGACTGCGC
The DNA here is from genome assembly GCF_008801405.1 of Ralstonia insidiosa. Lineage (NCBI taxonomy): Bacteria > Pseudomonadati > Pseudomonadota > Betaproteobacteria > Burkholderiales > Burkholderiaceae > Ralstonia > Ralstonia insidiosa. The sequence continues at coordinate 3,261,435 of NZ_VZPV01000001.1, read as the reverse complement.
AGCTCGTTGCGTGTATCCAGGGCCCAGCCGACGCTTGCGTTGCGCAGCCCGCGTGGCGTGCCGGCCGGGTTGGCCGGGGCTTCGATGCCGGGGCCTGCCAGTTCGGGCGCGGGCGCCGGTTGGGCGGGCAGGTTCAGCGGCTGCCAGAGCAGCGTGTCGATGCGCAGTGTGTGTTCGCCGTTTGCGGTGCGCTGCTGCGTGGCGAGCGCCTGCAGGCTGCGCAGCTGGAGCGGGTCGAGATCTTTCCGGATCTGCAGGTCGAGCTGCTGGCCGGTCAGCCGCGCCTGGCTGCGCGTGAAGACGCCGTGGGCAAACTCCACCGAGCCGTCTGAACTGATGGTGCCGCTCTTGGCGGCCGCCATCAGCGGCACATAGCGTTGCACTGCGGCCAGCTGCAGCGTGTCGATCTGCCAGTTGGCCTGGCCATGCCAGTGTCGCCAATCGCCCGGGCGGGCCAGCAGTTCATGGCGGAAATCGGCGTGCAGCTTGATCACGCCGTTGAAGAGGCTGGGCGAAGTGCCGCTGGCGTCCAGCCGGTGGCGGGTCGGGCCGCTGCGCAATTGAACGTGCACATTGCCCAGTGCCACTTCGGGCAGCTTCTGCTGCTCGTCGAGCCAGCGCACAGCGCCCTCGCGGAAGTCGATGTCGCCCTGGGAGAGCAGTTGGTCGAAGAAGTTGCTGTCACCACCGGTGTCGGGGCCAAGCGGCATGCCGGCTACGAGCAGGGCACCCTCGGGCGTGCGGCGGACCAGCACGTCGGCGCGGCTGGCGTGCAGCGCGGCAAACGTGATCTGCATGCGCAGCAGCGAACGCCACGACAGCCGCGCCTGCACGTCCTGCACGGCAAAGGTCTGGCGGCCGGCGGTGTCAAGCGCTTCGATGCGCTGCGCGCGGAAGGCAGGGTGCCAGCCTTCCCAATAGGTTTCCAGCGAGCCGATGCCGACGTTGGCGTGCAGTGCGCTCGACGCCTCGCGCTCCATCCATTCGCGTGCCACGCTCACGCGCGGCCACAAGACAAAGCGCACCAGCACCATGCCGACCATGGCCAGGACGACCAGTGCGACCACCGTTTTCCACAGGATGCGCCACAGCTTGCGCCAGATCGGCGCGCGGATGCAGGCAAGAACGCCGCCGACGATCTTGCCGGCCAGCCGCGCGATCCATGCCCAGGTGGCGCTGACGGCGCGCAGGCCTGTCCGGCGGGTGGACAGGGTGCTGGCGTGTCCGCCATCGGACTTCGGCGATTCTGGGGGCTGTGGCAGGCGGGGCATGACCGGGATTATCCGATATTCGTGGCGCAGTGCCACATTTGGAGCCTGGAGAAGCCCGGATGCAGCCCTCGCCGGGTGGCAGGCCAGCCCGATGCCCGTGAAAGTGCGTGACCACCGACCGGCCTGCGTGCATTTCAGCGAGAATGGGCGTTTCCTCGCAGCTCCCTTGATGGTTCGCATGACCCGCATGACCGATTCCACCTTGTCTGCCCAGCCGTACCTGCAAGCCCCGGCCCGTGCGCCGGAAGCCCCCTCTGCTGCGTTGCCGTATGCGCAGGCCTATTCCCGTTACGTCCAGCGCTTGGCGCAGGCGCGTGAAGGCTGGGCTGAGCGTGTGCAGAGTGCCGCCGCGCGCCCGGTTGACGCAGCTTGGCTGTCAGCGCGCTTTACCGAACTGTTCGATGCCACGGCCGTGGAGATCGAGCCCGCGCTCAAGCGCGCACTGCGCTTGCTGCGCAACGAGGTCTTCGCCACGCTCATCGAGCGCGATCTGTCCGGCGCGGCCACGCTCGATGAAGTGACCGGCAGCATGACGGATCTGGCCGAGTTTGCCGTGCGTGCGTCCATCTCCGTGATCGGCCAGGAGCTGCAGGCGCTGCACGGCCAGCCGATCGGGCAATCCTCGGGCGAGGTGCAGGAGCTGGTGGTGGTCGGTATGGGCAAGCTGGGTGGGCGCGAGTTGAACGTCTCGTCCGACATCGACCTGATCTTTCTGTACGACGACGACGGCGATACGCAAGGCGGCCGGCGTCCGCTTTCCAATCACGAGTACTTCACGAAGCTGGGCCGGCGCCTGATCAATGCGCTGGCCGATGTGACCGAAGACGGCTACGTCTTCCGTGTCGACATGCGCCTGCGCCCGAACGGCGATGCCGGGCCGCTGGCCTGCAGCCTGGGCATGCTGGAGGAGTACTTTGTCGTGCAGGGCCGCGAGTGGGAGCGCTACGCCTGGATCAAGGGCCGCGTCATTACCGACCCGACCAGTCCGCACGCAGCGCGCGTGATCCAACAGCTTGATCGGGTGACCGGGCCGTTCGTGTTCCGGCGCTATCTGGACTACGGCGTGATCGCCGCCATCCGCGCGCTGCACGCGCAGATTCGCGCGGAGGCGGCCAAGCGCGGCAATGGCGCCAACCGACAGCCGGGCGAAGGCGACGCTCTGGTGCATGCGCGTTCGCCGAACATCAAGCTGGGGCGCGGTGGTATCCGCGAGATCGAGTTTGTTGCGCAGGTCTTCCAGCTGATTCGCGGCGGGCAGGATTTCGGGCTGCGTGTGCGGCCCACGCTGGAGGTGCTGCGCGCCGCCGCCGAGCGTGGCCTGATCGACGACGACGTGGTTGCGCGCCTGACCGAGGCCTATCGCTTCCTGCGCCAGCTTGAACACCGCCTGCAATACGTGGAAGACGCGCAGACGCACAACCTGCCGGGCGCGCCGGAAGACCAACTGCGTGTGGCCCGCATGATGGGCTTTGACGATTACGCCGCACTGGTTGCCAAGCTGGAGGCCTATCAGGACGAAGTGGCGCAGCAGTTCGAGCAGACCTTCTCTGACAAACAAGACAGCCAACCGCCGTGCGCCTCCATCTGGCAGGCCGATCTGCTTGACGACGAGCGTACCGAGTCCGCCCGCGCGCAGCTTGCCGACCTGGGCTATGCCGACGCCGATGGCGTGCTCGAACGCCTGCGCGCGACGCGCAACTCGCCGCGCTACCGTGCGCTGACCGAGGTGAGCCGCCAGCGTTTCGACCTGCTGATCAACCGCGCGCTCGACCACGCTGCGCGGCAGACGGATTCGGACGTCACCATCGCGCGCTTCCTGAACTTTTTTGATGCGATCAGCCGGCGTTCGTCGTATCTCTCGCTGCTGTGCGAGTACCCACAGGCGCTGGAGCGCGTGGCCCACACGCTGCACGCGTCGCGTTGGGCGGCAGACTATCTGACGCGCCATCCGCAACTGCTTGACGAGTTGCTCGACGTTGAGGCGCTGTCGGCCGACCCGGACTGGCCCGCTTTCCGCGAGCGCGTGCGCGACCGGCTGCGCGCTGCCGAAGACCACGTCGAGATGCAGATGGACATCCTGCGCCAGGAGCACCATGCGGAGACTTTCCGCATCCTGCTGCAGGACCTGCAAGGCATGCTCAGCGTTGAGCACATCAGCGACCGGCTCTCTGACTTGGCCGACGCGATGCTGGACCTGACGCTGGAGACCGTGTGGAAGCAGGTGTCCACGCGCCACTGCGAGGTGCCGCGCTTTGCCGTGGTGGCCTATGGGCGCTTGGGCGGCAAGGAGCTTGGTTATGCGTCGGACCTCGACATCATCTTCCTTTACGACGACGACCATGAGCGTGCGCCCGAGGTGTATGCGTCGTTCGCGCGCAAGCTCATCACCTGGCTGACCAGCCATACCGCCGCCGGCACGCTGTTTGATGTGGACACGCGCCTGCGCCCGAACGGCGCGGCCGGCCTGATGGTGACGCACTTCGAAGCCTTCCGCCGTTACCAGATGCGCGAGGGGGACAACGCTGCGTGGGTGTGGGAACACCAGGCGCTGACGCGCGCGCGCTTCTGCGCGGGCGATGCAGAGATCGGCACACGCTTTGAAGCGCTGCGCACCGCTGTGCTGCGGCAGGCGCGCGAGGCTGGTCCGCTGCGCGACGAGATCGTGGCGATGCGTGAGCGCGTGCTGGAAGGCCACGCCAATCCCACGGAACTGTTCGACCTCAAGCACGACCGCGGCGGCATGGTCGATATCGAGTTCACCGTGCAGTTTTTGGTGCTGCTGCATAGCGCTGCGCATGCTGAACTCACCCGTAACAAAGGCAACATCGCGCTGTTGCACATGGCGGGCGAGCTGGGGTTGATCGATGCCACGCGGGCAGCGCAGGTGGCCGATGCCTACCGCGATTTCCGCGCACGCCAGCACAAGCTGCGGCTGGATGGGCAACCTGCTGCACGTGTCCCTGCGGGTACCTGTGCACACGAGGCCGCCCACGTGCGGGCGTTGTGGGAGCAGGTGTTCGGCACCGTGCCCGCGCCGTCCAGCTCACACGGCGGATGAGCGGGCGTCTGCACGCGGTGCATACCTGGGCTGCGTGCCTGGGTGTGGCCGCGTTGTCGGCTGCGTTCTCGTTCGTGCCGTGGTTGCATGCCATCGGGCTGTATCAGCGCGATGCCGTGCGCGCGGGCCAGTGGTGGCGCATCGTCACGGCCATGTGGGTGCATCTGGATACGTGGCACTGGTTGGCCGATGCGATGGCGGCGGCGGGGATCATGCTCCTGCTCGCGCGCGTGCTGCGGGCGCAGGCCATCGTCGGTGCGCTGGTGGTGTGCGGTGTGCTGGTACAGATTGCGTTGCTCAGTCAGCCGGGGGTGCAGTGGTACGGCGGGCTCTCGGGCGCGTTGCATGGTCTTGCCGCCTGGGGTGGGCTGCGCCTGCTGCGGCCGCTTACAGAATCGGCGGAAGACACCGGCGACCGCTTCTCACGCTGGATCGGCTTGCTGCTGTGTGCGGGCGTGCTGGTGAAGGTGTGGTTCGAGCAATCGTGGCTGTCGCCCATTGCCTATGACCCGCACTGGGGCTTTGGCGTGGTGCGTATCGCACATGCCTTTGGCGCGGCGAGCGGGCTACTGATCTGGGTATTGGGGGAGTGGCGCGCTCGCGGCAAGCGGCTGCGTATGTGAGCAGCAGGGCGCCGGAAGGGGTGGGGCGGGGGAGGGGAGAATGCCCGCCCGCGCCAGAAAAAGGCGCGGGCGGAGAGAAACAACAGGCTTATTTCACACGACGCCGACGGCCAGCCAAGCCGGCGGCCAGCAGCAGTGCTGCGCCGCCCAGGCCGATCGCGCCGCCACCGCCACCGCCGCTGCTGGAGGTGGTTGCGGGCGTGGTGGTGCCGGTGCCGCCGCCAGTGCTGCCACCAGTGCTACCGCCGCCCGTGCCGCCGCCGGAGGCCGGAGCCGCCGCCACGCTCACTTGCGTTGAATCGGTGGCGGTGCCGCCCGTGCCGTTCGTCCATGTGACGTTAAAGGCGTAGGTGCCCGCCGCAGTCGGCGTGAACGTTGCCGTGTAATTGCCGTTGGTATCCGGCCCGGCAGTCGTCAGAGAGGCCGTCGGCCCAGACGTTTGTGTCCACTGCACGCTCGCCGTGGTGCTGCCGAAGCCGGGGGTGCCGGAGGCGGTCAGCGTAACGGCATTGTTTGCGGTGATCGAGCTTGCCGAGGTCGCGGCATGCACCAGCGGCTTACCTGATGCCACGGACACAGCGTCGCCAGCGTCGAGCATGCCGGCTCCGCACACGCCTGCGTGCGTGGCGCAGTAGGTGCCGGCCGGGAACGGACGTGCCGACTGTTGAAGGATGGTCGTGATCTGTGCCGGTGTCAGGGCATTGTTGATCGACAGCAGCAGCGCCGCGACGCCTGCCACGTGCGGCGTGGCCATCGAGGTGCCGCCTTCCGCGGTGTAATTGTAGGTGGTGGCCGTGGTTGTGCCGTCGTTCGTCAGCGACGGTACCAGTGCCCCCAGACCGCTGACCACCGAACCGTTGCCACCGCCAGGCGCACTCAGTGTCGTGCCGGTGCCGACGTTGGCGTAGCTGGCCCTGTCGCCTTCGAAGGTATGTGCGGTGACGGCGATGGTGCCTGCGCAGTTGGCGGGTGTGCCAATGGTCGTGTTGCCATCATTGCCGGTAGCCACCACGATGGCAGCACCGCGAGCACGCGCTGCCGAGATAGCGTTTTGCGTGGGGGTGTCGCAACTGCCGACGCCGCCCAGGCTCATGTTGACGACCTTGGCGGGCGACGTATTGACCGTGGTGACGCCAGAGACGGTGCCACCCGTGGCCCATGTCAGCGCATCGACTACGTCGGAGGTGGCGCCGCCGCATTTGCCCAGCACGCGTGCCATCAACAGGCTGACGCCCGGGGCAATACCGGCGACGCCTTTGCTGTTGTGTTGTGCGATGAGCTGGCCGGTGACAAACGTGCCATGCCAGGAGCTGTCAGAAGGCGACCGGCCGCCACATATCGTCGAGTTGTTGGTGATATCTGCGCTGGTGACCCAGTCGCCCGGGTCGGTCGGGTCGCTGCTACGCCCGGTGCCGCCCTTGTTATTCATAAATGGGTCCGTGACGAAGTCGTAACCCTGCTTGATCTGCGCCCCAGACAGGTCGGGGTGGCCCGGAAGAATACCGGTATCGAGCACGGCAACGTTGACGCTGCTCGCCCCTTTGGTCGTGTCCCAGGCGGTGGTCACGTTGGCACCACCCACCGTTGTCGCGCCATTGGCGGGCGCCATGCTGCTGACGGTGACGACGTTGTTGACCGTGCCGGTCTTGGACAACAGGTTCCATTGGTATTGGAACAACGGATCGGACGGCGTGGAAGCGGCGTGCAAGATCCGATCAGGCGCCACATATTCAAATTGGCCGCTGGCTTCCATGCGTTGTGCCACGGCTTGAGCGTCCGCCGCCGACATGGTTTGCGGCAGCGTGACCACATGGGCACCGCCCGACATGGCGCGCTTGTACGTCATCGGCAATTGCGCGGCGGCCGACCAGCGTTGCACTGTCGCGACATCCACGCGCGTAGCTGCCGATTGCAACTGGTACGTGCCGCTCGAGCCGCTCTTTTCCTTGACGATCAGCTGCGACACCCATTGCGTTTGGGCGCCAACGTTTGCTGTCTGACCGACGGCAAGCGCCGGAACAGCGTGATACGAAACCAGTCCGAGCGCGATCAGCGCACGGACCATCCCCCCGGAGACAATCGCCTTCATTTGAGAAGTCCTATTGTTGTAACAAAAAGAGGCGGAATTATCTCAATAGTGATGATGCGGCACTGAAAAAAGAACTAAATACGGAATTGAAAATTTCTTACAATTCCACAGAGGCCGACACGATGGGGTACTAGGGGATGCAACCCCACGCTTGAGGGGGCAACGTGAAACGGGCCGGCCTTCGCTTAACGGGCGCTGCGTCCAAGCCGATGCGCGAGGCTTGCTGCAAGCAATAGCGCCGCATAGGCGAATCCGATTGCCCCACCGCCCCCCCCACCGCCCGACGAAGCTCCAGTGCCGGCCCCCGTATCGGTGCCGGGCGACGTGGGCGCCCCCGCAACCGTGACGCTTACGGTGTCGCTGGCTGTGATGCCCGCGTTGTTGGTCAACGCAACGCTAAAGCTGTAGACCCCGGCCGCGGCTGGCGTGAAGGTGGCCGTGCTGTTGCCGTTGGCATCGGGCGCGGAGGTCGTCAGCGAGACGGGCGTGCCTGCTGTCTGCGCCCAGATCGGGTTACCAGCGCTTCGTCCATAGCCGGGGCCGCTGACGGCTGTGAGCGTGACATTGGCACTGGTGGAAACGCTCGAAGCTGATGCGCCAACGTGCACGGTCGGCTGGCCCTGCGTCTGCGCGATGGCTGAGCCGGCGTCGAGCATGCCGGCGCCGCATACGCCCGGGTGCGTGCTGCAATAAGTGCCTGCTGGGAATGGACGGGCCGATTGCTTGAGGATCGCGGTGATCTTGTCAGGTGTGAGCGCCGGCTGGATCGACAGCATGAGCGCCGCCACAGCCGACACGTGCGGTGTGGCCATGGATGTGCCGATGTCGGTGGCATACCGGTCGCCGCTGGGGGATGCAACCGGCCCGTTGGTGCCCGTGTTGGACAGCGACACGATCCCAGTGCCCACGCCACGAATGACTGTGCCCACGCCACCGCCCGGCGCGCTGATCGCCGTCTGCGTGCCCACGTTGGCGTACCAGGCGCTGTCGCCCTCGACCGTGTGCGCGGTCACGGCGATGGCACCCGCACAATTGGCGGGAGCATCCACCGGTCCGGACTCATTGCCGGCCGCCACCACGATGGTGACCCCCAGCGCGCGCGCCGCATTGATCCGACTTTGTTCCAGTGCGGAGCAGGCCCCCGATCCCCCCAGGCTCATGCTGATGACCTTGGCCGGCGTCGGGTTGCTGATGACACCAGGGACCGCGCCGCCGGCCAGCCACGTCATCGCGTCCATGATGTCGGACGTCACGCCGCCGCACTTGCCCAGCGCCCGCGCCATCTGCACGCGCACGCCCGGTGCGATGCCCGCAATACCGACGCCGTTGTTGCGCTGTGCTGCTATCTGTCCGGTCACGAAGGTGCCGTGCCAGCTGCTGTTGCTCTGGCTGCCGCAGAGCGTCGGGAAGGACGCGGCATCGGCGGCGCTGATCCAATCACCGGGGTCGGACGGGTCGACATTGCCGGCACCATTGTTGGCGCCGTTGTTGACGAACCCGCTGGGGATGGCGGCGCCGGTCTTACGGTCGGTAGCGCCCGCCATTGCGTTGCTGCTGACAAAGTTGCGGCCGATACCGAAGTTCGTGCCGGCAAAGTCCGCGTGGTCTGCGCGGATGCCGGTGTCGACGATCCCGATGCCCACGGTGGGCGCGCCGGTGGTGGTGTCCCAGGCCGATGTCACGTTGGCGCCGCCAGCCACGCTAGTGCCAGATAGCAGGTTCCATTGCTGGCTGAACAGCGGGTCGGTGGCCAGCGCCATTGGCCGCAGGATGCGATCGGGCGACACGTATTCGAACTGGCCGCTGGCTTCCATGCGCTGCGCAACGGTTTGTGCGTCATCCAGCGTCATGATCCTGGGCAGGGTCACCACATGGGCGCCGCCCGACATTGCACGCTTGTACGTCATGGGCAATTGCGCTGCGGCTGACCAGCGTTGCACGGTCATCGTATCCGCCGGATTGTCGACGCCGCCTGCCGATGTGGATTGCAGTGTCAACGCCCCAGAGGTGGTGGCTTTTTCCTTGACGATCAACTGGGTAACCCACTGCAACTGCGTGTTGAACGTGGTCGATTTTTCAGCTGCCAGCACGGGTGCTGCGTGATACGACACCAACCCGAGCGCCACCAGCGCACGAGCCACACCCCCGGAAACCATCGTCTTCATCTGAGCAGTCCTTTTTTTGTAAAGAATCGATGAATTTATGGATGCATTGTCAAAAAGAATGGAGGCGAGGTGGTCTAGCTGGGCTTAAGTGGAAGTCCTGATATGCGGATAAGACGCAAAAGAAAACCGCCTCCACATGGGAGGCGGTCTCGGTCAATCTGAAGACGTTGTTACTGCGGCGCAGAGCGCTTGCGTCGGCAGGCGAGTCCCAACGCCAGCATCAGCGCTGCCCCTGCGAGCGGGACGGCACCGCCGCCGCCACCACTACTACTGCTCCCGCTCGTGCCACCAGTGCTGCCCGAGCTTGCCGTACCGTTGCCGATGCCGGCGGGCGTCGTCCGCTGGGCGTAACCCACTGCGCCTGCGGTATCCAGCAAGCCTGCGCCGCACACGCCGGTATTGACGGCGCAATACGTGCCGCTTGGGTGCGGGCGCGCTGTCTGTTGCAGACCGGCCAGTATCTGTGCATTCGACAACTGTGGTTGCACGCTCAGCATCAGCGCGATGGTGCCGGCCACTTCCGGTGTGGAGAAGCTCGTGCCCGCCACGGATTTGACGACGTAGTTGCCGAGGGTTTGCGCGCCATCGTTGGAGTCAGCCTGGATGACCGATGTGGTGCCCGTGCAGCCGCTGCTGGTCGCCTGCGAATTGGCGCAACCGCCGCCTGGCGCCGACAGCGCAACCTGCGAGCCGACGTTGGCATAGCTGGCGTTTTCGCCACTATCCACGTGCGCCGTGACGGCGATCGCGCCCGTGCAGTTGGCCGGTGCGTCGGCGTTTTGTGCAGCTTCATTGCCCGAGGCGGCCACCACGGTGGTGCCGATCGACGCCAACCGGTTCACTGCGTCCTGTTCGGCCGCCGAGCACGCGCCCGTGCTGCCCAGGCTCACGTTGACCACGCGCGCTGGGTTGGCATTGGTGGGCACACCTGATACGGCGATGCCGCCGGCCCACAGCATGCCGTCCACCGTATCGGACAGCAGTGCGCCGCACTTGCCCGACACGCGCACCGGCACGATCCGGGTGTTCCAGCCCACGCCGGCAATGTCGAGCGCGTTATTGGTGTTGGCTGCCAGCACGCTGCTGACCTCGGTGCCGTGCCAACTGCTCTTAGCCGGATTGCTGATGTCACTGGTGGTGCAGCCAGAGATGTTTGGGACATCAGCTGCTGTAACGATGTCGCCCAGATCATGTGCGTCAGTGCCGCGCCCGGTGGTATTGCCCGCACGCGCTGGGTCGGAGATGAAGTTGTAGCCGGGCAGGATCTTGCCCGACAGGTCCGGGTGATCGGTATAGCCGGTATCGACGACCGCCACCACGATGCTGCTCGAGCCCTGCGTGATGCTCCATGCCGCCGCCGCGTTGATACCGCCCGGCACGAGCGTCGGCGAGGCGAGATTGTTCTGTGTGGCAAACAGCGGATCGTTGGGGATGGTGTTGGGCCGCAGGATGCGATCCGGCACCACATAGGCCACGCGCCCGTCCTGCGCGATCTTGGCGGCGGTGGCTTCAATGCTGGTGGCGTCGGTCAAGCCGGTGTGCATGAGCTGCGCTTGCGTGCCCAACGTGCGTTTGACTTGCAGCGTGCTGCCCGCGGTTTGCGCGACTGACAGCAGCCGGTTGCCGGATTCCGCCGCCGATAGCGTCTTGCGTGTGCCGCTGGTGTCGTCGCGCCACTTGATGATCAGGTCGCCCGTGTACTGCGGTTGCGGCGTGGCGGCCACGGCAGGGGGGCCGCCCATCAACCAGGCGATACCGGCGACGCTGGCGCCTGCACGGAGCCAGGACTTCAACCGAAAGGAGGGGTGTGTCATCAGTGCGCGCTCCGAGGCATCTATCTTGTCGTCATCAGAAACGTCATCAGGATGCGATTCTTGACAGTACGTTACACAAAACCAAAGGTAGCACGCGACCTGCCCGCCTGTGATGGCAGAAACTCGATTGCCAAGGGTGGGGGAAAGCGCGCCTGTGCGCTGGCGCCCTAGCAGGACATGCGCCCGCGACAAGGCCCGATGGGCCCAGAATCGGGCCCATCCGTTTTTCACACTGTGGAGGTCTGGTGTGAGCGGTGCTGAATCGCACCGCATTGCGTTTTGCGGTTCAGCGCTGGATTTTCACCACACGATCCGGATCGGCCGACGCGACGCCGGGCGCGGAGCGCAACGCCGCGACCGCGCCATCCAGCGTGGCCGCTGCATCGCCCGAGCTGGCGCGCACAACCCAGAACCCGCCCGACATCGGCCGCACCACTGCAAAGGCCAGGCGTGGCGTTGCATGCGCGCCGGCCGTGTCCAGTAGGCCTTGCACGGCGGTGGAAGAGGTCGTCGGCGTGCTCAGGCCAACAATGATGTCGCCCAAGTTGTGCGCGGCCGACACCGAAGCCGGTGGTTGGGTGTTGACGGAAGCAGGGTCCATGGCAGGCGGTTTGCCCGGATCAATCGCGGGCACCGACTTGCACGCCGCCAGCAGGCACAAGCCAAGCGCTGCCGCCAGCAAAGGCTTGGCGGACGACAGCAGGGATCGGGGACGGGCAGCCTTTTGGGCCATGGGGGCCATGGAGTTCTCCAGGAATATGTTCATTGGTGTTGGCAGCATGCGGCTCCGGAGCGGCCATGCCAGAGATGGCCGCAATGGTTCCGGTATAGGCGATCACTGCGCCACGCGCCGCGATTTACGTGTGACTGGCGCCGGTGCCGGTTGGGCGCGGCCGGCGGCCAGCATCTCGTCGGCGTGGCGGCGTGTGGTGTCGGTTAGCGACGCGCCGCCCAGCATGCGGGCGATTTCGTCCACGCGGCTGGTGGCGTCCAGCACCACCAGGTCGGAACGCGTGCTGCCGGCCACCGTTTGCTTGGCGACCTGGATGTGGTGATTGGCGAGCGCGGCCACCTGCGGCAGGTGGGTCACGCACAGTACCTGGCGGCGCGTGCCCAATTCGCGCAGGCGCCGGCCGACCACTTCGGCCACTGCGCCGCCGATGCCGGAATCGACCTCGTCGAAGATCAGTGTGGGGGTCGGGCTCGCTTCGCTGGCAATCACGGAGATGGCCAGGCTGATCCGCGCCAGTTCGCCGCCCGACGCGACTTTTGCCAACGGGCGTGGCGATACACCTGCATGCCCGGCGACGAGGAATTCGATTTGCTCCAGCCCCGCCGCACCGCCTTGCTCCAGCGCATGCAGCGCGATGTCGAAGCGCCCGCCGGCCATCGACAGGCCTTGCATGGCGCCGGTCACGGCTTCGGCCAGCTCGCGTGCCGCTTTAGCGCGGGCGCGCGACAGCGCCTGGGCGACCACCATGTAGGCGGCGTGGGTTTGCGCTTCCTGCGCCTGCAGCGCGTCGAGGTCGGATGCGGCTTGCAGCGCGGCCAGCTGTGCTTGGCGTTCGGCCAGCTCGGCGGGCAGCGTTTCGGGGGCGACGCGGTACTTGCGCGCCATGGTGTGCAGCGCCTGCATGCGCGCGTCGACTTCGGCCAGGCGGTCGGGGTCCAGCTCGGCGCGATCGGCATAGCGCGCAAGCGTGTGCACGGCTTCCTGGATCTGCACCTCGGCCGGCTCCAGCGCAGCCAGCACGTCGGCCAGCGCAGGGTCGATCTCGGCAAGTTCGCGCAGCGTGTGGAGCGTGGCCCCCAGTTGTGCGAGCACGGCGCCTTCGGATTCGGACAGGCCATCGAGCGCTGTGCGCGTGCCTTCGATCAGGCTGGCGGCGTGCGACAGGCGATGGTGTTCGGCCTGGATGTCTTCCCACTCGCCGGGTTGGGGAGCGAGCTTCTGCAGTTCGTTCACCTGCCACTCGATGCGTTCGCGCTCAAGCTGGGCTTCGCGCGATTGCTGCTCGGCGGCTTCGCGCAGGCGCACCACGGCGTGCCATGCGCGATAGTGCTCGCTGACCACGCGCACGCTGCCTTCCAGGCCGGCGTGGGCGTCGAGCAGGCTGCGTTGCGCGTCCGTCTTCAGCAGCAGTTGATGTGCGTGCTGGCCGTGAATGTCGACCAGTTGCTCGCCCACTTCGCGCAGTTGCGCCAGCGTGACGGCCGCGCCGTTGATGAAGGCCTTGCTGCGGCCGGCGGCGTCGACCGTGCGGCGCAGCAGGATCACGCCTTCGTCGTCGTGTAACTCGTGCGCTTCCAACCAGGCGGCCACGTGCGGATGCACGTCGAACTCGGCCGTGATGTCAGCACGCGGCGCACCTTCGCGCACGACGGCGGCATCGGCACGCTCGCCCAGCGTGAGCGCCAATGCGTCGATCAGGATGGATTTGCCCGCGCCGGTTTCGCCCGTGAATACGGTAAAGCCGTCGGCCAGGTCGAGGTCCAGCGCGTGGACGATGACGAAATCGCGGATGGTGAGGCTGCGCAGCATGGCGGAGGGATTTAAAGCCGGTTGTCTTCAGTCGGGTACTCGTGCCAGTGCAGCTTCTTGCGCAGCGTGGCGTAGTAGTTGTAGCCGACCGGGTGCAGCAGTTGCACGGTGCGCTCCGAGCGGCGCACCACGATGCGGTCGCCCGGCAGCAGGGAGGTGAGCGACTGCATGTCGAAGTTGACGCTCGCATCGCGCCCGCTGGTGACCTGGATGACCACTTCCGCATCCTGCGGAATGACGATCGGCCGGTTCGACAGCGAATGCGGCGCGATGGGCACCAACACGAGGCCGGAGAGCGCCGGATGCAGGATCGGCCCACCCGCCGACAGCGCATACGCCGTCGACCCGGTGGGCGTGGAGACGATCAAGCCGTCCGAGCGCTGGTTGTACATGAAGAAGCCATCGACCGACACGGCCAGCTCCACCATGCCCGAGGTGCCTGAGCGGTTGACCACCACGTCGTTGAAGGCCAGGGCGGAGAAGATGACCTCGTCGTCGCGCACGACCTGGGATTGCAGCAGCGTGCGGGTTTCGGCTTCGTAGCGGCCGGACAACATGTCGGGCAGCACGGTATGCACATCGTCGAACGGGATGTCGGTCATGAAGCCGAGCCGCCCGTGGTTGACGCCGATCACGGGCACGCTGGCGCCGGCCAGGTGACGCCCGATGCCGAGCAGCGTGCCGTCGCCGCCGAGCACAACGGCCACGTCGGCCTGGCGGGCCATTTCTTCGGGCGGCAGGGCAGGGTAATCCTGCACACCGATATTGAGCGCCGTTTCGCGCTCGAACACGATGTCATGCCCGCGCGCGGCAATGCACGACGCCAACTCCATGAGCGGGCCGGCAATGTTGGCGGCCGAATACCGGCCGACCAGTGCGACGGTCTTGAAAGGCGAGGCAGACAAGGCAGCAGGAGGTTTCGAGGCCACGGCGGACGGGGGAATCGACATGCGCGCATTACACCATATCGATATGACCCCCGCTACGTTTGACGTTGTTTGGCGAGAAACGCCAACGTCACCCGCTGGTTGCAGTCGATTTTGCGTAAAATCGAAGAATCATGGATAAGCGCGCCACCATCCTCCTCAAGACCCTGATCGAACGGTACATCGCCGAGGGCCAGCCCGTGGGCTCGCGCACCTTGTCGAAGTATTCGGGGCTTGATCTGTCGCCGGCCACCATCCGCAATGTGATGTCCGACCTGGAGGAGATGGGTTTCATCGCCAGCCCGCACACCTCGGCCGGGCGCATTCCGACGCCGCGCGGCTACCGGCTCTTCGTCGACACCATGCTGACGGCCAGCCCGCTGGACGCGATGGGAGCACTCGGCGCGCACGACCGCATGGCGCAGCAGATGGCCGGCGTGATTGCCGAGCAGGTGCGCACGCAACTGGCGTCGCACGGGTCGGAATCGTCGCAGCGGGTGATTGCGGCGGCGGCGCAGACGCTGTCCAACCTGTCGCAGTTTGCCGGGGTGGTGATGACGCCGCGCCGCTCGCACGCGTTCCGCCAGATCGAATTCCTGCGGCTGTCGGAAAACCGTATCCTGCTGATCGTCGTCACGCCCGAGGGCGACGTGCAGAACCGCATCATCCATACCGATACGCCCTACACGCCGTCGCAGCTGGTGGAGGCGGCCAACTACATCAACGCGCATTACGGCGGCCTGACCTTCGACGCCGTACGCGAACGCCTGCGCGGCGAGCTGTCGGTGCTGCAGGCCGACATGACCTCGCTGATGCAGGCGGCGGTGGAGGCGGGCAGCAGTGCCGCGTCGGACGAAGAGCCAGTGGTGATCTCCGGCGAGCGCAAGCTGCTGGATGTGGAAGACCTGTCTTCCTCCATGGACAAGCTGCGGCGCCTCTTTGCCGTGTTCGAGCAGAAGACCGGCCTGCTGCAGCTGCTGGATGTATCTAGCCGCGCCGAGGGCGTGCAGATCTTCATCGGCGGCGAAAGCAGCCTCGTGCCGCACGAAGACATGGCTGTCATCACCGCGCCGTACGAGGTCGACGGCAAGATCGTCGGCACGCTCGGTGTGATCGGGCCGATGCGCATGGCGTATGAGCGCGTGATCCCCATCGTGGACATCACCGCCAAGCTGCTGTCGAGCACGCTCAGCCAATATTGATCTACCGAGTTTAGGTCTGCATGCGGGCTGCATAAGCTCAGCCGATTTTCTTCGACGACAGCGCGGTCTGCCGTCTCCCACAATCGACTCCGGCGCATGTGCGCGTTCTTCTTTTGCCGGAGTCTTCCATGGCTGGTTTCTCTCTTCCCCGTTTGCTGGCTGCGGCGTTGACCGCAGCCGTTTCGTTGGCGTTGTTTGGTGCCGCACCGGCACGCGCGGCGGACCGCGAGGTCGTCATCGCCTATCAGGACATGGTGCTGCCGTGGCGCTACGCCCAGGCCACCGGCGAGGTTGAGCGCGCCACCGGCTACAAGGTGACTTACCGTCAGCTCGCCAGCGGCGCCGATGTGGTGCGCGCCATCGCGTCGGGTTCCGTACAGATTGGCGAGGCAGGGTCGAGCCCGATTGCGGCCGGCGTATCGCAGGGCGTGGATCTCTCGCTGTTCTGGATTCTCGACAACATCAATGATGCCGAAGCACTGGTCGCCCGCAACGGCAGCGGCGTGTCGCGCGTGGCGGACTTGAAGGGCAAGACGCTGGGCGTGCCATACGTGTCGACTTCGCACTTTCACGCGCTGGTGGCGCTCCAGCAGGCCGGGCTGGACCCGCGCGACGTGAAGGTCGTCAACCTGCGCCCGCAGGAGCTGTCTGCCGCGTGGGACCGGGGTGACGTGGATGCCGCCTTCATTTGGGATCCGGTGCTCGCCAAGGTGAAGAAGAACGGCACGGTGCTGACCACCTCGGGCAAGATCGCTGCCGCCACCGGCAAGTCGACTTTCGATGGCTTCGTGGCAGACCGCAAGTTTGCGCGTGACAACGCGGAGTTCATCGCCAAGTTTGTCGAGGTGCTGGCCAAGGCCGATGCCGCCTATCGCGACAACAAAGCTGCCTGGACGGTGACCTCGCCGCAGGTGGCGGCGGTTGCCAAGACCTCGGGTGCCGCTGCGGCGGATGTGCCGGCAAGCCTGGCGCTGTATGCCTTCCCGGATGCGGCGGAGCAGGCTTCCAAGCGTTGGCTGGGCGGTGGCGCGCAGTCGGGTGCGGCACAGTCGCTGCTGGCGACCGCGCAGTTCCTGAAGACGCAGGGCACGATCCAGGCGGTGCTGCCCGATTACGGTGCGACCATCGATTCGCGCTTTGTGCAGCGAGTGGCCAGCGGAACCAAAGCCGTTGCAACCGCATCGCGATGAGCCGCATTGAAGTCCGCGGCCTGCGCGTCGACTACACCGATGCGCGCGGCCGCACCACACAAGCCTTGGGCGGCGTGGACTTGTCGATCAATGCTGGCGAGTTCGTTGTTGCCCTGGGGGCCTCGGGTTGCGGGAAGACCACGCTGCTGAACTGCCTGGCCGGCTTTGTCGCGCCGACGGCGGGGCAGATCCTGCTCGATGGGCGCGAGGTGGATGGCCCCGGTGCCGAGCGCGGCGTGGTGTTCCAGCGTTATGGTCTGATGCCTTGGCTGAACGTGCGCGACAACGTGGCCCTTGGCTTGAAGCTGCGCGGCCTGGACCGCAAGACGCGCCACGCACGGGCGCTTGAACTGCTGCGACTGGTCGGTCTGGAGGCACATGCCACTTCGCCCGTGTACGCCCTGTCAGGCGGCATGCAGCAGCGTGTCGGTATTGCCCGCGCGCTGGCGACCGAGCCGCGCGTGCTGTTGATGGACGAGCCGATGGGCGCGCTCGACGCCTTCACGCGCGAGACCATGCAGACGCTGGTGCTGGATGTGTGGCAACGCACGGGCACCACCGTGTTCTTCATCACGCACGACGTGGAAGAAGCGCTGTTCCTGGCGACGCGGCTGGTGGTGATGTCGCCGTCGCCGGGGCGGATTGTGCAGACGTTCGATCTGCCGTTCTCGCGGCAGGCGCTGGCGGGCGCAGATGCACGGGCGGTGAAGTCGTCGCCGGAATTCATTGCGTGGCGTGAGCGCGTGCTGGCGCTGATCCACCGTGCCCCCGAGGAGTTGGCCGCATGAGCGCGATCGAAACGGCAGTGTTCAAAAGCGTCCCCGTTGAGACGGCGGCGCCTTCCGTTCAACTGCCGCGCAAGCTGCGCGGCTACCGTTTGCCCGGCGAGGGCAGTGCGCTGGGGTTGAGCCTGCTTTCGGTGGGCGCGTTGCTGCTGCTGTGGTGGGCAGCAACGACCTTCCATTGGGTCCCGCCGCTGTTCCTGCCGTCGCCACAGGCCGTCGGCCACGCCTTCCTCGACGCATGGCGCGGCGATATCCAGGGCGGTCAGCCACTGGCTGCCCATCTGGGCTGGAGCGCATTGCGCGTGTTCGGCGCATTTGCGTTGGCGGCTGTCACCGCTGTGCCGGTCGGCTTGGCGATGGGCGTATCGCGCACCGCCCGCGGCTTGCTCGACCCACCCATCGAGTTCTATCGCCCGCTGCCGCCGCTGGCCTACCTGCCGCTGGTGGTCATCTGGCTGGGCATCGATGAGCGCGCCAAGATCGTCGTCATCTACCTGGCCTGCTTTGCGCCGATTGCGATGGCTGCGCGCGCCGGCGTGCGCAGCGCTACGCGCGAGCAGATCAACGCCGCCTACGCGCTGGGCGCGAGTTTCACGCAGGTCGTGCGGCACGTGATCCTGCCGGCGGCGCTGCCGGAAATCCTGACCGGCTTGCGCATCGCCATCGGTTTCGGCTGGACCACGCTGGTGGCCGCAGAGATGGTGGCCGCCACGGTCGGCCTCGGGCAGATGGTGCTCAATGCATCGAGCTTTCTGCGCACCGATCTGGTGGTGATGGGCATCGTGCTGATCGGCGCGATTGCCTGGGCGTTCGATTTGGCCATGCGCGCCATCGAAGCCCGCGCGGTGCCCTGGAAGGGGCGTGCCTGACGTCTTGCTTGCACGTCGTTTCAGTACGGGCGGTGTTACCAAACCTTAATTGAGTCGCACCCGGGTGGGCGCTAAGCTGCGCGGCGTTCCCTCCGGAGAAGACGAGATGACGCCCGATCGCGATGCCCTGAGTGGCGCGCAACTTGAACAACTGCTCGACCGCCTGGAAGCCGATCTGGAAGAAAGCGATTCGAGCGAAGCGGCTGATCTGCTGGCTCGGCTGCGCGCCAAGCCCTTGCGTGCCGATACGCTCGATGCGGTCGACCGCCTGCACACGCTGTGGATGCGCGCAGGCGATACGCCTGCGGCGCGCGCCGTGGTCGATGGCGATGGTGCTGCCGTACTGGCCGCCGCGCCCGCAGATGCCCAGACCGGCGTGCAGATGCAGCTTGCGTTGTATCGGCTGCAGATGGCCAGTTACCTGCGCGACGAAGCTGCCGCTCTGCAAGCGCTGGCTGAGATGCACACCATCGTCCGCGAGCGGCCCGATCTTGACGCTGATGCGTATCGCCAATTGCGCGTGTTCGATCAGCTGGAATACGCCGCATTCGCCGTCGCGTTGCCGACCATCGACCTACGTGAGGCCATCGATCAGGCCATTCCGGGCCGAGCGGCGTTCCGCGCGTGGGATACGGCCGACCATCACCGCCGCCGCGCCTGGGCGTATTCCCGCCATGAGCAGCTTGCCGAGGCACGTGCTGCGGCCGAGGCCAGCATCGCTGCGCTGCAGACCGCCGCCCCGGATCAGGATGTCGACGAAAACGATTGGCTGCGCCTGGGCGATGCGCTGATCGAGATCGTGCCGGACCACCTGGCCGCCTTCGCACAGCCGGTGACGGCGCTCACGGCCGACTGGTCACTGCCACGCCGCCGCGGGGCGGAAGTCCGCCTGGCTCGCCTGGGGGCACGCGCGAAGCGCAAGCAGGGCGATCTGGCCGGCGCGCTACAGGCTTGTGCCGCCGCACGCTACAGCCTGTCGTCCGACGGCAGCGACGACTTTATCGAATACGAACTCGAATGGCTGATCGAGGCCGGCCGCTTTGACGAGGCCGGACAGCGTGCCTTTTTCCACATCTACCAAGTGGAAACCGGCATGTGGGAAGGTTTGCCGCCCATCGTGAGCGCGCGCCTGGCTGATCCGGCAGACACCTCGGTCTGGTGGGCGCTGTGTGCCCTGCGTGCCTGTCATCTGGACGAGACCTTCGAGCGCTTCGTGCAACTGGCGCAGGGCCACGGGCCGTCGCTGCACGAGCGCTCCGACGTGCACCGCGTGCTGTTTGCCGCGCTGGACGGCAAAGATGCGGAAGAGGCGTTGCCCGAGGTTGTGGTTGCGGCCCATGCGCTGGCCGAGGCCCGCGCCCCCAAGCACCCGTGGACCACGCGCCTCATGGCGGTGCGCAACGGTATGGCGGGGCGCATCGACCCGACCACCGAAGCGGCTCAGCTACTGGCTGCCACGCACGAAACCGAGATGGAGGACAACCGCACGGCGTACTCGCTCTTCCATGCGCGGGCCCGTTCGCTGGGGCTGCTGGAAACGCTCCGGCTGCCGGTGCCGGCGGTGCCCAGCGGCCTGTGGGGCTACGCCTTTGCTGTGACCGTCGACAACGAATATGAAGAGCAGCTCGATGATCTGCCGGCCAAGCAGCAGGACGAGGCGCAGAAGCTGTATCGCAAGCTGCTGTGCACCGTCTACGAGCAGGCGCAGGCCCGCATGGAGCGGTACTTCGCGACAGGCACTGGGCATCCGTACGACGCGTGCGCGCACCTGTATTCGATGCTCTGCAACAACCTCGCTATCCAGTACCGCTACTACGAAAGCCGCTACGACGACGCCGTCGAGTTGCACCGGCGCGGCATCGCCGCCAGCCCGTTTGCCGAGCACTACGACGGCATCCTGCGCTCACGTATCGAACAGGAAGACCACGCCGGTGTGCTGGACGCCGCCGAGGCGCTCTGGAACTTCTCGGCCGACTACGGCTACAGCCGGCACGAGCCGAACGATTACGTAGGCGATGTGGCGCATGCCCTGCTGACGCTGGGAC
The DNA here is from genome assembly GCF_008801405.1 of Ralstonia insidiosa. Classification (NCBI taxonomy): domain Bacteria; kingdom Pseudomonadati; phylum Pseudomonadota; class Betaproteobacteria; order Burkholderiales; family Burkholderiaceae; genus Ralstonia; species Ralstonia insidiosa. Next base: position 3,240,856 of record NZ_VZPV01000001.1, on the reverse strand, counting down.
GACCGCACGAAATGTCGATCTGGCTGGAGCGTCTGGCGCACTGGCAGCAGGAGAACGGCGAGAGCGAAGATGCCCTGACATCCGGTGCGCTGGGCGCGCGCCTGCGCGTGCTGCTTTACATGGGGCAGGCCCTGGCGGAAGAGACAACGACCTACTGGAACCGCCTGGAGCCGCAGGTGCGTTTCTGCGACGATTACTGGGCATTGGCCAAGGCCGCCCAGGTCATGGGTGCGCTGGAGCGCTTTGATGAAGCCGCGGCCCTGTGCCAGCGCTCGATGGACTGCAACCCGCGCGACAATGCATCCGCCAGCCAGGACTACGACGCCATGAAAACGCTGCTGGCGTCGTACCAGCGCGGGGGTGCCGGTGCAGCGTCCGGCAAGTCGTGGTGGCAGTTCTGGAAATGAGCCGCACCGCCCGGACAACCGGCTACGCCCCGCGCAACGCACTCAACGCTGATCGGCTGAAGGCGGGCATCATCGCGCGCAGCGAAGCGCGCGGTGATGCCGCGCCGGTACGTGCCTGGCTGCTGAATCATTTCTATCGTCACCTGGTGGCCAACTTCGAGCCGGCACGGCCGATCGCCTCGCTGGACGAAGCGCGCAAGGCGCTGGGCGCCGCCACGCTGCCCGAATGGGTGGCCGCACGCTTCACAGCCACCAAAGCTGCCCCCGGTGCTGCGGCCGCCGCGCTTGCACCAGTGGTGTGGATCGACCCCGTCGAGCCTCAACTGCTGGCGCTGGAGCAGAAGCTGCTGGAGTTCCTGACCTCGCGCCGGGGCACCGCGCTGGAGGGCAAGCTCGACCGCGTCAACTGCCCGCAGGCCCTCGCGCAATGGGAGCGCGAGCACGCCGAGATGGCCGCGCGCATCGAACGCGGCTGGCGCGAGAGCCAACCCGACGCACTGCTCACGCTGCTGACCACCCCCAACGGCAGCTTTGTCGAGTTTCGGCATGACAGCACCTTGCTGCGCGCCGAGATGGCCTTCGAGAGCTATGTCATGCGCCATTGCCTCGGCCAGTTCGCCGATCGCCGCACGCTGTCCGGCGGCTACGGCGAGCGCTATGCCGAAGCCATCGAACAACAGCGCCTGCGTCTGCTGAGCTTTCGTGATGCCAGCGGGCAGCCGCACATCACCATCAGCCTGATCGTGGGGGCCGACGGCGCGCTGACGGTCGAGCAGGTCAAAGGCAAGCAGAATCGTCCGCCGATCGACCGCTATGTCGGCGATGTGCTGGCCTGCCTCAACGCGTTGGCACCCGGTGGCGACACACCGGCAGACTGCATCGCCATCGGCCTGGTGCGCACGCCTGTTGGCTGGCAGCGGATTGAGGATGTGACCGATGCGGCCACGCAGACGCAACTGGTGGCGCACCATCCGCAGTTGTTCCCGCGCCTGCGCGCGCCGACGCCCATGGTGGAGTGGCTCATTGCGGCACGCCAACCGGCATTGCTGGCCGAGCATCCGCCGCGTGCGGCATCGGTTGCCTACGCCACGCGCCAGGCGCGCACCAAGCGGGGAGCGGGCATGCCGTCGGCCAGTCCCGACAGCCCCGACGCGGGTTTCATGACGGAAGACGTGCCGTGGCCCGACATGTCCGCACGGGAAGCGGAAGCGCTGGCCACGCAAGCCGGCGCACGCCACGGATAAGCGAGGACATCCATGCCCACCTGGCTCAAGATTCTGCTGGCGGTGGTTGTGCTGTGGCGTGTGGTCCGGTACTTCCGCCCCGCCAAGCAGGCGGCCTTCACGCCGCGCAAGCACTGGGCGCTGGCGCTGGCACAACCCATGGTGGAAGCGACTGGCCTGACGGGCTTCATGAGTCCCGCCACGACGGCGCTCAATGAAGAGACGCGCAAACTGTTTCGCACGCCGTTGTTGCACCAGATGGAACTGCGCCCCACCACATCCGACGACGAGGTGAGGGCTCATCTTTCACGGGTGTTGGAGGCGCAATGGTTTCGCGCTGATCTGCATGCGCTGCAGCCCACGGATGACCCGCGTGCGGCGCTAGCGTTTGCCTGCGTGCGCATGGCGTTCCTGGTGCGCAACGCCATGCTGATGGGGTGGGCCGACCCGATGGTGGCGTGGCGGGTGCTGCTGCTCAATGCGCAGCGTGCACAGGATTGTTTTGCCGGTTGGGAAGACTTCGGCCACGCCTTCATTGCCGGGCGGCGGCAGTGGGTGGCCGCGTTTCGCGCCGATCCGCTGGGCAGTGGCTTTGATGCATACCACGTGCGCCAATTGCTTGGCCTCGACGGCGCATGGGCGGGGTTGCCGTGGCCTGGTGAACCCGCGCTGAGTCCCAGCGCAGCACACACTGCGGCCTAGAAACTCCCCGTGAACTGATAGCGCCCACCCGGGTGCCACATGGTCGCCACCGAAGCGACCTGACCCTGCGACAGGGTCTTTCGACGCAGCATCAGGCAAGGCTCGCGCACATCCATGTGCAGCATCTCGGCGATTTCGCGCGGGGGCAGGCGGGCCTCGATGCCGTAGTCCACACCCTGCAGCGGGGCGGCACGCATCAGGTAGGCATTCGGCGTGGTCTGCGTGAAGTCTTGCTCCATGTACTCGGGGGCGAGCGCGGCATTCACCCAGCGGTCTTCCGCCTGGATCGGCAGGTCGTTCTCGAAATGCACGATCAGCGAGTGGAACAGCAGGTACCCCGTTGACACGCCAAACGCCGCTGCCAGCGCCTCGTTGGCGCGTGCGCGTTCGAGCTTGTGCAGCTCGGCCCGGTGCTGGTGGCCGCGTGCAGCAATCTCCTCGGCGATGTTGCGGATCGCCACCAGCGTCGCCTGGTACTTCTGCTGCGCGACGAACGTCCCCAGCCCCTGCACCCGCGTGAGGATCTGCTCGGCGGTCAGTTCGCGCAGTGCGCGGTTGACCGTCATGCGCGACACGCTGAAGGTCTGCGCCAGCGTGGTCTCCCCCGGAATCATTTCGCCCTCCTGCCATTCGCCGCTGCGGATGCGCGTGAGGATGTCTTCCTTGATGCGCTGGAAGGCGGGTGTGCTGGCGGACTGATCTTGTGACATGGAGTCGACTTTGGGTGCGGCTTGGCGGCCGATGTGATGTGCGGATGGCAGCCATCATCAGGGTTTGCTCTTAGCTTGTAAAGTTTTCTTGCCTAAGTTGTATATACAACATAAGATGCGCAGCACACCCAAGGAGTTCGCAGGAGACCTCACATGAATGCACCGACCAACGCTGCCCACCTGACCAACGACCCGCGTTACGACGCCTCGCGCGAGATCCGTGCCCCGCGCGGCACCGAGCTGCACTGCAAGAGCTGGCTGACCGAAGCCGCCTACCGCATGCTGCAAAACAACCTCGACCCGGACGTGGCCGAGAACCCGAAGCACCTGGTTGTCTACGGCGGTATTGGCCGTGCAGCGCGCGACTGGGCCTGCTACGACAAGATCCTCGAAACGCTGCGCGAGCTGAACGACGACGAATCGCTGCTGGTGCAGTCCGGCAAGCCGGTCGGCGTGTTCAAGACGCACCCGGATGCGCCGCGCGTGCTGATCGCCAACTCCAACCTGGTGCCCAAGTGGGCGAACTGGGAACACTTCAACGAGCTGGACCGCAAGGGCCTGTTCATGTACGGCCAGATGACGGCTGGCAGCTGGATCTACATCGGCAGCCAAGGCATCGTCCAAGGCACGTATGAGACGTTTGCCGAAGCTGGCCGCCAGCATTACGACGGCAAGCTCGCCGGCAAGTGGATCCTGACGGCAGGCCTGGGTGGCATGGGCGGCGCACAGCCGCTGGCCGCCACGCTGGCCGGCGCGGTGTCGCTGAACATCGAATGCCAGCAATCGAGCATCGACTTCCGCCTGCGTACGCGTTACCTCGACAAGCAGGCCAAGGACATCGACGACGCATTCAACCTGATCCGCCACCATTGCGAGCGCGGCGAGGCCGTATCGATCGGCCTGCTGGGCAACGCAGCGGAAATCTTGCCGGAGCTGGTCAAGCGTGCCCGCGCCGGCGGCCTGAAGCCGGATCTGGTGACCGACCAGACCTCGGCCCATGATCTGGTCAACGGCTACCTGCCGGTGGGCTGGACGGTCGAGCAATGGCGTGCTGCGCAACGCGATCCGTCGCAGCACGCCCGCCTGACCGACGAGGCCGCCAAGTCGTGCGCCGTGCACGTGCAAGCCATGCTCGACTTCCAGGCCATGGGCATCCCGACCGTCGATTACGGCAACAACATCCGCCAGGTCGCATTCGACCAGGGCGTGAAGAACGCCTTCGATTTCCCGGGCTTTGTGCCGGCCTACATCCGTCCGCTGTTCTGCGAGGGCAAGGGCCCGTTCCGCTGGGTGGCGCTGTCGGGCGATCCGGAAGACATCTACAAGACCGACGCCAAGATCAAGGAACTCTTCCCGCACAACACGCACGTGCACCGCTGGCTCGACATGGCGCGTGATCGCATCGCCTTCCAGGGCCTGCCGGCACGTATCTGCTGGCTGGGTCTGGGTGAGCGTCACCTGGCTGGCCTGGCCTTCAACGAGATGGTCAAGAACGGCGAGCTGAAGGCCCCGATCGTGATCGGCCGCGATCACCTCGACACCGGCTCCGTCGCCAGCCCCAACCGCGAAACCGAATCGATGCGCGATGGCACCGATGCGGTGTCGGATTGGCCGCTGCTCAATGCGCTGCTCAACACTGCCGGTGGCGCGACGTGGGTGTCGCTGCACCATGGTGGCGGCGTCGGCATGGGCTACTCGCAGCACTCGGGCGTGGTGATCGTTGCGGACGGCACGGAAGCTGCCGCCAAGCGCCTCGGCCGTGTGCTGGTCAACGACTCGGGTTCGGGCGTGATGCGTCATGCTGATGCCGGTTATGAGACCGCCGTCGCCTGCGCCAAGCGCAACGGTTTGAATCTGCCGATGATCGGCTGAGCCCGGACCGAATTCAGGCATCCCCGCGCGGGCGGGGATTTGATACGACTAGACGATGTGCCCCTGCAATGACCGCCTTTTCATGCAGGGGCGACAATGAAACATCCCATTGCTTTGACCATGAACACCATGACCACGCCCCCCATCCTGACGCTGCAACCCGGTGCGATGTCCTTTGACGATCTGCGCCGCGTGTGGCTCGCGCCCACGCCCGTCGCGCTGTCGGGCGATTGCGCTGCCGCCATCGAGGCATCGGCTGCCACCGTGCAGGCCATTGTCGCCAAGGGTGCCCCGGCCTATGGCATCAACACCGGGTTCGGCCTGCTGGCCAAAACGCAGATCCCCACGCACGAGTTGGAGCGCCTGCAACGCAACCTGATCCTGTCGCACGCCGTGGGTACTGGCGAAGACGTGAGCGACAGCGTTGCGCGCCTCGTGCTGCTGATGAAGGCCGCGAGCCTCGCACGCGGTTACTCGGGCGTGCGCCGTGTTGTGATCGACACGCTGCTGGCGCTGCTGAACGCAGGCATCGTGCCGTGCATTCCGTCCAAGGGTTCGGTGGGTGCTTCGGGCGACCTGGCACCGCTGGCCCACATGACGCTGGCCCTGCTGGGTGAAGGCGATGTGCGCGTGAACGGCGTGCGCACCCCGGCACGTGCAGCGCTGGCCGCCGCCGGTATCGAGCCGATCGCACTGGCCGCCAAGGAAGGCCTCGCACTCATCAACGGCACGCAAGTGTCGACCGCGCTGGCACTGAACGGCCTGTTCCTGGCCGAACGCCTGCTGAAGGCCGCCACCGTGGCCGGTGCGCTGTCGGTAGACGCCGCCAAGGGCAGCGATGCGCCGTTCGATCCGCGCGTACATGCCGTGCGCGGCCAGCAAGGCCAAATCGCTACTGCAGCCGTGTACCGCAACCTGCTGGCCGGCAGCGCGATCCGCCAGTCGCACCTCGTGGGCGACAAGCGCGTGCAGGACCCGTACAGCCTGCGCTGCCAGCCGCAAGTCATGGGCGCGTGCTTCGACCTGATCCGTCAGGCCGGCGCCACGCTGCTCACCGAAGCCAATGCGGTGACGGACAACCCGCTGGTCTACGCCGACACCAACGAAGTCATCTCGGGCGGTAACTTCCACGCCGAGCCGGTGGCGTTTGCTGCCGACATGCTGGCGCTGGCGATTGCTGAAATCGGTGCGCTGTCGGAACGCCGCATTGCGCTGCTGATCGACTCCACGCTGTCGGGCCTGCCGCCGTTCCTGGTCGAGCAACCGGGCCTGAACTCGGGCTTCATGATTGCGCACGTGACGGCCGCTGCCCTGGCGTCGGAAAACAAGACGTTCGCCCACCCGGCCAGCGTCGACAGCCTGCCGACTTCCGCCAACCAGGAAGACCACGTCAGCATGGCCACCTTCGCCGGCCGCCGTCTGCAGGACATGGCCGAGAACACCGCCACCATCGTCGGCATCGAAGCGCTGGCTGCCGCGCAGGGCATCGACTTCCACAAGCCGCTGGCCACGTCCGACACGCTGCAACACGCGCACGGCTGCATCCGCGCGCGCGTGGCGTACTACGGTGAAGACCGTCTCTTCGCGCCGGACATCGAAGCGGCCCGCCGCCTCGTGCTCGACGGCGATCTGGGCGATTCGTGCCGCACCCAACTGGCCGACCTCGCGCTCGTCTGATCATGCTGGCCCAAGCTGAACCGAACGTCTGGCAAGGCCGCGTTGATGCGGAAGAGGGCCCGCTGGGCCTGCGCTGGCACCAGACGGTCCACCGCATCGATGCAGCCACACCACTGGCCAATACGGTTGCGCTGGCAGGCTTCGCGTGCGACGCGGGTGTCGCGCGCAACCATGGGCGCACCGGCGCGCAGGCCGGCCCGAACGCTATCCGCAAGATGCTCGCCAACCTGCCGGCGCGTGCCGGCCGCATGGTTGTCGATGCGGGGGATGTGACGTGCCAGGGTGATGCGCTGGAAGCGGCGCAGAGCGAGTTGTCCGGCGTGCTGCACGACTTGCTCGACCGTGGTGCGTTCCCGATCGCGCTGGGTGGCGGACATGAGATCGCATGGGCTTCGTTCGGCGGCTTGGCGCGGCATCTGGCGGCCAAGTCGAAGGACGCGCCACGCATCGGCATCCTCAACCTCGACGCGCATTTCGATTTGCGCGCGGGCGAGCGCGGCAGCTCCGGCACACCGTTCCGTCAGATCGCAGAAGACTGTGCACGACGCGGCTGGCCGTTCCACTACGCCTGCCTGGGCGTGAGCACCTACGCCAACACCGAAGCGCTGTTCGCCCGCGCCCGCCAGCTTGGCGTGCGCTGGATGCATGACGACGAGATGGACATCATGCAGCTCGCCCATGTGTTGCAGGTGGTCGAGGTGTTCTTGAGCCAGGTCGACCACGTGTATCTGACGATGTGCCTGGATGTCCTGCCGGCCAGCGTTGCCCCCGGTGTGAGCGCACCGTCCGCACGCGGCGTGTCGATGGACGTGATCGAGCCCATCGTCGATCGCGTGGTCAGCTCGGGCAAGCTGCGGCTGGCCGATGTGGCGGAACTCAACCCGTCGCTCGATATCGACAACCACACGGCACGTGTCGCCGCCCGCCTGGTTGCACGCGTGGCCGATGGCATTGGCCTGCAAGGGACCGCACATGACTGATCAAGCCGACCTGCACTGGGATGCGCTCTGGACCAACGTCCACCTCGCCACGCTGGCGGCTGATGCCGACGGCTATGGCGAGATCCGCGATGGCGCCATCGCCGTCAAGGACGGTCGCATCGCGTGGCTGGGTGCACGTGCCGATCTACCTGCCAACGCCCGCGCCACGCGCGAGCACGATGGCGGCGGCGCATGGCTCACGCCCGGCCTGATCGACTGCCACACGCACCTCGTCTACGCCGGCAACCGCAGCAACGAATTCGAAGCGCGTCTGAACGGCGTGCCCTACGAAGAGATCGCGCGGGCGGGCGGCGGTATCCTCTCCACCGTGCGCGCCACGCGTGCGGCCAGCGAAGATGCACTCGCCGAAGCCAGCCTGCCGCGCCTGAACGCACTGCGCGCCGAAGGCGTCACCACCGTCGAGATCAAATCTGGCTACGGCCTGGACTTGGAAACCGAGTGCCGCATGCTGCGCGTCGCGCGCCGCTTCGGCCAATCGCTGCCGGTGCGTGTGCGGACGACGTTCCTGGGCGCACACGCTGTGCCCCCCGAGTTTGCCGGCCGTGCGGGTGACTACATCGACTACCTCTGCACCCAGGTGCTGCCCGCACTGGCGGAAGAGGGACTGGTCGATGCCGTCGACGCGTTCTGCGAGAGCATCGGCTTCACGCCCGCGCAGACGGCGCGCATGTTCGACGCAGCGCAACGCCTGGGCCTACCGGTCAAGCTGCATGCTGAGCAGCTTTCCGATCAGGGCGGCGCGGCGCTGGTGGCACGTTACGGCGGGCTGTCTGCCGACCACCTCGAATGCCTGACCGACGCCGGCATCGCCGCCATGGCCCAGGCCGGCACGGTGGCCGTGCTGCTGCCCGGCGCGTTCTACTGCCTGCGTGAAACGCGCCTCCCGCCAATGGCTGCCTTACGTGAAGCTGGTGTGCCGATGGCGGTGTCGACCGACTCCAACCCAGGCACCTCGCCGCTGACGTCGCTGCTGCTGGCGATGAACATGGCGTGCACGCTGTTCCGCCTGACGCCGTTGGAGGCGCTGACCGGTGCTACGCGCCATGCTGCCGCGGCGCTCGGCTTGTCCGGCACGTGCGGGGTGCTCGCCCCGGGTTGCGTGGCTGACTTCGCGCTCTGGCGCATCGATCGGCCTGCGGACCTGGCCTATGCAATGGGCCTCAACCCCTGCGCGGGCGTGGTTAAGGATGGTGTGGTGGTGGCGTAAGGAATGCGTGACGACTCGGCTCGTATAATCAGCCGGGTCACCCGCGAACCCCCGTCCCATGCCCTTTTTGCCCGAACCTCTGTTCCAGCACGGTCAGCCCGATCGCACGGCGATCCTGCTGGTCAACCTCGGTACACCCGACGGTACCTCGCCGCGCGAGGTAGGCCGCTACCTGCGGCAGTTCCTGTCCGACCCGCGTGTGGTGGAGATTCCGCGCGCCGCGTGGTGGTTCATCCTCAACGTGCTGATCCTGCCGCTGCGCTCGCGGGCGTCGGCGCACAAGTACGAAAGCATCTGGCTGCGCGAGGCCAATATGACGGGCTCGCCATTGCTCGTCTATACCGAGCGCCAAGCGCATGCGCTGCAGCAGTTGATGAACGCACAGGGCCACGACGTGGTGGTCGCCTGCGCGATGCGCTACGGCAATCCGTCGATCCCATCCGTGATGCAGGCGCTGCGGAAGCAGGGCGTCGAACGCATCCTCGTGCTGCCGATGTATCCGCAGTATTCCGGCACCACCACCGCCACGGCGTTCGACGAAGTCTTCCGTGTGCTTGGCGAGATGCGCAATCAGCCGGAGCTGCGGCTGGTCAAGCATTTCCATGACGACCCCGCCTATATCAATGCGCTGCATCAGCAGGTCGGCGCCTACTGGGCGCAGCACGGCGCGCCGGACTTTGCGCACGGCGATAAGCTGCTGCTGTCGTTCCATGGCGTTCCGCGCCGCACGCTCGAACTGGGCGATCCCTACCACTGCGAATGCCTGAAGACCGGCCGCTTGCTGGGCGAGGCGCTCGGTTTGCTGCCGGGGCAGTACCTCGTGACCTTCCAGTCGCGCTTCGGCCGCGCCGAGTGGTTGCAGCCGTACACCGCGCCCACGCTGGAAGAGCTTGGCCGCGTCGGCACCAACCGTGTCGACGTGTTTTGTCCGGGTTTCCCTGCCGACTGTTTGGAAACGCTGGAGGAGATCGCCATGGAAGGGCTGTCTACCTTCCGTGTCGCCGGTGGCAAGGACTTCCACTACATCCCGTGCTTGAACGACAACGAGGCGTGGATTGCGGGCATTGCCGACATTGCGCTGGCGCATCTGCAGGGCTGGCCGCTGACGCTCACGCATCCGCATGTACTCGAAGCCAGCCGCACGCGCGCGCAAAGCAAGGGTGCCGCTGCATGAAAGTGAGCACCGACCCAGCAGATCGCGTCCGCATCGACAAGTGGCTGTGGGCGGCGCGCTTCTTCAAGACGCGCTCGCAGGCGACCGACGCGGTGGAGCGCGGCCGTGTGCAGATCAACGACCAGCCGGTCCGCCCGGCCAAGGACGTGAAGATTGGTGACCGCGTGCGGGTACACGCGCATGAGCAGCAGTGGGAGTTGGAGGTATTGGCGTTGGCCGAGCTGCGTGGCCCTGCCTCGGTCGCGCAAACGCTCTATGCCGAGACGGATACGAGTCGCTTAAAACGCGAGGAAAACGCCGACAGGCGCCGGCTATATCAGGAACCCGCTGTGCAAATCGCCGGTCGACCGACCAAGCGGGACCGGCGTCGCATCGACAAACTCGGTGATTGAGGCAGCCGAAGTTAGCCGATGCGCGCGAGTGTGTGCTAACTTGCGAAGCTCAGGCCGCGCGACAACTGCTGCATCTGCGCCGGTTTGCTGATGTAGTGCTTGAAGATAGCCTTGCCGCTGCCGTACTCCGTATAACGTGGTGTAACGGCGCCAGACAGGCAAATGAACGTTGTCGCTGCGGTCAGGGTCAACAGCAGGAGCACGGTGAATACTGGCAGCTTGTTGTGCATGGTACGAACCCTCAAAGAAGCTCGCGCCCCCCAAATTTTTCTTGCATCATAGGCGGCCAATTGTGGTGTCGCAATCGCCGCGCCGTTGCCGTTGGATGAAACTTGTAACGCGATATTTCGTGATGCACGGCGCACAGTTGCTGTGCACCTTGCGCCCTTGAAAGGCGCGCCAAATGCCCCATATCGGGGAGTAATTGTTTGTGAAAATCCAGCGGATCCTGCGCCCGGCACGTGTTGTGCGTCGATCCCTTTATCCAGCGCTATGAAACACACTTCGGAAACCCCCTCGACCCCGGACTCGCAAGCTGCTCAGCCGACGCAATCTGCTGCCGCAGGCCAAGCTGCCAATGCTTATTCGAGCCAGGCCCAGCGCGCCAGCGCCGAAGCCCAGGCCGTTGCCGGTGACGAAGCTGCCGTGGCGGAAGCCGTGGCCGATGCGGACGTCACCGAACTGCGCCGCCAACTGGAAGCCGCCGAAGAGAAGGCTCGCCAGAACTACGAAAACTGGGCACGCGCCACGGCTGAAGGCGAGAACATCCGCCGCCGCGCACAGGATGACGTGGCCAAGGCCCACAAGTTCGCCATCGAGAGCTTTGCTGAATACCTGCTGCCCGTGATGGACAGCCTGCAAGCCGCACTGGCCGACACGTCGGGTGACGTCGCCAAGCAGCGTGAGGGCGTTGAACTCACGCTCAGGCAGCTCTACGCCGCTTTCGAGAAGGGCCGCGTGACCGAGCTGAATCCGGTAGGCGAGAAGTTCGATCCGCATCGCCACCAAGCGATTTCGATGGTGCCTGCTGACCAGGAGCCCAACACCGTGGTGGCTGTGCTCCAGCGCGGCTACACGTTGGCCGACCGCGTACTGCGTCCGGCCCTGGTGACGGTGGCTGCGCCCAAGTAAGCCAGCGCTTTCACGCTCATGCTTCAGAACACCGTTTCGTCGCGCACAACGCCTGCCGTGATCCCGGTCGATACGACCGTAGTCGCGGTGCTTGGCATGCGCGGCGTTCCGGTGTTTTCGTTCGCGCATCGTGGTACGCAGCTTGGCCGGGCGACCGGCTGGAGCGGCCACGCGCAGTTTGCCGCCACGGTTGCCAAGACGCGCAATACGTCTGCGGCCGCGCCGCTGGTCTGAGGCAGCGTCCACCATGACGTCGATGCCGCTGGCTGCGGCCCTCCTCATTGCATCTTCTTCCCGTGCCGTGCGCCCGAAGCGCGTGGTGCGTGCATTGCCGCACGCCGCTCAGGCGATGACTGCGGCCCTTGCCGCCGCCCGGCGGTTGTTCTAGTGCCCTAGCGGCACGTCGCCGCCGGGCTCCTTCCCCCACCTGCAGTTCGGTTTCACCGCCGGCCGGCGTTTCGCCCGCTGGTTTTCTTGCCATCGCCCAGGGCTGTCATGCCATCGGCGGCGGCTTTACCTAGTGTTCAAGACGAATCCGTAGGAGATCGCCATGTCCGCAGCCGTCATCTATCTGACCGAGCTCGACCTCACCCGCCTGGAAAACGCCGCCGCCCGCGCCGGTAGCAGTTCGCCGCTGGCTGAACTCGTCGATGACCTCATCGCCCGTGCCAACGTGGTACCTGGCAACAAGATTCCCGCCAACGTGGTGACGATGAACTCGGTGGTCCGTGTGGTGGATGACGCCGGCGCGGAGCAGGAGTGGACGCTGGTGTACCCGGAAGAGGCCAACGTGGCGTCGGCCAAGCTGTCGGTGCTCTCGCCCATGGGTGCAGCGCTGCTGGGCCAGCGCGAGGGCAAGTCGGTCAAGTACACCGCGCCCAACGGTGTCAAGCATGGGCTGCGCATCGAGCGCGTCGCCTTTCAACCCGAGGCCAGCGGCCAGCACACGCTGTAAGCCATCAGTCCCTTAGAACCTGCTCACAATCCGTAGCGAGCGGCCTGAGGTTAGCTTGAGAAGCGCAGCCGTACACGTGTACGGCGAGCATCGCAAAGCCAAGATCAGGTCGCGCAGTAGGATTGTGGGTAGGTGCTTAGCGTGAGAGGCTGTAGCCGACGCGCAACTGCGAGCCCAGCTTGTGGTTGTAGTCGAGCAGGCTCTCGCCGTAGCCAGTGAAGTACTGGATGAACAGGTAACCGGCGGTACCACCGAAGATGCGGCTCATCGGATAGGTGAGCTGTGCGTCTACGCTGCCGTAGCTCCTGCGCGTGCCCTTGCGCAACGTGGCGGCTAGCTCCCAGCCATTGGGCGCGCCATATGACACGCGGAAATCCCCAAAGCCGCGGTAGTTCGCGATGTCGGTGTTGCCGCTGCGCGTGAGGTAGGCGTATAGCTTCGGCTCGAACTTCCAGTGATAGTCGGTCAGATCGCCAAAGTGGAAGGTCGGGCGCACGAACACGGTGTTGATGGCGCGTGAGGCGTCACCGTCACGGCCGTTCGATTCGTGCTCAATGCCGCCGGCAAACGACAGCCGTGTCAGTGCACCCCCTTGGATGCCGGTATCGGGCCGGTAGTAGAACAGACTCGGCCGATAGTTCGTATCCCGGAACGGTGCCGATTCCTTGCCCAGATCCCACAGCGAAAACTGCGTGTAGCCAAAGTACAGGTTGTCCAGCAGTGCTGTCGACGCCGGGTTCTCCGGCTGGAATATCCGGAATTTGAAGCTCAACTGGAATTTCATGTTCAGGCCTTCGTGCGCCCCCAGGGCTGCGAACATGGGCTCGTGGAAGGTCAGGCGGGCGGTTTCCTCCGGCGGGCGGGGTGCGTCGCCGGTGCCGGCCACTGCCACGGCAGCGGGCGGGGCCGCGTTGGTGCTGCTCGCCATTGCGCTCGGGTTGGTGCCCAATGCGCCGCCCGGGCGGGTGGCGTCTGCGGCGGCGTTGCGGGCGGCGCCGGCCGGTGCCCCTTCAGCGGCGATCTGTGGGGCGTCAGCGCCACGCACCAGCGTGACCAGCACAGGCGCGGCGTCCAGCTCAGGCACGTCGATGCGCACGGCGCCGCGCAACGCCTCGGGCAACGTGCCGCTGTAGGTGATGGTGCGCACTTGGCCCGGGCGCAAGTGCAGCGTCTCCGCACCTGCATTATGTCGGCTCAGCGTCACTTCAACCGGACCCTGCAGATCGGCGGTGGCCGTCACGCGCAGTCTGGCGGGCACGGTATAGCTGCGCTGGGCCACATCGCCCGAGATGACGAGCGTGAGCGTGAACGGCTGGGTGGCGTCGACGCGGCGCGCGGGTTGGAGCAGGGCGACGGCGGCATCGGCTGGGGGTGCGGCGCAGGCGGCAAGCACGGCTGCGCCCAGAGCGAATCGGAATGGGGGCAAACGCATCGGGAGGCGAGGGGCCAGGTGAGGTACCCGGCGAGTGGCAATGCGCCCAAGGGTACCATCGCGCCCTTTTGGGCCTTGTTTGCCGCGCTTCGGACGTCGCAAACGCCTGGTTCTTGCCAAGGAGCCTATGTTTTCGGGTGCTTTCCCGAGAAAAACCGGCCAAAATGCTCAACTTTTCAAAATTCGGCCTTGAAAAGCCGGGCGGCACTCCCACATCCGATCCAAGTTTGTATTCAGTGCAGTCCTGACACCAAATTCGAGGAGTAAGACCATGGGCAAAATCATCGGTATCGACCTGGGTACCACCAACAGTTGCGTCTCCATCATGGAGGGCAACACCCCCAAGGTGATCGAGAACGCCGAAGGCGCGCGCACCACCCCGTCGATCATCGCTTACATGGAAGACGGCGAGATCCTGGTCGGTGCCCCGGCCAAGCGCCAAGCAGTGACCAACCCGCGCAACACGCTGTATGCCGTCAAGCGCCTGATCGGCCGCAAGTTTGAAGAGAAGGAAGTCCAGAAGGACATCGGCCTGATGCCGTATTCCATCGTCAAGGCCGACAACGGCGACGCCTGGGTGGAAGTGCGCGGCCAGAAGCTCGCCCCGCCGCAAATCTCGGCCGAAACCCTGCGCAAGATGAAGAAGACCGCCGAGGACTACCTGGGCGAGGAAGTGACCGAAGCCGTGATCACGGTGCCGGCCTACTTCAACGATTCGCAGCGCCAAGCCACGAAGGACGCTGGCCGCATCGCCGGTCTGGACGTCAAGCGCATCATCAACGAGCCGACCGCGGCTGCGCTGGCTTTCGGCCTGGACAAGAACGAGAAGGGCGACCGCAAGATCGCCGTGTATGACCTGGGCGGCGGTACGTTCGACATCTCGATCATCGAGATTGCCGACGTGGACGGCGAGAAGCAGTTCGAAGTGCTGTCGACCAACGGCGATACGTTCCTGGGCGGCGAAGACTTCGACCAGCGCATCATCGATTACATCATCGGTGAGTTCAAGAAAGAACAAGGCGTTGATCTGTCGAAGGACGTGCTCGCGCTGCAACGCCTGAAGGAAGCGGCGGAAAAGGCCAAGATCGAGCTGTCGAGCACGCAGCAGACCGAAATCAACCTGCCGTACATCACGGCCGATGCCTCGGGCCCGAAGCACTTGAACCTGAAGATCACGCGCGCCAAGTTGGAAGCGCTGGTCGAAGACCTGATCGCTCGTACGATCGATCCATGCCGCACCGCCATCAAGGATGCTGGCGTGAAGGTGTCGGACATCCACGACGTGATCCTGGTCGGCGGCATGACCCGTATGCCGAAGGTGCAGGAGAAGGTGAAGGAGTTCTTCGGCAAGGAAGCCCGCAAGGACGTGAACCCGGACGAGGCCGTTGCCGTGGGCGCTGCCATCCAGGGTCAGGTGCTGGGCGGTGACCGTACCGACGTGCTGCTGCTGGACGTGACGCCGCTGTCGCTGGGCATCGAAACGCTGGGTGGCGTGATGACCAAGATGATCGGCAAGAACACGACCATCCCGACCAAGTTCTCGCAGACCTTCTCGACCGCTGATGACAACCAGCCGGCCGTGACGATCAAGGTGTACCAGGGCGAGCGCGAGATGGCCTCCGGCAACAAGATGCTGGGCGAATTCAATCTGGAAGGCATTCCGCCGGCACCGCGCGGCACGCCGCAGATTGAAGTGTCGTTCGACATCGACGCCAACGGCATCCTGCACGTGGGCGCCAAGGACAAGGCGACCGGCAAGGAAAACAAGATCACGATCAAGGCAAGCTCCGGCCTGTCGGAAGCCGAGATCGAGCGCATGGTGAAGGACGCCGAGGCCAACGCCGAGGAGGACAAGAAGCTGCGCGAACTGGTCGACTCCCGTAACCAGGGTGAAGCGCTGGTGCACTCGACCAAGAAGGCCCTGGGCGAGTACGGCGACAAGCTGGAAGCTGGCGAGAAGGACAAGATCGACGCTGCGATCAAGGAGCTGGAAGAAGCCCTGAAGGGCACAGACAAGGCCGCGATCGACGCCAAGACCGAAGCGCTGGCGACTGCCTCGCAGAAGCTGGGCGAGAAGGTCTACGCCGACATGCAGGCCAAGGGCGAAGCTGGCGGTGCTGAACAAGCTGCGGGTGCCCAGGCAGGTGGCGCGCATGCAGGGCAAGGTGCTCCGCACGACGATAACGTCGTCGACGCCGAGTTCAAGGAAGTGAACGACAAGAAGTAAGCCCCAAGTCCGCCATGGCGGACGTGAGGGACCGCCGGGCAGTGGTCATCGGGTTGTGCAGAGCGCACCTGATGCCACGCTCGGCTTTTTTGCTATTCGACACGCAGTAAAAACAGGCGACGAGTTCAGCCACTATGGCAAAACGTGATTACTACGAAGTGCTCGGGGTGGGCAAAAACGCGAGCGACGACGAGATCAAGAAGGCCTATCGCAAGCTCGCGATGAAGTACCACCCGGACCGCAATCCGGACAGCAAGGAAGCGGAAGAGAAGTTCAAGGAGGCCAAAGAGGCCTACGAGATGCTCTCCGATGCGGACAAGAAGGCTGCGTACGACCAGTACGGCCACGCCGGTGTCGACCCCAACGCTGGCTTCGGCGCGGGCGGTGCCGGCTTTGGCGGTGGTTTTGCCGAAGCCTTCGGCGATATTTTTGGCGACATCTTTGGCCAGGCTCAGGGCCAGGGTGGCCGTCGTGGCGGCGGCCCGCAGATGTACCGCGGTGCTGACCTGCGCTACAGCATGGAGATCACGCTGGAGCAGGCCGCGAACGGCTACGACACACAGATCCGCGTGCCGCACTGGGACGAGTGCGACCACTGTCACGGCAAGGGCGCCGAGCCCGGCTCGAGCGTGGAGACCTGCCCGACCTGTCACGGCGCCGGCCAGGTGCGTGTGTCGCAGGGCTTCTTCACGATGCAGCAGACCTGCCCGAAGTGCCACGGCAGCGGCAAGTACATCCCCAAACCGTGTACCAAGTGCCACGGCCAGGGCAAGCTGAAGAGCCAGAAGACGCTGGAAGTGAAGATTCCGGCCGGTATCGACGAAGGCATGCGCATCCGCTCGTCGGGCAACGGCGAGCCGGGTATCAACGGCGGCCCGCCGGGCGACCTGTATGTGGAAATCCACATCAAGCAGCACCCGGTGTTCGAGCGCGACGGTGACGATCTGCACTGCCAGATGCCGATTTCGTTTGCGACGGCAGCCATCGGTGGCGACATCGAAGTGCCGACACTGGGCGGTCGCGTCGCATTCCCGGTGCCGGAAGGCACGCAGGCTGGCAAGACGTTCCGCCTGCGCGGCAAGGGCATCAAGGGCGTGCGCTCGGGCTATGCGGGCGATCTCTATGTGCACATCAACATCGAGACACCGGTCAAGCTGACGGAGCATCAGAAAGAGCTGCTCAAACAGTTCGACAAGTCCGTGCACGAAGGCGGCTCGCGGCACAGCCCGCAAGAGCAAACGTGGATGGACAAGGTGAAGAACTTCTTCTCCTCTTAAGCACAGCGTTACCGCAGTAACCGGGGGACATCGTCATGCAGTTGCCGCAAGCCGGCGCGCCGTTCGCGCTGCTGGACGATGCCACCTCGGGCGGCGTACCGTGTTCGCGCTGGTACACCGGTTATGCAGGTGAGTTTTTCCGGCCAGCCGGTGTGCTGGAGGGTCTGGACGACGATCTGCGTGCCGCATGGCGCGCGGGCTTGCATGCCCTGATCGTTGCACCCTATGAGTTCGGCAAGCCGCTGGTCGGTTTGCCGGCTTCCACTGCAAATTCCTCGTCACTTCCCGGCCACGATGGCCGCCTGCGCGTGCTGCTGTTTCGCTCGCTGCAGGTGCTGTCGCCGGCTGAGGTGGATGCGCTGTTCGACGCGTGGCCTGAAGCGAGGGGCGCGGCTGGTCTGTTCGACTGCGCTGCCAGTGTCGATCACGCCACCTACACCCACGCCATTGACCGCATCCACGACTGGATTGCGGCGGGCGACACTTACGAAGTCAACTACACCTACCGCCTGCGCATGACGGCGTTCGGCGCGCCGGCTGCGCTGTATCGACGCCTGCGCGCGCGTCAGCCGGTGCCGTATGGCACGTTCATTGGACTGCCGGAGGGTGGGGCGATCCTGTCGTGCTCGCCGGAGTTGTTCTTCTCGCATCACGCAGGCCAGCTTATCGCGCGGCCGATGAAGGGCACGGCACCCGCCACGGGCGACGCCGAAGTCGACGCGACCCGCGCCACCGCACTGGCTGCCGACGAAAAGAACCGCGCTGAAAACCTGATGATCGTCGACCTGCTGCGCAACGATTTGGGCCGCCTCGCGCGCCCTGGCTCGGTGCGTGTGCCGGCGCTGTTCGAGGTGACGCCGTTCGGCAGCGTGCTGCAGATGACGTCCACCGTGGAGGCGGAGATTCCGCCCGCCACCGGCCTCGCCGATTGTCTGCGCGCGCTGTTCCCGTGTGGCTCGATTACCGGCGCCCCCAAACGGCGGACGATGGAGATCATCGATGCACTGGAGCCCGAGCCGCGTGGTCTTTATACCGGCGCCATCGGCTGGGTCGATGCACCTGCCGATGACAGCGTGATGGGCGATGCGTGCTTCTCGGTGGCGATCCGCACGCTGGTGCTGAGTGTGCCCGGCAGCGATGGCCTGCGAAAAGGCGAACTCGGTATCGGCTCGGGCATCGTGCACGACAGCATCGCCGATGAGGAATACGCCGAGTGCCAGTTGAAGGCGCGTTTCGTGACCGCGCTCGATGCGGGCTTGTCGCTGTTCGAGACGATGCGCGCGACGCACGATGGTGTGCCGCTGCTGGAGCGACATCTGGCGCGGCTCGGGCGTTCCGCGCAGGCGTTTGGGTTTCCGTTGGATCGTGCCGCGCTGGCAGGTGAGGTGGCGCGTGAGTGTGCGTCGCTGGCACCTGAGGGCGAGTACCGCATGCGTTTGTCGCTTGCGCCCAATGGCACTGCGAGCGTGACGGCAGCACCGCTGTCACCGCTGCCTGCGACTTGGGATGCGCCGGTGCGTTTGCTGGTTGCATCGCAAACACGCGAGGCCGCACACAGTCTGCCTTCCCACAAGACCAGTCTGCGCGCCGATTACGACGCCGCCTGGCAGGCCGCCGAGCGCGAGGGCGCATTCGATACGGTGTTCTTCAACGAGGACGGCACATTGGCCGAAGGCGGTCGCACCACGGTGCTGGTCAAGCTGGATGGCGCGTGGTGGACGCCGCCGCTGTCGGCGGGTGTGCTGCCGGGCGTGATGCGTGCCGTGCTGCTGGAAGACGCAACGCCTTGGCTGGGCGCTCCGCTGCGGGAGCGTGTGTTGACGCGCGCCGACGTTGCCCGCGCCGAGGCGATCGCTGTATGCAACGCCCTACGCGGCGTGGTGCCCGCGTATTTCGAGCCGCCCCTGGCCGTCGACGCTCTCTAGTTTCCAGCGCGCAACCCCGGGCAGGTTGATGAGCTCGCGGTCGTGGCACACCATCAGCAGCGCGCGGCCTTCTGCGGCCAACTCTCCGACCAACGCGATGACCTGTTCGCGCGCAGCGCCATCCAGGTTCGACGTTGGTTCATCGAGCAGCAGCACATCCGTGCGCAGTGCGCGTGCGCGGGCCAGCGCCAGGCGCTGCGTCTCGCCGCCGGACAGGCGTTCGGGCGGCACATCCACCACGTGCTGCAGCCCAGCCCAGCGGACGGCCTCGTCGATGCGGCCGGCCAGTTCTGCGCGTGGCACGCGGTGTGCGCCGGTGGTCAGCCCATAACTGAGATTGGACCGCACCGATGTACGGAACAGGTACGGATGCTGGTGCACATACGTGAGCCGCGTGCGCAGATCGGCCGGGTAGGGCGACAGCGGTTGTGGTCCACGGCCAAGGTCGACCGTCGCGCCATGCGTCGGTGCGAGCCCCGCCAGCATGCGTAGCAGCGTCGTCTTGCCGACACCATTGGCGCCCGTGATGACAATCGCGTTGCCCGCCGACAGTGCCAAGCGTGGAATGTCGAACAGCATGCGCGTGCCGTGCTGGCAGCGCAGGTGCTCGAACACCATCATCGGTTGCGAGGGGGCGCTCATGCGGCTTCCCGTCGATAGTTGCCAGCGCCCTGCAGCCACGCCAGCACGAGGTTGACGAGCAGCGCCAGCACGATCAGCACGATGCCCAGCGCAATGCCTTGCGCGAACTCGCCCTTGCTGGTTTCCAACGCAATCGCCGTCGTCATGGTGCGCGTGATGCCCTCGATATTGCCGCCAACCATCAGCGCGGAGCCGACCTCTGCGATGACGCGGCCGAAGCCTGCCACCACGGCCGCCATCAGGCCGAAGCGAAGTTCACGAAACACCGTCAGCAGCAGGCGCACGCGTCCGGCACCGAGCACGCGCGCCGTTTCGGCCAGGCGCGGATCAGCCCGTTCGAGCGTCGTCAGCGCAAAGGCAACGATGACTGGCAGCCCGAGCACTGCTTGCCCGAGGATCATCCCACCCTGCGTGAACAGCAGCCCGAAACCCCCGAGTGGCCCTTGGCGCGAGAGCAGCAGATACAGCAGCAGCCCGATCAGCACCGTCGGAAACGACAGCGAGGCCTGCGCCAGCACCACCAGTGCGCGACGCCCGGCAAAGCGGTGCATGGCGATGGTGTAGGCGATGAGCAGCCCCGGTGGCGCCGCCAGCAACAACCCGGCAATCGCCACCTTCAACGATACCCAGACGATCGTCCACAACGCGGCATCGCCGCTGGCGAGCAGGGCGAATGCGTCGACGGTAGCCGACCAGATTTCCATCCGTGGGGCGCTCAGGCGAACGTGTGTTCGGGGCCGGGGAACGTGCCGTCCTTGACGGCGGCCACGTAGGCTGCGACCGCGCCGTCGATGGTGGTCTGCCCATCCATGAAGTTGCGCACGAACTTGGGCCGGTGGCCAGGGAACACGCCCAGCATGTCGTGCATGACGAGCACCTGGCCCGAGCACTCCAGCCCCGCGCCGATGCCGATGGTGGGAATCGCCAGCAAGCGCGTCACCTCGCCGGCCAGCGCGGCCGGAATCGCTTCCATGACGACGAGTTGTGCGCCAGCATCCTGCACGGCCAGCGCGTCGAGCTTCAACTGCTTGGCCGCTTCATCGCCACGGCCCTGCACCTTGAAGCCGCCGAAGGCATGCACCGACTGCGGCGTCAGGCCGATGTGTGCGCACACCGGAATGCTGCGTTCGACGAGGAACTGGATGGTGGGCGCGAGCCAAACGCCGCCTTCGAGCTTGACCATCTGCGCGCCGGCTTGCATCACGCGCACAGCGCTGTGGAAGGCCTGCTCGGGCGTGCCATACGTGCCGAAGGGCAGGTCCGACACGAGCAGCGCTTTGTCGATGCCGCGCGACACGCATTCGGTGTGATAGACGATGTGGTCGAGCGTGACCGGCAGCGTGGTCTTCTGGCCCTGCATCACGTTGCCGAGCGAATCGCCCACCAGCAGCACATCGGCGCCGTTGCGGTCCATCAGGGCGGCGAAGCTGGCGTCGTAGGCCGTCAGCATGGCGATGCGATCGCCGGCGGCACGCATGGCCTGCAACGAAGTCACCGTGACGGCCTTGCGGTTCGATTCCTGGAGATAGCTCATGGACTGGTATCCAGTTGGTCGTCGCGACCATCCAGACAGACCGCGCGTGGGTCTGCTACCGGGTCGCGAGCTTGATGAATTCCTTGGGGCCGCGCATCGCGTCGATGCGGGCAAGCAAGGTGCGGAAATCGTCGTCGTTGCCAACGGGGTCGAAGGCAGCGGTGTCGACGATCAGCGTCGGTGCGGCATCGTAATACAGAAACAGCTCGCCGTACGCGGCGCAGATGCGTTCGAGGTAGTCGGCATCGATGCCCGTTTCGTAAGGAACGGCGCGCTTGGCAATACGCGGCAGCAGGTCTTCGGCACGGGCCTGCAGGCAGATCACCAGATCGATGCGTTGCTGGGGCAGCGCCAGCGCTTTCGCCATCGCGTCGTACAGCGCGAGTTCGTCAGCCGGCAGCGTGAGCTGAGCGAACAGGCGGTCGCGCGGCAGGAAGCTGTCGGCAACGATGCGCTCACCCGTGAGTGTGGCCTTGTGCCACGTGGCGAGCCGCTCGGCGCGTTGCAGCAGGAAGCGTAGCTGCACCGGCAGCGCATAGCGTGCGGGTTCAGCGTAGAAGCGGGCGAGGAAGGGGTTTTCAGCCGGCGTCTCGAACAGCGTGGCCGCACGCAGGTGGTCGGCCAAGCGCTGGGCCAGCGTGGTCTTGCCCACGCCAATGGGCCCTTCAACAACGATGCGGCGCAGATGATCAAGTGCCATCAACAGGCGGTAAGGCGGAATGCAGAGTTAGGCAGCGGGCTGCTTGGCGCGCATGCATTGGCACATCGAGGTCTTCTCGATGCGCTGGTCGGCCACACCGGGCAGCAGGTCAGCCACCGCACCGATGCCCGGGATCACGAGATCGGGCGCCAGTTCATGCAGCGGCAGCAGCGTAAAGGCGCGCTGGCCTACACGCGGGTGCGGTACGGTCAGTTCGGGCGAGGTGAGGACGTGGTCGCCGTAGAGCAGCAGATCCAGGTCCAGCGTGCGCGGCGCGTTGCGAAACGGGCGCTCGCGGCCGAACTGGTCTTCAATGTGGTGACAGATGCGGAGCAGTTGGCCCGCCGTGAAATGCGTATCGAGGCGCACCACGGCGTTGATGTAGTCGTCGCCGCTGGCATCGACGGGCGCGCTGCGGTACAGGCTGGATTTGCCGGTGATGGTGATGCCAACCTGCTGCGCAAGGCAGACCACGGCATCTTTCACAGCCTGGCGAGCGTCGCCCAGGTTGGCACCGATGCCGATGTACGCCACTGTCTTCACGTTCCCTCCGAGCCTTCCGGACTGACGCGTTCGACTGTATCCGATTTTGCCGGACCGCGTCGGCGGCGACGGCGTTTGGCCGGCCCAGTGGAGCTGCCGGTTGCGCTGTCCGTTGCGCCGCCTCTCGGGGCAGGGTTTTGCTTGGCTTGGGCCATCAAAGCATCGCGGGTGTCGCCGTCGCCATTCTGGAAATCAGTCCACCAGTCGGCGAGCTCTTGCGGCAGTTCGCCCGAGGCGCAGCGCAGAACGAGGAAGTCATACCCCGCGCGGAAGCGCGGCGATTCGAGCAGGCGATATGGCATGCGGCCCGAGCGCTTTTCAAAGCGCGGCTGCATGCTCCAGATTTCCTTCATGTCGGACGTGAAGCGGCGCTGGATGGCGAGTTGCTCGGTCTGGCGGTCGAGCACTTCGTCCATGGCGGTGTGCAGCGCGGGGATCAACGGTTCGCCAGCCGAGCGACGGCGGTTCCAATGCTCGACCACGTGGTGCCACAGCAGCGAGGCAAACAGGAAGCCCGGCGAGACCGGCTTGCCGGCCTTCACGCGATCGTCCGTGTTGTCGAGCGCGAGCTGCACGAAGCGCTGGCCCATCGGCTGTTCGAGCGCCACATCCAGCAGCGGCAGCAGACCGCGGTGCAGGCCCGCCTTGCGCAGCTCCTGCAGCGACGCCCAGGCGTGGCCCGACATCAGCAGCTTGAGCATCTCGTCGAACAGGCGCGCGGCCGGCACGTTGTGGATCAATGGGCCCAGCTCGGCAATCGGCGCACGCGTATCGGGGTCGATATCGAAACCGGTCTTGGCCGCAAAGCGCACCACGCGCAGCATGCGCACCGGGTCTTCGCGGTAACGGGTGAGCGGGTCGCCGATCATGCGCAGCGTGCGCGCGCGCATGTCTTCCATGCCGTGATGGTAGTCATGCACGGTTTCGTCGGCGGGGTCGTAGTACATCGCGTTGACGGTGAAGTCGCGGCGGGTGGCGTCTTCCGCCTGGGTGCCCCAGACGTTGTCGCGCAGCACGCGGCCGCTGGCGTCCACGGCATGCGTGTGGTGGTCCAGGTCGGTGCGCTTGACGCGCTTGCCGGCCGGCACCTGCTCGCTTTCCACGGCATCCACCAGCGCGCGGAAAGTCGAGACTTCAATGATTTCCTGATCGCGCCCGCCGTAGAACGTCACGTGCACGATCTGGAAGCGCCGGCCGATGATGCGCGAGCGGCGGAATAGCGCCTGCACCTGATCAGGCGTGGCGTTGGTGGCCACGTCGAAGTCTTTCGGCTTGATGCCCAGCAGCAGATCGCGCACCGCGCCACCCACGATGAAGGCGTCGTAGCCCGCTTCCTGCAGCGTGGAGGTGACCTTGACCGCGTTGCGCGAGAGCAGCTTCGGGTCGATGCCGTGCTCTTCCACGTTCCACACACGTGCCTGGCGCGGTACGCCACCGGTGGATTTGCCGCGCGCCTTGGCCGCTTTGGGCGCCCTGGGGGCACGGGCTTTCTTGGCGGGAGGCGTTCCCGGCTCGGCGGCCGTAGCGGTCGAAGCGGGTTCTGAAGTGGTCTTGCCTAGCAGGCGATTGATGAGTTTCTTGATCACGCCGCGCTCAGCTTAGAAGAGATCCATGATGCGCCAATTGCGCGAAGCTGCGAGGTTGCGCAGCGTGTCGTCCGGGTTGGTGGCCACGGGGTCGGTCACCTCTTCCAGCAGCGGCACGTCGTTGGCGGAATCGCTGTAGAACGTGCTGTGCTCGAAGTCCTTCCAGCCGCGGCCCATGTCGGCCAGCCAGTCATGCACGCGGGCGACCTTGCCCTCGCGAAAGCTCGGCGTGCCGGCTACCTCGCCGGTGAAGGCGCTGTCGGGTGCGCCGTCAGCGGTGGCGGGCTCGGTGGCGATCAGGTGGTCGATGCCGAACGCCTGGGCGATCGGACGGGTGACGAAGCTGTTGGTGGCCGTGACCACGCAGCAGAGGTCACCGGCGTCCAGATGCTTGTAGACCAGCGCCTGGGCCTGCGGGGTGATCTTCGGGCGGATCACCTCGTGCATGAATTCCGCATGCCACTGGGCCAGCGTGTCGCGCGAGTGCGCAGCGAGCGGTGCCAGGGCAAAGCGCAGGAAGGCTTGGATATCCAGCGTGCCGGCTTTGTAGTCGGCATAGAACTGGTCGTTCTTGCGCTGGTATTCGGACGCGTCCACCACGCCGCGACGGATGAGGAAACGTCCCCACTCGTGGTCGCTGTCGGTGGGGATGAGGGTGTGATCGAGGTCGAAGAGGGCCAGATTCATGGGCGGCGATTTTACCCGAAGGTTACGTAACCAACCGCATCTGCCCCGGAATCAAGCCGGCATTCACTTCATCAGCGCGAGCATGTCGCGCACAAGCGGCAGGGTGACGGCGCGCTTGCGGGCGAGCGAATAGGTGTCGAGGGCGTCCAGCAGGGCCATCAGGCTCGGCATGTCGCGGTAGGAATGCGTCACAAGCCACTGCGGAACGTCGGCCGAGAGCTGCATGCCGCGCTCACGGGCGGCGTGGCGCAAGGCTTCCACCTTGTCGGCATCGGACAACGGGCGCAGCCAGTAGACCAGGCCCCAGCCCAGGCGAGTGCGCAGGTCTTCACGCAGCGGCATCGACATCGGGGCAGCGGCCCCAGCGATGGCGATGGCAGCATGCGGGTGCGCGCGCACTTCGTTGACGAGGTTGAACACGGCAATTTGCGCCCATTCGTCCAGGTGCTCGGCGTCGTCGATGGTCCAGACCGTGACTTTCGGGTCAAAGTCATAGGCTTCGGCCGGCGCATCGGGCTCCAGCGTGCGGACTTCGTAGCCGCCGGCCTCGGCCTGGGCGCAGATGGCCTGCAACAGGTGGCTGCGGCCGCTGCCTTCCTCGCCCCACAGGTAGACGAGGCGGTCGGTGGCGGTGCCGTCCACCACCTGCGGAACCAGGGCGCGCAGGCGCAGCAGCGCCTCTTCGTTGCCAGCGGCGACGAAGTTGTCGAAGGTCGGAGCGGGGGGCGCGCCGAGTTCGAGCGGTAGCTGTTCTGGTTGGGCCATGAGGCTAAGGTGGCTGTGTCAGGCGGCGGTAATGCAGCGGGTAAGTTATTCGCGGTAGAGCCTGCTGCTCAGGTAAAGCTGCCGAATCTGCCGCAAACCGACCAGTAGCACAGCACTGATCGGCAGGGCCAGCAGGATACCGAAAAATCCGAACAATTGGCCAAAAGCCAGCAAGGCGAGGATGACGGCCAGCGGGTGCAGGCCGATGCGCTCGCCCACCAGGCGCGGCGTCAGATAGAAGCCTTCGAGCATCTGACCGATGCCGTAGACCACTGCCACCGCCAGCAAACCGTACAGGTTGCCGAACTGCAACAGCGCAGCAAGGACGGCCAGCGTCAGGCCGATGCCGAAACCGATGTAGGGGATGAACACCGCCAGGCCCGTGAAGATGCCCACCGGCAGCGCTACATCAAAGCCCGCCAGCGCCAGGCCCGACGAGTAGTACACCGCCAGCACCAGCATCACGATGATCTGCCCGCGCAGGTATTGGGAGAGCAGGCCGTCGGTCTCGCTGGCCAGCTCGCGCGTCTTGGCCAGCCACCGGCGCGGTACGGCTGCTTCGATCCGGCGCATCAGCATGTTCCAGTCCATCAGCAGGTAGAACATCACGATCGGCACGAGAAAGGCCGTGGCCAGCACCTGCAGCGCTGCTGAGCCCGACACGCGCAGGGTGTTCAGCGCCGTGGACATCACGTCTTCCGGGCCGGAGGCGAGCTGCTCGGTCAGCAGTTTGCGCAGGCCGGGAAAGTCGAGCCGAACCGGCACGCCCATCTCCGCCAGCTTGGGCGAGACCGCCGCATTGAGCTTGGCCAGCATGCCGGGCAGCTGTTCGCGGATGGCCGGAATCTCTTTCTGCAGCACGGCCAGCACCAGCAGCGTAAGCGCCACGCCAATCACCGTCAGCAGCAGGATCATCAGGAGCACGCCCAGCGCGCGCGGCACACGGTGACGCTGCAGCCACTCCACGCCGGGATGCAGGATGTACGACAGGATGAACGCGAACAGGAACGGCGTGAGCGTCGGCGCCAGCAGCTTGAGCAGCGCAAAAAAGACGATCGCCACGGCAATCCAGGCGAGCGTGCGCTTGGTCTCCTGCGACAGCAACGGGGCGTTCATGGGCGACGACGGTTCTTGAAGAGGGTGGGCGGAGCCGAAAAGCGGCCATCGGGAGGGCCGCATCCGGTAAAATCGTGATTTTACTGGACCGGCGGGTCCGATTTTTGTGACTTCCCGCCGCCGTCCTGCCTTCCTCACCGGTTTTTTTCTATTCAGACGTCAGTATGAGCGCTTCCGAAACCCCATCCGCAGGCCTGTCTTACCGTGACGCAGGCGTCGACATTGAGGCGGGTGACGCCCTGGTTGACCGCATCAAGCCGTTTGCCAAGCGCACGATGCGCGAAGGCGTGCTGGGCGGCATCGGCGGCTTCGGCGCGCTGTTCGAGCTGTCCAAGAAGTACCAGGAGCCGGTGCTGGTGTCCGGCACCGACGGTGTGGGCACCAAGCTCAAGCTGGCGTTTGCACTGAACCGCCACGACACGGTCGGCCAGGATCTGGTGGCCATGAGCGTGAACGACATCCTGGTGCAGGGCGCCGAGCCGCTGTTCTTCCTGGATTATTTCGCCTGCGGCAAGCTCGACGTCGACACGGCTGCCACCGTGGTCAAGGGTATCGCCCAGGGTTGCGAACTGGCCGGTTGCGCGCTGATCGGCGGCGAAACCGCTGAAATGCCGAGCATGTACCCGGACGGCGAATACGACCTGGCCGGCTTTGCCGTCGGCGCGGTCGAAAAGCGCAAGATCATCGATGGCACCACCATTGCCGAGGGCGACGTGGTGCTGGGCCTGGCCTCGTCGGGTGCGCATTCGAACGGCTACTCGCTGGTGCGCAAGATCATTGAGGTGTCGCGCCCGGACCTGAATGCCGACTTCCACGGCCAGCGCCTGCAGGACGCCATCATGGCGCCGACGCGCATCTACGTGAAGCCGCTGCTGTCGCTGATCGAAAAGCTGACCGTCAAGGGTATGGCCCACATCACCGGTGGTGGCCTGACCGAAAACGTGCCGCGCGTGCTGCAAGACAACCTGACCGCCGTGCTGCACAAGAGCGCCTGGACGCTGCCGCCGCTGTTCCAGTGGCTGCAGAAGGCCGGCAATGTGGCCGACGACGAAATGCACCGCGTGTTCAACTGCGGCATCGGCATGGTCGTGATCGTGTCGGCAGCCGACGCGCCGGCCGCCATCGCCCACCTGAAGGACGCGGGCGAGACGGTCTACCAGATCGGCGAAATCCGCGCCCGCCAGGCTGGCGAAGCGCAGACGATCGTGGTCTGATGCGCCGACGCGAAGTTTGCGCCCAACAAAAAACCGCCGACAAGTTCGGCGGTTTTTTTATGCGTGGCGCTGGCGAGCGACTTACTTGAGCGGCACGTAATCGCCGTTTGCCGGGTCGTCTTTCTGCAGCGCGCCGGTGTTCTTGTCGATCAGCAGGGTGACCACGTGCGGCGCGGTGTTCGGATCGCCACCGCAAGCCGGCGTGTGGTTTTCCAGCACTTCGACGTTGTAGTGCGTGTCGTCTTCCAGCCCGGCCATGAACGACAAGCATTCGGGCGACAGGCTGGTCAGCTTGTATTTCTCAATCGCGGCGCGGGCGATGTCTGCGGCCTTGGCTTGCTCGGCTTCACTGAGCTCGGGGGTGCTGGTTGCAGGCGCGCTCGCGGGGGTTGCGACGGGAGCAGAGGCCTGAGCAGGTGCTGGCGCAGCGGACTTCTGTACGTCTTCGGAACGGCCGCAGCCCGCCAGCGCAATGGCGGCGAGCACGGCAAGAAACAGGGGTTTGATCATGGCGCGCGAGGCGTGTGTTCGAAGATAAGACCGCGACTTTACCCGGAATGCATGGATCTTTTCCACGCTGCGTACGCCTGCGGCATGCAGACTGCGCAAGGGCGATAGCCGGCGGCACGCGCATCGGCTTCGTTCAGGAAGAACACGCGGTGCCGGACATAGCCGCCGCGCGCGATGGATTGCCGTGCCGCACGGCAATCGAGCCGGCCATAGATGCGTGCCCGCCGATGCCCGCCCAGCGTGCCGGGCATGGCGCTCTCATAGGGCTGGCCGTTGGCGCCCAGCAGCGTCCAGGTGTTCACGCCACAGGCAGGGCTTCGGCATGCGCTTCGCGCTCCAGCAGCGCGCGTTTGCGCTCCACGCCCCAGCGATAGCCGGAGGTATTGCCGTCGCGCCGGATCACGCGATGGCATGGAATGGCCACGGCGATATGGTTGGCCGCGCACGCCTGCGCCACCGCGCGCACCGCCTTGGGAGAGCCAATGCGCTCCGCAATCTCCGCGTAGCTGGTCGTGCTGCCTGGTGGCACTTCGCGCAACGCCTGCCATACCCGTTCCTGGAAGGCGGTGCCGCGCACGTCCAGTGGCAGGTCCAAGCCAAGAGAGGGCACCTCAATCAGCCCGACCACTTTGGCCACCAAATCCTCAAAACCCGCGTCGCCACCAATCAACTCGGCTTTGGGGAAGGTGTCCTGCAGATCGCGCACGAGGGCATCCGGGTCATCGCCCATCAGGATCGCGCAGATGCCCCGGTCGCTCTGCGCCACCAGGATCGAGCCGAGCGAGCACTCGCCCACGGCAAAGCGGATTGTGGTCTGCGCGCCGCCCGCGCGGTAGCGGCTGGCGGTCATGCCGAGCACGTGGTCGGAGGCCTCGTAGAAGCGGCTGCTGGCGTTGAAGCCCGCGTCGTAGATGGCTTCGGTGACGGAGCTGCCGCGCCCCAGCTGCGCGCGCAGCTTGCGTGCGCGGTGGGCGTCCGCATAGGCCTTGGGGGTCAGGCCGGTCACGCTCTTGAACAGACGGTGGAAGTGATACGTGCTCAGGCCGGCGTCCTGCGCCAGCACGTCAAGCGAGGGCGGTGTATCGGCAGCTTCGATACGGCGGCAGGCAGCCGCGACCAGCGCGGCCTGCTGCGCGCGTGCGGTGGTCTGGTCCGGGCTGGCGCGGCGGCTCGGGCGGTAGCCGGCGGCCTCGGCGTCAGCGGCGGTGTCGAAGAACGCCACGTTTTCGGGGCGCGGCAGGCGCGATGGGCTGCTGGGCTGGCAATACACGCCCGTGGTCTTCACGGCATAGACGAACGTGCCATCGGCCGAGGGATCACGCGCGAGCACCTGGGCCCAGCGCGGGTCGTCTTCGACGGAGAGCGGCAGGTTGGACATGGCGTCAGGTTCCTGAGATCAATGCCTGTACTGTAGGCGCGTGCCCCGGCAGGGACACTCCGCGTCTTGCGGTCAAATTCGGTGCGGCGGGTGTGTCACTTGGTCGGCATCCGCCAGAGGTACCACGCGGCGATGGTGCGGTAGGGGCTCCATGCCCGGCCGATGTCTGCCATCTGCTTGCGCGTGGGCATGGTTTCCAAGCGTTTCAGGCGGCGGTAACCGTCGCGCACGCCAAAGTCGTCGGCGGGCAGGATGTCGGAGCGCTCCAGCGTGTAGATCAGCAGCATCTCGACCGTCCAGCGGCCGACGCCGCGCAGTGTGACGAGCCGGTCGATGAGCGTTTCGTCCGGCATGGCGAGCGCCGCATCGCGCGTGGGCACCACGCCATCGAGCGCGGCCTGCGCGATGCCGCGAATGGTGGCCAGCTTGGTCGCCGAAAAGCCGCAGCTGCGTTGCGCTGCGTCATCGGTGGCCAGTACCTGCGCGGGCGAAGGAAAGCTTACGCCGGGGTACAGCGCCAGGAAGCGTTCGAGGATGGCGTCGCCCGCCTTGGCATGCAGTTGCTGATAGGCGATGGCGCGTACGAGCGCTTCGTACGGTTCGCGCGCGGGTTTGGCAGCGTGGCGGCATGGGCCAATGGCGGCGATGTGGCGCGCCCAGTCGTCGTCGAGCGAAGCGAGGAAATCTGCGGCACGCGTGTAAGCCTCGTCGGACAGATCGGCAGCGACGGTCATGGTGTTGGCCAATGCGGTCAGCCCGCTTTGCGGAAGGTGAGGTTGATGCGCTGCGCGCCCAGCAGCGGATGCGGGTGCTCCTTGAGTGGTGCAACGCCGTGATAGCGCAGGCGGTCAGGGCCGCCCCAGACGACAACGTCACCGTGGAAGAGCGGCACGCGCTGCGTCTTGTCCGCGCGTTTGTGCCCGCCAAACAGGAAGATCGCAGGCATACCGAGCGACACCGAAACGATGGGCGCGCTGTAGTCCTGCTCATCGCGGTCCTGGTGGAGCGAGAGCCGCGTGCCGGGCACGTAGCGGTTGATGAGGCAGGCGTCGGGTGTGAAGCCGGGGAAGCCGGCTTCGGCAGCGGCATCGCGCGCGAGGCGCAGAAACACGTCGGGCAATGGGGGCCACGGCTGGTTGCTCAGCGGATCCTGCGCGGCATAGCGGTAGCCGCGACGATCGGACGTCCAGCCCAGCGAGCCGCTGTTGGTGAGCGCGACCGACATCTCAAAGCCGCCCGGCGTGACCATGTGGCGGAACGGTGCGCGTTGCGCGATGGCCTCCACGGCGGCCAGCAGCGCGGGCGCGTCCGCCAGTGCGAAGCCGCGCAGCACGAACGAGGCCGGCCCGAGCACGATGCGCGCGTCATCAACGGGTTGCTGGTCGGCAAAGAGATCGCCGGTTGTCATGCGCTCGGCCTCACAGGGCATCGTGGAAGATGATGCCCACAGTATGCCGCTGTCCGGTGTGTAGGCGGCTCACGCCGTGGCGCATGTTGACGCGATACACGCCGCGCGTGCCCTGTACGGGCCGGTGGTGCACGGCAAAGACCACTGCGTCGCCTTTGCGCAGCGGTACGACTTCGGGGCGCGACTGCATGCGCGGGCGCTGCTCGGTCATGACGAATTCGCCGCCGGTGAATTCGCCGCCGGGCTCGGACAGCAGGATCGCCACCTGCAACGGGAAGACGTGCTCGCCGTAGAGGTCTTGATGCAGGCAGTTGTAGTCGCCGGGGCCGTATTGCAGGATCAGTGGCGTGGGGCGCAATTGCCCCGCCTCGTGGCAGCGGCGCAGGAAGTCGGCATGCGCAGCGGGGTAACGTACGTCGATGCCCATGGCTTGGTTCCAGCGGTTGGCGATGGGCGCAAGTTGCGGATACAGCGCGCCGCGCAACTGCGCGATGACATCGGGTAGCGGATAAGCGAAGTACTTGTATTCGCCGCGCCCGAAGCCGTGGCGTGCCATCACCACGCGCGAGCGGTAGAGGTTATCGCGCGGGTAAAGGGCGGCCAGCGTATCGCAAGCGTCGTGCGCGAGCAGGCCGGGCAGCACGGCGCTGCCGACGTCGTTGAGCGCGTCTTCAACGGTATGCCAATCGATGAGGTCAAGCTGTGTGCGCGTCATGCGCCGAGCTCCATGGAGAGCAATGCGCGTTTGCGCGCGATGCCCCAGCGATAGCCCGCCAATCCACCATCGGCGCGCACGACGCGGTGGCACGGGATGACGATGGCCAGCAGGTTGGCGGCGCAGGCTGTGGCGACAGCGCGCACGGCTTCGGGGCGGCCGATACGCCGGGCAATCTCAGTGTAGGTGGCGGTGGTGCCCGGTGGGATGTCGCGCAGTGCTTGCCAGACCTCTTGTTGGAAGGGGGAGCCGCCGATGTCGAGCGCGCCGTCAAAGTGGCCGGACGGTGCATCGGCCAAGGCGATGGCTTGCGCCAGTTGCGATGTGAGCGCGGTGTCGTCACGCGTCAACGCTGCATTGGGAAATGCCATGGCGAGTTCGGCGCGCAGCGCATCAGGCTGATCGCCGAGCAGCAACGCGCAGATACCGCGCGCATTGGCCGCGACCAGCACATGCCCGAGCGTGCCGGCACCAATGGCGTAGCGGAGGGAGGTGGGGGTGTTCATGGTTCGCTCCATCAACGTGGTGTTTGATGCAGCGAAGGTTAGGCGCCCGGCGCGCACGCGACACTCCGGGGCTTGCGGTCAAATTCGGGCGTGTTGCGGCTTACGCGGCCAGTGCAGCAGGCATGGGGATGGCAGCCATCGTGCCGAGTGCATCGCCGGTGGCGCGGCAGATGCGCCACTCGGGCAGCACGTCGGCGCCCATGGCTTCATAGAAGGCGATCGACGGTGCGTTCCAGTCGAGCACGCTCCATTCAAAGCGGCCGCAGTCGCGTTCCTGCGCCAGGCGTGCGAGGTGAATCAGCAGTGCCTTGCCAATGCCAAGACCACGATGTTCCGGCTCGACAAACAGGTCCTCCAGATACAGGCCTGGCTTGCAGAGGAACGTCGAGAAGTTGTGGAAGAACAGCGCAAAGCCGACGGCTTGCCCTTCGACTTCCGCCATCACCGCCTCGCAATACGGGCGCGGGCCGAACAGCATGGTGGCGAGCGCCTCGGGCGTGGTCTGCACGAGGTGCGTGAGCTTTTCGTACTCGGCCAGTGCGGTGATCAGGCGAACGAGCGCCGCGCAATCATCCGGCGTGGCAGGGCGCAGCGTAAAGGTGGTAGCGGTGTCGGCGGTGGTCATTGTGGTGATGGCGATTCCAGTGAGGTTTGGACCAGGCGCGCGACCTGGTCGACGTAATCGGGGGCGAGGCAATCGACCACGTGCCGCTCCGGCGTGCTGCGCAGCCAGGTGATCTGGCGCTTGCAGAGCTGGCGCGTGGCAGCGATGCCTTGTTCGCGCAGCGCGGTCTTGTCGATCTCGCCGTCGAGGTAGGCCCACGCCTGGCGATAGCCTACGCAGCGGATGGACGGCAACGTGGGCGAAAGATCGCCACGACGGCGCAATGCTTCCACTTCGTCGAGCAGGCCGCCGGCGAGCATGGCATCAAAGCGTTGGGCGATGCGCGCATGTAGCACAAGGCGGTCCGACGGTTCCAGCGCAATCGTCAGATAGGGCGCGGCAGCGTCGTGTTGCTGGAAGGCGTTTGCGCCGACCTCGCGTGCGAGCAAGGCCGACATCGGTTGCCCCGTCAGCCGATACAGCTCCAGCGCCCGCTGAATGCGTTGCGCATCCGTCGTATGCAATCGCGCGGCCGTAATCGGATCGACCTGCGCGAGCTTGGCGTGCAGCGCGGGCCAGCCGTCGCGGGCGGCTTCGGCGTCGATCTCCGCGCGGATGGCCGGATCAGCGCCGGGCAAGTCGGACAGGCCCTGCGTGAGCGCCTTGTAGTACAGCATCGTGCCGCCGACGATGAGCGGCAGCTTGCCGCGTGCGCGGATGGTGTCGATCAGCGCGTTGGCATCGGTGGCGAACTGCGCGGCGGAATACGCATCGAGCGGATCGATGATGTCGATCAGATGATGCGGCGCGACGGCCTGTTCTTCAGCGCTGGGTTTGGCGGTGCCGATGTCCATGCCGCGATACACCAGCGCGGAATCCATGCTGATGATTTCGACGGGCCAGCGTTCAGCGAGCTTGAGCGCGGCAGCGGTCTTGCCGGATGCGGTGGGCCCGAGTAGGCAGACGGCGCGCGGTGCGTTTGCAGAAGACACGGTCATCACAAACTCACTGGCCGCGCAGGAACAGGCGGTCCAGGTCAGCCACGGTGAGCTGGATCCACGTCGGGCGGCCGTGGTTGCATTGGTCGGCGCGTTCGGTAGCTTCCATCTGGCGCAAGAGCGCGTTCATCTCGTCCAGATTCAGCCGGCGGTTGGCACGCACGGCGGAGTGACAGGCCAGCGTGGCGAGCAGTTCGTTCTGACGTTCGGCCAGCACACGCGAGCCGCCATAGGCTTGCAGATCACGCAGCACGTCACGGGCGAGGGCTTGCGCGTCGGCCTTCTGCAGCAATGTCGGAACCGATCGCACCGCCAGCGTCGTGGGCGACACGGCGGAGATATCGAAGCCCAGCAGCGTGAGCGTGTCGCGGAACTCCTCTGCGGTGCCGATCTCCACTGGGCTCGCGGCAAACGTGACCGGAATCAGCAGCGGTTGCACTTCGACGCGCTTGGCTTCCAGCGCCGTCTTGAGCTGCTCGTAGAGGATGCGCTCGTGCGCGGCGTGCATGTCGACCAGCACCATGCCGCGCGTGTTCTGCGCCAGCACGTAGATGCCGTGCAACTGGGCGACCGCGAAGCCGAGCGGGTAGGCGTCGTCGTCATCGGTTTGCGGCGCGACGACGGGCTCCGCGATGGACGTCGGTGCTTCGGCAGTCGCGGTGCCGCCGTCGAACAACGTTGCGGCGCTCGGCACGTCAGCCATCCACGCCGGGCGCGAGGCAGGCATCGGCGTGCTGTCACCACGCATCATCGACAGGTATTCCGCACGCGGTTGTGCAATGCCGAGCGAGGTCTGCCGCGCGGCCATCTGGTTGATCCAGCGCGTCGTGTTGTCGGCGGGCGAGGGCGTGGCCGCAACGCCCGGTGCATCGGCGATGTCGGTGCGCAGGCTGTCGCCCTGTTCGCCGGCGTGACGCGATAGCGCGCGCTGGATCGCGTGATAGACGAACTGGTGCACGGCACGGCTGTCACGGAAGCGGACCTCGATCTTGGACGGATGCACGTTCACGTCCACCGCTTCGGGCGGCAGTTCCAGACACAGCACGTAGGCGGGGAAGCGGTCGCCATGCAGCACGTCTTCGTAGGCGCTGCGCACGGCGTGCGTCAGCAGGCGGTCGCGCACGAAGCGGCCGTTGACGTAGAAGAACTGGTGGTCCGCCCGGCCGCGCGAGGCGGTGGGCAGGCCGGCAAAGCCGAAGAGGCGCAACTCGCCGGCTTCTTCTTCGAAGGGCAGGCGTGCGCGGGCGAAGTCTGTACCGAGCACAGCAGCGGTGCGCGAATCGGCTTGCGTGGCGTTCCAGTGCTCCAACGGCTTGCCGTTGTGATGCACGGAGATGGCCACATCGGGCCGCGCGAGCGCAGTGCGGCGGATCACTTCCATGCAATGACCCAGCTCGGTTTGCTCGGTCTTCAGGAATTTGCGGCGCGCCGGCGTGTTGAAGTACAGATGTTGCACATCGACCGTGGTGCCGACGCCGCCTGAAGCCGGCTGCGCGCGCCCCGTTTGCGCAACAATTTGCGTGGCGTGCGCGTCATGGGCGGTGCGCGAGGTGAGCGTCAACTCCGCCACCGAGGCAATCGAGGCCAGCGCTTCGCCGCGAAACCCCAGCGTCGCCACCGATTCCAGCTCTTCCAGCGAGCCGATCTTGCTGGTCGCATGCCGCATCAGCGCAACGGGCAGTTCATCGGCCGGAATACCGCCGCCGTTGTCGGTAATGGCGATGCGTCGCACGCCGCCTTCCTCCAGCTTGATCTGGAGCTGCGTGGCGCCGGCGTCCAGCGCGTTTTCCAGCAGTTCCTTGACCACGGAGGCTGGCCGTTCGACCACCTCGCCGGCCGCGATCTGGCTGATCAGCTGGTCGGGCAGCGGGCGGATGGGACGGCGGGCAGGGGTGGTGGATTCGGAGGCGGAATTCATCGGCGCATTATAAATGTCACACCCTGTGTGGCGCACCGACGCAGGCCTGCGATGCCCCCACCAAGGGCTAGGGGAAATCTAAGTCGCATCCGGTATCATTCCCCGCTCGCTTAGGGGGATGGTTTGGATATCGTGATGCAACTGGTCGACATCGTGCTGCATGTCGACAAATCGCTGGGCCTGCTGATTCAGCAGTACGGCGCGTGGGTGTATGTGCTGCTGTTCGCCATTGTGTTTGCCGAAACCGGCCTCGTGGTGCTGCCCTTCCTGCCCGGCGATACGCTGCTCTTTATTGCCGGCGCCATGTGCGCGACCGGCCAGATGGATACCTGGCTGCTGATCGTGCTGCTGGTGATTGCCGCCACGACAGGCAATACCGTCAACTACTTCGTCGGCTCGTGGATCGGCCCCAAGGTATTTGACGGTCACATCCGCTTCCTCGATCACGAAGCGCTGATGAAGACGCACGGTTTCTACGAGCGCCACGGCGGCAAGACGCTGGTGATGGCGCGCTTCATTCCGGTGGTGCGTACGTTCGCGCCGTTCGTGGCCGGTGTGTCGAAGATGACGTTTGCCAAGTTCCAGCTCTTCAACATGATCGGCGCCGTGCTGTGGGTCGGTCTGCTGGTGCTGGCGGGTGACCTGTTCGGCAACGTGCCCATCGTCCGCGAGCACCTGAACACGATCGTGCTGATCGGCCTGGGCGCGGCGATTGTGCCGCTGGCACTCGGCGGCGTATGGAAGCTGCTCAAGCGCCGTCGCGGCGCTGTGGCACAGAAATAAGCGTCAGTTCAGGTTCTTGCTCATGGCGCGCAGCGTTGGCATGCGCTCCTTGAGCTTGGCCGTATCGGCCGCGTCGGGTCGGGCGTCCACGTAGGCTTCCAGGTCTTCCAGTGCGGGCCGGAAGCATTCCAGGTTGGCGTAGGCCAGCCCCCGGTCGCGCACCTCCTCAATGGAGTCGGGCAGCAGGATCACCAGCCGCTGCTGCACTGCCAGCAGCCGCTGCCAGCGCGATTCCTGCAGATAGATCGCCTTCAGGTTGCGCAGCAGGCGCGCGATGATCTCGCGGTGCGTTGCCACCTGCAGGAACACCCCGAGCGGCACCGAGTTCGGGTCTTCGATGCCTTCCTTTTCCAGGTACGGGTCGAGCATGTCCTGCAATTCTTCCTTCGACAGCGTTTGCCCCGTCAGTGGATCGAGCACGACCTCGCCCGCCGGAATGCTCATGCGCACCAGAAAGTGGTTCGGAAAGGACACGCCTTTGAGCGGCAGGCCGATCTGCTGGCCGATCTCCATCAGCAGCACCGCCAATGAGATCGGGATGCCGCGCCGGCTTTGCAGCACAGCGTTCAGGTACGAGTTCTCGGGGTCGTAGTAATCGTTGGCATTGGGACCGAAGCCCAGCTCGCGATAGAAGAACTGATTGAGCAAGCGCAGGCGCTGGATGGCCGGCGTGCCGTCAGCCACGCGGTTCTTGATCCGCGCGACCAGCACGTCGATGGCTGCCAGCTCCGCCTGCAGGTCCAGATCCGGATACGCGTCCTGTGCGATGGACAGGGCGGTTTCGGTGAGGGGAATGCTGTCGTCGTCCGCGACCAGGGCCGAAAAATAATCGAGGACTTTGGTGGTCATCAGATCGCCTTCTTTCTGAACGTGGAGAACTTCAAACCGGTTAGCCACAGTGTACCGAAATACACCACCGCGCACAGGACCAGGCTTGCCCCCAGCAAGGCGATGCGCACGAGCGGCTTGCTGCCCAATCCCACCCAATCAAAATTGTGCGCAAGCCAGAGCAGCAGGCCGGCCAGCAGCAGCACGGCCGACGTCACCTGCGCCAGGAACAGCCCCCAGCCCGGCAGCGGGTGGTAGTAGCCGCGGCGGCGCAGCCCGAAGAACAGCAGCGCCGCATTGATGGTCGCACCAAAGCTGATGGACAGCGCCAGCCCGGCGTGGCCGAACACCGGCACAAAGACATAGTTGGAGAGCTGCGTCACCACCAGCACCACCAGCGCGATCTTCACCGGCGTGCGGATGTCCTGCCGCGCATAGAAGCCCGGCGCCAGGATCTTGATGACGATCAGGCCGACCAACCCCACGCCGTACGACGTCAGCGCCTGGCGCGTCATCTCAACGTCCATGCCCGTGAACTTGCCGTAGTGGAACAGCGTGGCCGTGAGCGGCGCCCCGAAGACGAACAACCCTACCGCCGACGGCAGCGCCAGCAGCACCGTCAGCCGCAGGCCCCAGTCGAGCAAGGAGGAATACTCTTCGCGGTGGTCTTCTGCGCTGGCCTTCGACAGGCTCGGCAGCAGGATCGTCCCCAGCGCCACGCCCAACAGTGCGGTCGGAAATTCCATCAGCCGGTCGGCATAGTTCAGCCACGACACGCTGCCCGCCGGCAGGCGCGAGGCGATGTTCGTATTGATGATGAGGCTGATCTGCGCCACCGACACCGACAGCGTGGCCGGCAGCATCTGCTTGAGCACACGCCGCACGCCCGGGTGGTGCCACGCCGCCCGCACGTTGAACGACACGCGCGGCAACATCCCCACTTTGCGCAACGACGGAACCTGGATCGCCAACTGCAGGATGCCGCCTACCATCACCGCATAGGCCTGCGCATAGATGGGCGTCTCAAGAAACGGCGCCACGAACACCGCCGCCACGATGAACGACAGGTTCAGCAGGACCGGTGTGAAGGCGGGCACGGCAAACTGCCGCCACGTATTCAGGATGCCCGAGGCCAGCGCCACCAGCGACACCAGGCCGATGTACGGAAACATCACCCGCGTCATGAAGATCGCCGAGATATAGGCCTGGCTCTCGTGTTCCTTGAAGCCCGTCGCCACGGCGGTGACGATCAACGGCGCGCCGATCACGCCCAGCGCCGAGATGATCACCAGGAACCACGTCATTACCGTCGCCACGGAGTCGACCAGCGCGCGCGTCTCGTGCTCGCCTTGGCGGTTCTTGAACTCGCCCAGAATCGGCACGAAGGCCTGCGAGAACGCGCCTTCAGCAGAAAGCCGGCGCAGCAGGTTGGGGATGCGGAAGGCGACGTTGAAGGCGTCGGTGTAGACCGAGGCGCCAAAGGCACGGGCGATCAGCGTTTCGCGGATGAGCCCGGTGATGCGAGAGAGCATCGTCAGGCCGCTGATCGTGGCGAGGGTTTTGAGGAGATTCAAGATGAATGCGTGGTTGGGCGCCGTCCGGGAGGCAAACACGGCGATGGCGGTCTGACCGGCTGCGCCATGTGGGGTTCGCACCTGGCGTGACGGAAGGGCGCAATTGCGGCCGTATTATAGGGACCGCCTCGCCATGCGCTCAAAAGTGCCGCAAAAGCCGCAATCTGCTGTCATTCGGGCGATTTCACAACACGGTTTGCATTGGATGGGGAAGTCTGCGTATAATTGCCGTCTTTCACCAATTTGCGCGCTTCGGCCTTCCGTGTCTCCCGGGGCGCTTGCTACCGTTTCTTCAGGGAATTTTCCATGGCAAACACCGCACAAGCACGCAAGCGCGCACGCCAAGCCGTCGTTCAAAACGCTCACAACTCGGCACTGCGCTCGCGTCTGCGCACCGCTATCAAGACCGTCCGCAAGGCCGTGGCTGGTGGCGACAAGGCAGCTGCAGCTGCTGCATTCAAGACCGCTCAAAGCACGATCGACAGCATCGCTGACAAGAAGATCGTCCACAAGAACAAGGCTGCGCGTGCCAAGTCGCGTCTGTCCGCTGCCATCAAGGCAATGGCTGCCGCCTAAGTTCGGGTGATGCCGGCCTAGCCGGCATGGCGTGACGGCAGTTGCGTTGCGCGCCAGCAGTACCGGTAATAAAAGAGCCTGTCTTCGGACAGGCTTTTTGCTTTGGTGCGCCAGAAAGAGCGCCCGGCACGCAGTGGTGCCGGCGATGCGTCAGACCGGCGTGCCCTCGTCAGGCAGGATGCAGGCTTCGACCAACTGCAGGTTGTTGTCGTGCGCGAAGTTCAGCACAAAGTCGAGCGCTTTGGGCTCGATCTCGCGCAGGCGCTCGTCGACGAAGACGCTCTTGATGCCGCCCGACATGACGGGGCGCACGAAAGGGGAGTAGGTCAGGCGGGGGTCCCCAGTGTCACCGGCGGGGCGGAACTGCGCCATCACGCCGCACAGCCGATCGGCCCAGTCGCTCGGGCGGAAGGTCTTTCCGTCACGGGTGACGCCCTGGATAAAGAATTGGCGAGGGTAGGCTGCCATGGACTGCGTGGGGCTTGTGGAGATTTGCAAACGACTTCGACCGCGCGGGTGCCGCAACGTTCGAACGGGGTGCACTTGTGGTGCGGATGATGCGCTTGCTCGGTTGCCGATTCATGAACCAGACGAACCGGCTTGTCGTGCCGGTTTGCGGACGATCGAGGCATCCGAGGCAGCCAGTATTATATCTTATATAAGACTTTCATCGGCCTTTCACCCGCGCCTTTATGGTACCGCGAGCGGCCCGGCGGAAACTCGCCAAACTGGCGGCGATCCCGTATGATGAGTTGAATCTTCACCAGACAAGGCGGCTAGGGCGGCGTGCCACGGGATCTTTCCGGTGCGTCATCTGCGGGCTGCCTTCGTTGTTTTATGAACCCACCAAGCTCGATCAAGCACTACCTGCAGTTCAAGGACTTTTCGCTGGAAGAGTACGAATACCTGCTGGACCGTTCCAAGATCCTCAAGGCCAAGTTCAAGAACTACGAGACGTGGCACCCGCTGCACGATCGCACGCTGGCCATGATCTTCGAGAAGAATTCCACGCGTACGCGCCTGTCGTTCGAAGCCGGCATCCACCAGCTCGGCGGCCACGCGGTCTTCCTCAACACGCGCGATTCCCAACTGGGGCGCGGTGAGCCGATCGAAGACGCGGCGCAGGTCATCTCCCGCATGACCGACATCATCATGATCCGCACCTTCGGGCAGGAGATCATCGAGCGCTTTGCCGCGCATTCGCGCGTGCCGGTCATCAACGGGCTGACCAACGAATACCACCCGTGCCAGGTGCTGGCCGACATCTTCACCTTCATCGAGCAGCGTGGCCCGATCAAGGGCAAGACCGTCACCTGGGTGGGCGACGCCAACAACATGGCCTACACGTGGATTCAGGCGGCTGAGATTCTGGGCTTCCGCTTCCATTTCTCCGCACCGAAGGGCTATCAGCTGGATCCGGCCATGGTGGCTAACTCCAGCCGCCCGTTCGTGCACGTGTTCGAGAGCCCGTTGGAAGCTTGCGACGGTGCCCACCTAGTGACCACCGATGTGTGGACCAGCATGGGTTACGAGGCCGAGAACGAAGCGCGCAAGAAGGCGTTCGGCGACTGGATGGTCACCGAGGCGATGATGCAGCGTGCCCAACCCGATGCATTGTTCATGCACTGCCTGCCCGCGCACCGCGGCGAGGAAGTCGAAGCGGCCGTCATCGATGGCAAGCAGAGCGTGGTGTGGGACGAGGCGGAAAACCGCCTGCACGTGCAGAAGGCGCTGATGGAATACCTGCTCTGCGGGCGCTACTAAGCCGCTACTGAGCTGAAGCCTGAAGCCATAGAAAAAGGCCGCTCCGATTGACGTCGAAGCGGCCTTTTCGTTTTGAGGTGACGGGCGGTTACTTCTTGCCGCCGTCCAGCTGGGGCAGTGCGTTGCTGGTGCCCAGCGACAGCAGACCCACCTTGGAGTAGATGGCCAGCTTGTCGCGCGTGTCCATCAGGTCCAGGTTGCGCATGGTCAGTTGGCCAATGCGGTCTGCCGGGCTGAACGGTGCGTCTTCCACCTTCTCCATCGACAGGCGTTCCGGCGCGTACGTCAGGTTGGCCGACTCGGTGTTCAGGATCGAGTAGTCGTTGCCGCGGCGCAGTTCCAGCGTCACGGTGCCGGTGACGGCGCGGGCCACCCAGCGCTGGGCGGTCTCGCGCAGCATGATGGCTTGCGGGTCGAACCAGCGGCCCTGGTACAGCAGACGGCCTAGGCGCAGGCCGTTGATGCGGTACTGCTCGATGGTGTCTTCGTTGTGGATGCCGGTGACCAGGCGCTCGTAGGCGATGTGCAGCAGCGCCATGCCCGGGGCTTCGTAGATGCCGCGGCTCTTGGCTTCGATGATGCGGTTTTCGATCTGATCGCTCATGCCCAGGCCGTGGCGGCCGCCGATGCGGTTCAGCTCCAGGAACATCTCGACCGGATCAGCGATTTCCTTGCCGTTGACGGCGACCGGGCGGCCTTCGTCAAACGTGACCGACACTTCCTCGGCCTTCACCTCGACTTCCGGCTTCCAGAACGCCACGCCCATGATCGGGTTGACGATGCGGATGCCGCTGTTCAGGTGCTCCAGGTCCTTGGCCTCGTGCGTGGCGCCCAGCATGTTGCTGTCGGTCGAGTAGGCCTTTTCGGCCGACATCTTGTAGCCGAAGCCTTCCTTCGTCATGAAGGCGGACATTTCAGCGCGGCCGCCCAGTTCGTCGATGAAGGTCTGGTCCAGCCACGGCTTGTAGATCTTCAGCGCCGGGTTGGTCAGCAGGCCGTAGCGGTAGAAGCGCTCGATGTCGTTGCCCTTGAAGGTCGAGCCGTCGCCCCAGATGTTGACGTCGTCTTCCTTCATGGCGGCGACCAGCATGGTGCCGGTCACGGCGCGGCCCAGCGGCGTGGTGTTGAAGTAGGTGATGCCGCCGGTGC
The DNA here is from genome assembly GCF_008801405.1 of Ralstonia insidiosa. Lineage (NCBI taxonomy): Bacteria > Pseudomonadati > Pseudomonadota > Betaproteobacteria > Burkholderiales > Burkholderiaceae > Ralstonia > Ralstonia insidiosa. The sequence goes on along the minus strand of NZ_VZPV01000001.1, from coordinate 3,198,046 downwards.
TGATGTGGAAGGCGCCTGCCTGGATGGCGGCAATGCCTTCATTGGCCAGCTGCGGGCGGCAGTCGATCAGGCGGGCCTTCTCTGCGCCGTACTCCATCGCCTTGCGCGGGATGGCATCGTAGTCTTCTTCGTCCGGCTGGCCGAGATTGGCGGTGTAGGCATAGGGCAGCGCGCCCTTGTTCTTCATCCAGCGCAGCGCAGCGCTGGTGTCGAGACCGCCGGAGAAGGCAATGCCGACCTTCTGGCCGACGGGAACGTGTTGCAGGATGGTTTCCATACTCTTTCTCTTCAGATGATCGCTGCTCGCGCTTAGGCGTAGTGGCAGATGTAGTGGTACGCGTCGGTCACGCGGATGTCGAACTTCGAGTTGGCCGGGACGTGGAAGCTTTCACCGGCGGAGGAGGTTTTCCATTCGTCGGTGCCGTCGAGCTTGTATTCGCACGAACCGCCCACGCATTCCATGATCTCGGCCGCAGCCGTGCCGAACGTCAGCGTGGCCGGCAGCACCACGCCCACGGACTTCTTGGTGCCGTCGGGCAGGGTAAAGCTGTGGCTGACGCACTTTCCGTCAAAGTACACATTGGCCTTGGTGGTCAGGCGGACGCCGTCAAAGGTTTCGGTGGTCATGGAGTGAAAAAGGCGGAACGCAAAAGCGCTGGTCTAGGGTCGAATCCGCCATTTTAGGGCATGATCCGGCCAGCGCCACGGGGGCGCCTGAATCTGGAGGAAAAAGCATGGGAAAGCCGGACGGCAAGCACATCAACCTCGCGCTCCAGGGCGGCGGTGCGCACGGCGCGTTCACGTGGGGTGTGCTGGACGCACTGCTCGAAGATGGGCGCCTGTCGTACGAGGGCATTACCGGCACCAGCGCGGGTTCGATGAATGCGGTGGTGATGCTCGACGGCCTGCTCGAAGGAGAACCTGAGCGGGCGCGCGAGAAGCTGCATGCGTTCTGGCTGGCGGTGTCGACGGCCGGTTCGCCGCTCTCTGCGATGGGCGAGAACGCCAAGACGATGTTCTCCGGCAAGCCGCTGTTTCCCGATAGCTGGCCCGTGGCCGACTGGATGCGCATGTGGGACAGCTGGATCAGCGCCACGGCCCAGGGCACGCACTACAACCCGCTGCGCGACCTGCTTGCCACCCATGTTGATTTCGAGCGCCTGCGTGCCTGCCCCGACACCAAACTGTTTCTGGCGGCCACCGACGTCAACACGGGCAACGTGCGCGTCTTCAACACGCCCGAGATCGATACCGAGGTCGTCCTCGCCTCGGCCTGTCTGCCGTACCTGTACCCAGCCATCGAGATTCACCGCCACCACTCTGGGACGGCGGCTACATGGGCAACCCGGTACTGTTTCCGTTCTTCTACGAGACCAAGACGCAGGACATCCTGCTCGTGCACGTGAATCCGATCGTGCGCAAGGAGGTGCCCGACCAGCCGCACGAAGTGATGGAGCGCCTGAACGAAATCACCTTCAACGCATCGCTGCTGCGCGAGATGCGCGCCATCGCCTTCGTGCAGAAGCTGATTGCGGAGGATTGGCTCAAGCCCGAATACCGCGATCGTCTGAAATACATCTACCTGCACGCCATCCGCGCCGACAAGCCGCTGGGCGATCTGTCATCGTCGACCAAGCTGGTGACGGACTGGAGCTTCCTGACCATGCTCAAGGAGCGCGGCCGGCACGAGGGCAAGGCGTGGCTGCGCAAGCATTTCGACGATGTCGGCAAGCAGGGCACCGTCGACATCCAGAAGGAATACCTGCGCGGCCAGGAGATTTAAGCGATCAGATGACGACGGGTTCCGGTTCGATGCGCACGCCAAAGCGCGCATGGACCGCATCCTGGATTTCGCGCGCCAGCGTCATCAATTGCACGGCGCTGCCGCCGCCCCGGTGCACCAGCACCAGTGCCTGCTTTTCATAGACGCCCACCGCGCCGCTCTGGCGGCCCTTGAAGCCGCACTGGTCGATCAACCAGCCGGCGGCCAGCTTGTAGGTGCCGTCCGGCTGCACATAACCCACGAGGTTCGGGAAGCGCTCGGCCAGCGCATCACGCGTGGCGGCATCGACGATGGGATTCTTGAAGAAGCTGCCTGCGTTGCCGATCTCGGCCGGGTCGGGCAGCTTGCGGCGGCGGATGGCGACTACCGCGTCGAAGATGTTCTGCGCCGTGGGGTTGGCGATGTTCTGCGCGGCCAGTTCACGTGCGAGTTCTGCGTAGTGCGTGTCGGGCTGCCAGTCGACGGGCAGGGCGAACGTCACTTCGGTGATGACGTAGCGATCGGCGCCGGCGCGCTTGAACAGGCTGTCGCGGTAGCCAAAGGCGCAGTCTGCGGCGTCTAGTGTGACGAACTCGCTGGCGTGGCGGTCGTAGGCGCGCAGGGAATGGAAGCGGTCTTTGATCTCGACGCCGTATGCGCCGATGTTCTGGATCGGCGCGGCGCCCACCGTCCCTGGGATCAGCGCGAGATTTTCCAGCCCAGGCAAGCCATGGGCGACGGTGTGCGCGACCAGGCCGTGCCACGCTTCACCGCCGCCTGCGGTGACGGTGTGAACTTCGCGGCCATTGACCGTCGCCCGGCCGGTGGTGACGCCCGGAATCTCCATCAGCAGCACCAGGCCATCAAAGTCACGCGTGAGCACGACGTTGCTGCCGCCACCCAGCACCAGCACGGGCAGGCCCTGCACGCGCGGGTCGGCGAGTGCGGCGGGGATGTCCTCCGGCGTGCGCACGTGCGCGGCATAGCGGGCGGTGGCCTCAAAACGAAACGTGTTGTGCCGGCCTAGGGGATAATGCGTGTCGAGCAACGCCATGGCGCCAAATCTGCTGGGAAAGCCGAGATTATAAAAGCCATGGCGCACGCGGCACCCCGGATGGGACATGCAGGGCGCGCCGCAGCAACCCGATTCAAGTCTGCAAGGAGAACACGATGCCGTCGTTTGACGTGGTATGCGAAGCCAACATGGTGGAAGTGAAGAACGCCGTGGAACAGGCCAACAAAGAGATTTCGACGCGATTCGACTTCAAGGGCTCGGACTCGCGCGTCTAGCACAAGGAGCAGGAGCTGACGCTGTTTGCCGATGACGATTTCAAGATCGGCCAAGTCAACGACGTGCTGATGAACAAGCTCGCCAAGCGCAACGTCGACGTGCGCTTCCTGGACTACCAGGACAAGCAGAAGATCGGCGGCGACAAGATGAAGCAGGTCGTCAAGATCAAGAAGGGCGTGTCGGGCGATCTGGCCAAGAAGATCGTCAAGACGATCAAGGACAGCAAGATCAAGGTCCAGGCCAGCATCCAGGGCGATGCGGTGCGCGTGACCGGCGCCAAGCGCGATGACCTGCAAAGCGTGATCGCCATGCTGCGCAAGGACGTGAGCGACACGCCGCTGGATTTCAACAACTTCCGCGACTGATCGGCTGGTTGGCTGTTCAAGCAAAACGCCCCGCACGAGCGGGGCGTTTGCATTTGCGGTGATGAATTGATGCGGATTTACTGCGACAGCTTCGTCACCTTCAGCGCCGGGTCGGCAGCAATGGCCGCCTCCGAGAACGGCAGCCGATTCCAGCGTTTGGCCGAGAACTCACGCATCTGGTCAAACGCACGCGGCGAGGCCGGATCGCTCGATTCGCCATAGGTGAGCAGCGCATCGGCCACCGGGCCCTGGTCGTCAAACGTGACGGTCTGGATGTAGCTGGTGCCGAAATACACCTGCAGCCCCTTCGGCCCGATCGGCGTGCTTTGCAGCTTGTTCAGCACGCCTTCGTACTCCTCACCGCCGTGCAGGGCGATGTCGCCGCCCGGCGCGTGCGCTGCCTGCACGGTGCCCAGCGGGGCATCCAGCGCAAAGCCGGCGGTGCGCACCGCGCCCACAGCATCCTTCAGTGCCTTGAACACGGCCGTACGCACGGTTATGTCGCTCATGCGCAGGTTGCGCGGCGTGTGGACCGGGTCAGCCGGGTTGAAGTCGACCGCGTAGACATGCGGGATGTCCTTGGCGCGCATCCAGAACTCGCGGAACAGATGGGCGGCGTGGGCGTCGACGTTGCTGTTCAGGTTCCACTGCGCGAGGGCAGCACAGCCGTCACGCACATCAGCATCGAGGTTGCCACTACCGGCTTTGCACGCGGCCAGCAGATCGTCGCGCACGAGGTGGCCGGCGAGGTTGGCATCGCGGAAGATCATCGCCTGCAGGTTCGGCAGATTGACCTTGTTGCCGGGCAACCCATCGGTGCCATTCAAGCGGCGCTCGATCTCGATGATGCCGATACGGGTGCGCAGGCGCTGCGGCACGTCGATCGACCCCATGACTGGCGAGTAGCCCGTCATCTTCTGCGCCGGGTTGGTGAGCCACGAACTGTCGTTGCTGTTGGCAACGTAGTCGTCGCGTTCCAGCACCGGCATGCGTGCGGGCGCCACCAGGCCTGGCACGGGCGATGCCGGATCGACCTGCCAGTTGCACGTGCTGCGTGAGCCGTCGAGCAGCACCAGGCCAACGCCCTTGAACAGCTTGTCAGCCAGCGGCGACGGGGCGCAGCGCTTGAGCGATTCAGCTGACACATCCGGCGTGGTCGACACATCGGCAAACAGCGCGCGGCCGCTGCGGTCGGTGGCAATGGTGTTGACCCAGGGGATGCCGAGGTTGCCGATCGCCTGGCGGATACCCGCCACGTCCTTGGCTTGCCCAATGTGCAGCCATGTGTCGATCGAGCGTGTGTTGTTGCGGTTGGCATCCCGCAGCGTGTAGGCCTTCTGCGTGGTCCACGGCATGCCGCCGGCAGGCATCGACAAGACCGGGCCGTACACGGTGTCGTAGAAGGTGTGCGTGCGGCGCTCGATGCGGCCGTCGGGCAGCTTCACATCAAAGGCCACGGTGCGCGTGGTCATCTTGTGTGGCGTGCCGTCGATCAGGTAGGTGGTCGGGTCGCCCTCGGCCAGCTTCAACTCGAACACGGTGAAGCGGCGGCCGGTAGACACCGTGTGCGTCCACGCCACATCCTTGTTGAAGCCGATGCTGACGACGGGGAAGGCGGCAATCGATGCGCCCATCACGTCCAGCTTGCCGGGCACGGTCAGGTGGACCTGATAGAAGCGGTTGGTGGTCGTCCATGGGAAGTGCGGGTTGCCGAGCAGCACGCCGTGGCCGTTGTCGGTGGCACTCTTGCCGAAGGCCCAGCCGTTGGAGCCGATCGGCATGTCGCGCAGTTGCAGATCGCGATCGAGCGCGGCGGTGTCGATGGCGAGCGGTGGGATCGCTACGCCAGAGACAGGCGCACCGCCCGGCGGCTGCGCAGCGACAATGCTTTGCAGCATGGCGCCCGCGCTGGCCTGGATGGCCTTCTCCTCGCCCATCAGCATCATGTCCGCCAGCGTAAGCGGACGCACCCAGGCGGCGTTGCGGCACGCAGCGGGGCGGTCGGCGGCGGGCGTGTCTTTCAGATAGCGGTTGTAGCCGGCGATGTAGCCGCGCAGCAGTTCGCGTGCTTCGGGCGACATCTGTGCGTAGCCCGCGCGCAGGCCGGCCTCGTCAAAGGCGCCCTTGAAGAAGGCATCGGATTGCGTGTTCGGGATCGGCTTGAACGACACGGTGACGGTGCCTTCCGGCCCAAAGGTCTTCGAGCGCTCGCCATTGACGGTGACGACCTGGTCGGCCAGCAGGCAGACGTTGTCTTGCGCATAGGCGTAGGCCATGCCGTAGCCGAGGCTGGCGTAGTCGTTGGCGCGGATGTGCGGAATGCCGAAGGCGGTGCGGCTAATGTCGGCCGAGAGGCCGGTGTCCGAAGGTGTAGCCCAGCCGCTGTCGGTGCTTGCGCAGCCGGCCAGCGCTGCAAGCGCGGCCATGGCGAGCGTGCCGCGCAGCGCGAATCCCTGCATGAATTGCTGCATCGTGCGTTGTCTCCTGATCTTTGTTTTGTGATGGGCCGCGTCTGTGCGCAGCCACCGTCGCATCCTCAATCGGACGGGTCTGATCTGAAAGAGGTATTCCCGCCAGAGTTGGGGTTAATCCCGCCATGTAGATTGCTGCGCATGCCTATACTGCGGCATGCCCAATATCGACCTGCTGACCTTTCCTGACGCCGGCTTTTCCGCACTGGCAACGGCTGCCGACACGCTTGGCGTGGCCAACGCGCTGGCGTCCATGCAGGCTGGCAAGCGGGCCAATGCCGCCAAGACGCCGGTGTTCGGCTGGCGGCTTGTCGCGCGCGATCCGGGGCGCTGGCAGGCGGCGGCCCAGACACTCGCCTGCCGGTGCGATGCGCTGCCGGAAGACGATGCCGAGCTTGGCGACGCGCTGATCGTGCCGCCGCTGCATTTCGACCACATCGGCACGATGGAGCAGCGCCTGGCGCTGCTGGAGGTGGAGCGGGCCACGATCCGCCGCTATCTGAAAGCGGGGCGACTGGTGGCGTCGCCCTTTACCGGTGTGGCGATGTTGGCCGACGTACTGGCGCCTGGTCAGCGGCTGACCGTGACGTGGCTGATTGCCGGTTGGGTGCAGGGCAATTTCCCGCAGTTGAAGGTGGTGCCGGCCCAGGCCATCGTCAGCAGCGGCAATGTCATTACCGCGCGGGCGATGGAGCATGGCGTGGCGTTGATGCACCGCGTAGTGGCGCGGCTGGCCGACGCGCGTCTGGCGCGCACGCTGGGCAATACGGCGCTCGACCATCCCTCACGCGGCGAGGCCATCGGCATCTGGCTGCGCAGCAAGCCGGCGATCCGCGACAGCGTCGTGCTGCGTGCGCGACGCTATCTGCAGCAACATCTGCATGAGCCGTTCGATCTGGGGAAGCTTGCCGCCGCCGCCTCGACCAGCGAGCGGACGCTGCTGCGGCATTTCACGAAAACGGTGGGGACGTCACCGCTGCAATTGCTGCACCGGCTGCGCGTAGAGCGCGCGTGTCACCTGTTGGAAGTCAGCACGCTGAGCCTGACAACGATTGCCGAGCAGTGCGGCTATCAGGATATGTCCGCTTTCCGGCGGTTGATCCGGCGGCACACGGGGCGGCCGCCAGGAGAACATCGGCGCGCGCATTCGGTGCGCGCCGAGTTGCGGAACTAGGCGGCTTTCTTTTTCTCGCCGATGCGGCTTTCCTTGCCGGCGAGCAGCTTGGCGATATTGGCGCGGTGGCGTGCGATCAGCAGCACAGCCATCAGCGCAACCGCACCTGCGATCCAGTCGAAGCCGTTCATCAGCACGTAGAAGAACGGCGCGAACACTGCCGACACCAGCGCCGCCAGCGATGAGTAGCGGAAGAACACCGCGATGATGAGCCACGTGGCCAGCGTTGCCAGGCCGAGCCACACGTTGATCGCCAGCAGAATGCCCGCCGCCGTGGCCACGCCCTTGCCGCCGGCAAAGCGGTGGAACACCGGATACAGGTGACCGAGGAACACGGCGATGACCACCAGCGCGATGCCAACCTCATCCACGCCAAAGCGCGGTGCCAACAGTAGCGCGAGCAACACCGCCAGCCAGCCCTTGGCCGCATCGCCCAGCAGCGTGAGGATGGCGGCCTTCTTGTTGCCCGAGCGCAGCACGTTGGTGGCGCCCGGGTTGCCCGAGCCGTAGGTGCGCGGATCAGCCAGGCCCATCACGCGGCTGACCACCACGGCAAACGAGATCGAGCCGATCAGGTAGGCGGCTACGGCAAAAAGGACGGTTGCGACGACTGGGGACATAGCTGTTCTGTGAAATCAGGCTGCGGGATTGTAGCGCGGGGCGTAGGGTGCCCCAGCCGCTCCGTTCGTTTCAATCGGGGTTTGCACAATTGACGGGCTCTGCGTTCAGCACCGTGGTCAGCACGCCTGGCGCAATGCTTACCAGAAAACCGCGCCGCCCGCCGTTGATATAGATGCGCTCCAGCTCCAGCACGCTCGCTTCCACGTACACCGGCATCGCCTTGCGCACGCCAAACGGCGAGGTGCCGCCGACCAGGTAGCCGCTGTGCCGCTGCGCCACCTCGGGCTTGCATGGCTGCACGCTCTTGCGGCCGGTCTGGCGCGCGAGGTTCTTGGTGGAGACCGAGCAATCGCCGTGCATCAGCACGATCAGCGGCTTGGCGTGCTCGTCTTCCATGACCAGCGTCTTGATGACGGCGTGCTCGTCCACGCCCAGCTGGCGCGACGATTCGGTCGTGCCGCCCTTGTCGACATAGTCGTAGGTGTGTTCGGTAAAGGCGACGCCGTGTGCCTTGAGGAACTGCGTGGCGGGCGTTTCGGAAACGTGTTTGGACTTGCTCATGGGGAAAGGAAAACGCTATCCGCGCGGATGGTGCTGCGCATGCAGCGTGCGCAGCCGCTCGCGCGCGACGTGGGTGTAGATCTGCGTGGTGGAAATATCCGCGTGGCCGAGCAGCATCTGCACCACGCGCAAATCCGCGCCGTGGTTGAGCAGGTGCGTGGCGAACGCGTGCCGCAGCGTGTGTGGGGAGAGCGGTGCGTGAATGTCGGTGAGCAACGCGTAGCGTTTGATCAGGTACCAGAACGCCTGGCGCGTCATGCCTTCGCCGCGGGCGGTGACGAACAGTGCATCGGCGGTGCGTTCGCCCAGCAAGGCCGTGCGGCCATCACGCAGATAGCGCCGCAGCCAGTCGCCGGCCTCGGCGCCAAACGGCACCAACCGGTCCTTGCCGCCTTTGCCGCCGATCACGCGCACCACGCCTTCGTTCAGGCCCACTTCCACCGTCTTCAACGCGACGATCTCTGACACGCGCAAGCCGCTCGCATACATCAGCTCGATCATGGCGCGGTCGCGCAAGCCGAGCGGTGTATCGACATCGGGCGCATTGATGAGCGCCTCGACCTGTGCTTCGGACAGCGTTTTTGGATAGCGCGGCGGTTGCTTGGCTGTGGGCAGCAGGCGCGACGGATCGGTGCTCACGACATGTTCGCGCAATGCCCATACGAAGAACCGCTTGAACACCGTGCGGCGGCGGTTGGCCGTGGAGGCGCGGCTCTCGGCATGGCGCGCGGCAAAGTAATCGGCAAGGTCGCCGTCTTCGGTTTCGGCGATGGATTTGCTGCGCTCGGCCAGCCAGTGCGCGTAAAGCGTCAGGTCGCGCCGGTATGCATCGAGCGTGTTGCGGGCGAGGCCGTCTTCCAGCCAGAGCGCATCGCAAAAGCGCTGGATGGCGTCGGCGCTCTGCGGGGGCAGGGCCGGGGTTTCGGCGTCTTTTGGTGCAGCTTTTCTCATATCAGCATCACGCCTTCATGGCGCAGCAGCCAGTGCTTGATGTTCAGCAGGTAGCCATCCGTGTGGTGCGAGAACCCGCCGATGCCCGAGGCGCTCACTACGCGGTGACACGGGATGAGGATCGGAAACCAGTTGTCGCCGCACGCCTGGCCCACCGCGCGCGGCACGCTGCCGATCTGCTTGGCGATGGTGCCGTAGGTGATGACGCTGCCGCAGGGGACGGCGCTGATGGCGTTCCACACGCGGCGCTGGAAGTCTGTGCCGGCAGGCGCGAGCGGTACATCGAAGGCGGCGTTGGGGTTGCTGTAGTACGCGTCGAGCTGGCGGGCCAGTTTGCGGATCAACGCATGGCTGGAGTCGACCGTGGGCGTGCTTTCCGGCAGGTAGGTGAGTTCACGCAGGGTGCCGTCGGCCACACGCACGCCCAGCTTGCCGAAGGGCGCTGCGAGTACAGCATCGAAAGGGGAGGGCATGACGGCGTCCGGCGTGGAAAAGCAATCCCGCGAATCTAGCACGTCGCTAGGCGACGCAACGCGGCGCGGAATCGTCAGCTTCCGAGCAGCCCGCTTTTCAGATCCCGGTCGACCGGGTTGTTGCCGATGAAGATGCTGAGCACGGCCTGGTAGAAATCTTCGCCGGGGATGGGCTTGCCGCGCGCCACACCGTTGATGCTGACCGTGGTGCCCGCGTCGGGCGTGTAGTCGAAGTTGATGGTGTCGCCACGACGGGTGGAGCCGATCTGGCGCATGGCGTCTTCCAGCTGCGTCAGGCGATCGGACAGCCGCTGCAGTTGAATCTCGGTCTGGTTGTGGTGGATGCCGTCATTCAGTGCGCGGATGAAGGTGTCGGCCCCCACATCGCGCAGCGGGTGGATCTGCAGCCGCTTCGGCCCCTTCATGGCGAGGATCAGCGCCGCGTTCTTGGCGCGCTCGGGCAGATACAGGCCCGCCACATAGCCCTTGATGACGAACACCGAGCGCAGCCCCGTGCCGTTGAGCGGCAGCTCGCGGCCGGCCAGGCGTGCAGCGTCGTCAAAGTGCACGCCCTCGATGTCCACCGTCGCCCAGGCCGGCAGCGCGCAGGCGGCCAGCAGTGCGGTGCCTGCAATGCCGTGGCGCCATGCACGTCGAACCATGGACATGCGATTGGATGCACGGACACGCACTTCAAAACGCAATGCGCGGCGGAGGAAACACAGGGCGGAGAACATCGAAAACACGCGGTTTTTTGTGAGGCTCTATTTTTGCAAATTTCTATTTCAAAACCATTGGTGTCTGCCCTGATTCGCAACCGTTTGCGTACCGCCAGGTATAAGGCCTGGCTTCATCTGGCGTTAACCATGGTTTCTTCCATTTGTGCTAGGTGTGAATTGTCTTGTTTTTAAAACAATACCCACCCCTGATTCCAATGGGGAATTAAAGTGCCGGAGTTTGAATTGCCGTCAGGCTGCTAGTGCCCAGGCGACGTGCTCGCGCACAAGTTCGGAGGGGTGATCAGCCCGCGCGTGCAATGCGGCCCGCAATTGCGCACGCGATGCCTCCGGCAACGGCCCGCGCAGCGCATTGCCCAGCGCCACCGCAATGTTGCGCAGCCAGCGCTCATGGCCGATGCGCCGGATCGGGCTGCCTTCCAGGCGCTGGTTGAATTCGCTTTCCGTCCAGCCGAACAGGTCGACCAGCGTGGCCGCATCCAATCCATTGCGCACGTCAAAATCGGGCAGGTTGGCCGGCACCGCAAACTTGTTCCACGGGCAGATGAGCTGGCAGTCATCGCAGCCGTAGACGCGGTTGCCCATCGCCTCGCGCAACTCGACGGGGATGCTGCCCTTGTGCTCGATGGTCAGATACGAGATGCAGCGGCGGGCGTCCACCGTGTATGGGGCGACGATCGCCTGCGTGGGGCAGACGTCGATGCAGCGCGTGCAGTTGCCGCAGTGGGGCTCGACCGGTGGGTCGATCGGCAGCGGCAGGTCGATCAGGATCTCGCCGAGGAAGAACATCGAGCCGGCATCGCGATCGAGCAGCAGCGTGTGCTTGCCGCGCCAGCCCAGGCCGCCGTTGCTGGCCAACGCCACTTCCAGCACCGGTGCCGAATCCGTGAACACGCGAAAGCCATAGGGCCCGACCGCGCCGGCAATCTTCTCGGCCAGCTTCTGCAGGCGCTGGCGCAGCACCTTGTGATAGTCCCGGCCGCGCGCGTAGAGCGAGATGGTGGCGTCTTCGGGGCGGCGCATGCGGTCCCATTCGACGGTGCGCCAGTCGCTGCCAGCGGCTGGCTGATCCGTGTGACCACGGGTGTCGTGTGGCAGATACGGCATGCGCGCGACGATGGCGCGTACCGTTCCGGCAACAAGTTCGGCGGGACGTGCACGGAGCAATCCATGGTTCGCCATATAATCCATGTCACCGTGAAACCCCTGCGCAAGCCACGTCTGGAGCCCTTCTTCAGCGTGCGAGAGGTCGATGCTGGCGATGCGGATGGCATCGAAGCCGAGCTCAGCGCCCCAGGTGCGGATCTGCGCAACCAGCGCAGCGACATCTGCCTCACCGGTAGGCAGGCGCGTATCGAGGTTCGTTTCGAGCGCTGCTGTGGGCGCTGGCGTGGGGGTCGCGGACATGCCTAAATTGTACGCAATGCCTACTGTGCCCCCTGTTGATACTCCCGCTGGTCTGAACGCACCGCTTGCCGAGCGCACCGTGCCGCTCGTCGACGAGGCGGCCACTTCGGCCTTCGGGGCGGCGCTCGCTCAGGCCGTGCTGGCGCTGGGTCCGCGGCCCGTGCAGGTGCAGCTCTCGGGGGATCTGGGCGCGGGCAAGACCACGCTTTCGCGTGCCATTTTGCGTGGCCTGGGACACACCGGGCGCGTGCGCAGCCCCACCTATACGCTGGTCGAGCCATACGACGTGACGGGAACCACCGGCATACAGAAGGTCTATCACTTCGACCTGTACCGCTTTGCCGACCCGGAAGAATGGACCGACGCCGGCTTTCGCGATTGCTTTGCCGAACCCGCGCTGTGCCTGGTCGAATGGCCCGAGAAGGCACAGGCACTGCTCGGTACGCCCGACCTGCATATCGCTTTGGCCGTCGACGTTGTGCACGAAACCTACGATGACGGCGTTGAACATGCACCGCGCCTGGCCCATCTGAGTGCTCGCACGCAGACCGGCCTTCAACTCCTACAGTCGTTGCAACCTCTGCCCCCATGCTGATTAAGCATCTGCCGACCGATCAACCGGACGATCCCACCCTGCCGAGCCAGGCCCGCAGGCAATGGCTCACACGCATCGCCAAGGCCGGTGCGGGGACCGTCATCCTCAGCCTGGCCGGCACGCAGATCGCACGTGGCGCCAATATCGTGGCGGTGCGCGTGTGGCCGGCGGAGGACTACACGCGCGTGACCATCGAATCCGACGTCGCGCTCAAGGCCACGCACCAGCTCATCAAGGATCCGGATCGCCTGATGGTCGACGTCGAGGGGCTGGACCTGAACCCGACCCTGCGCGAACTGGTCGCCAAGATCACGCCGAACGATCCGTACATCCGCCAGGTGCGCGTGGGCCAGAACCGGCCCAGCGTGGTGCGCCTGGTGTTTGACCTGAAGGAAAGCGTCAACCCGCAGGTCTTTACGCTGCTGCCGATTGCCGGTTATCGCAACCGGCTGGTGTTCGATCTGTACCCGACCAATCCGCCAGATCCGCTGATGCAGCTGGTGCTGGCCACCGAAAGCAAGCAGGAGCGCTTTGCCGCCTCGGGCGGCACGCCGATGCCGCCGTCGTCGTCTTCGGCGGACGACGATGACCCGATCGCTGCATTGGCTCGCCGCGAGAGCAGTGGCTCCGCCACGCCGGCATTGCCGCCGGCCAATGACTCGCGCCCGACGATTGCCAGCCGTACGCCGCCGGTCAAGACGCCGCCCGTGAAACCCGCGACGCCGCCATCGACGCTGGCCAATGCGCCGCCGCCGTCGTCATCCTTGCCGCCGCTGGAGATCGTGCCCGAGCAGCCCGTGCCGCGTGGGCCGGCAGGCGGCACGCGCATGCGCCGTCTGCTGACCGTTGCCATCGACCCCGGCCACGGCGGTGAAGACCCGGGCGCCACCGGCGCTGCCGGTACGCATGAGAAAGACGTGGTGCTGTCGATTGCCCGCATGCTCAAGGCCAAGATCGACGCCCAGCCCAACATGCGCGCCATGATGACGCGCGATTCCGACTACTTTGTCCCGTTGGGCGTGCGCGTGCAGAAGGCGCGACGCGTGCAGGCCGACCTGTTCGTCTCCATCCACGCCGATGCATTTGTCACGCCGGAAGCGCGTGGGGCGTCGGTGTTTGCGCTGTCCGACCGCGGTGCATCCAGCGCGCAGGCCAAGTGGCTCGCCAACAAGGAGAACGCCGCGGACATGATTGGCGGTGCCAACCTAGGCTCGAAGGATGCACAGGTCACGCGTGTGCTGCTGGATCTCTCGACCACCGCGCAGATCAGCGACAGCATGAAGGTTGGCCGTGCCGTGCTGGAGCAGATTGGCGGCATCAACCGCCTGCACAAGGGGGCTGTGGAGCAGGCTGGGTTTGCGGTGCTCAAGGCGCCGGATATTCCGTCGATCCTGGTTGAGACGGCCTTCATCTCCAATCCGGAAGAAGAGGCCAAGCTCAACGATCTGGGCCACCAGAATCAATTGGCTGACGCGATCCTGCGCGGCATCCGCGCGTACTTCGCCAAGAACCCGCCGCTGTCGCACAACCCGGGCGTCTGATGGCTGCAGTCGTTTTTCGCCAAGGCGGCGCGGCCGATGCGGACGCCATCGCCAGCATCCACACGCAGAGCTGGCAGAGCGCGTATCGCGGGCAGGGCATCCTCTCGGATGCCTACCTCGATGGCGCGGCGCAGGCCGACATGCAGGCGAAGTGGCATGCGCGTATGACGGCGCCTGTTGCCGGTCAGCACGTCTGGTGTGCCGATCTCGACGGCCTGACCGTCGGTTTCCTCTGTGCACTGCTGCATGACGACACGCCGTGGGGCGCGCTCGTCGACAACCTCCACCTACTGCCTGCCGCGCGCGGCCACGGTGTCGGCAAACGCCTGATGGGCGAGGCTGCCCGCTGGGCCGCAGCCCAAGGTGTCGCGCAACTGCATCTGCTGGTGTACGAGGCGAACACCGCCGCAATCGGCTTCTATGAAGCCCTGGGCGGTGTGCCAGTCAGCCGCGATTGGCTGGAGACGGCCGATGGCGGGCATGCCTGGGTGCACACCTACCACTGGCCGGAAACGACGGGCTTGATGGCCCTGTGATTACGCCGGACGGCTGGCCGGCGCGCCAGCATTGGCTTCGGCGCGCGCCATGCGATCCGCATACTTGCGCGCCAGCGCCGAGCACACGATCAACTGCAACTGGTGGTAGATCATGGTCGGCAGCACGATCAGGCCGAGGGCGGGGTTGCCGGCAAACAAAATCTTTGCCATCGGAATGCCGTTGGCCAGGCTTTTCTTGGAGCCGCAGAACACCGCGGTAATTTCATCCGCCAGACCAAAGCCCGCGCGCCGCGAAAGCCATGTCGTCGCGCCCAGCACGACGAACAGCAGCGCCCCGCTCATGATCGCCACGGCCACGATCGTTTCCCACGGATACTTCGACCACACGCCCGCGTGCGTCGAGTCAGCAAACGAGTTGAACACGATCAGCAGGATCACCACGCGATCCACCTTGTTGATGATCGCCTTGTACTTGGTGATGAGTCCGCCAATCACCGGGCGCAGCAACTGACCCAGCACGAACGGCAGCAGCAGTTGTTCGGCCACGCCCAGCAGCGCCTTGCCCACCGACAGTTCCGCACCCGAGGCCTGGATCACGAAGCTCATCAGCAGCGGCGTGGCAATCATGCCGATCAGGCCAGAGATGGTGGCGTTGAAGATCGCGGCCGGCACGTTGCCCTTGGCCATTGCCGTCATCGCCACAGACGACGACACGGTAGACGGCAGCGCGCACAGGTAGAACACGCCCAGCAGCAGCTCGGCCGGGATGAACGGCTTGCACACAAACAGGATCACCGCGCCAATCAGCGGGAACAGGATGAACGTGCAGCTCTGCACAAACAGGTGCAGGCGCCAGTTGCGTGCGCCTTCCACGATCTTCTCGCGCGAGAGCGCCGCGCCGTGCAGGAAGAACACCAGCGACACGCCGACGATGGTGACGACATCCAGATGCAGCGGGCCGTCGCTTGCGCCCAGTGACGGGAAGAACAAGGCCAGCGCAACCATCACCAGCATGGCCTGGATGAACCCATCAATACGAGATAACAGCGGAATCTTCATGTGCGTGCGCCATCACCATTGCGTGACGGCGCGGGTTGGATTGGGGGATAGGCGCTATTGCACAACATCCCTATCTAGAATACAAATGCATTGATCGAATCAATTCATACGGCTTCAGCATGAATGTGACCCTGCGGCAGTTGCGCGTCTTTCTGGCGGTGGCACGTGCGCACAACTTCAGTCGCGCGGGCGACACAATCGGCCTGACGCAGCCGGCCGTGAGCCGTTCAATCTCGGAGCTGGAAGGCGAGTTGGGCCTGAAGCTGCTCGATCGCACCACGCGTGAAGTGGTGCTGACGGAAGTGGGGCGCTCGCTGGCAACTGCGCTCGATCGTCTGGTTGCTGATCTGGACGACACGCTGCATCAAGCGCGCCAGGTGGGCGAACAGCGGCGCGGGCGCGTGGTGGTGGCGTCCAGCCCGACGGTGTCAACGCGTTTGATGCCGCTGTACGTGGCGGAATGCGCGGTGCGCTACCCGGACATCCGCATGATCGTGCGTGACTCCGTGCAGGTCGACACGCTGCAACTGATCCGTACGGGCGGGGCGGATTTCGGTGTGGTGGTGGAGCCGCTCGATACCGAAGGCCTATGGACGGAGCCGCTGCTGACCGACCCGTTCTGCCTCGTTTGCCGTCGCGACCATCCATTCGCCCAGCGCAGCAGCGTGCGCTGGAAAGACCTGCACCGCACGCCGGTCGTGCTGCTCGATCATGCGTCGGGCAGCCGCCCGTTGATCGACCGCATCTTCCTGCGCCACGGGGTGCAGCCCGATGTGGCGCAAGAGATGGGGCATAGCAGTGCCGTGTTCGGCATGGTGGACGCGGGCATTGGCGCGGGCGTGGTGCCGGCGCTGTCGTTGCCGCTGCCGTCGTCGTCGCAACTGGTGTCGGTGCCGCTGACACCCAAGGAGACGCGCGGCATCGTGCTGGCGCGCCGGCATGACCGGTCGCTCTCGCCGGCGGCCGAGGCGGCGTGGCAGATGATTCGCCGGATGGCGCTGCCTACCACCTAATGGCCGCCTGATCGCGCTGCTTACTTCGGCTGCATACGGATGGCGCCATCCAGGCGGATGGTTTCGCCATTGAGCATCGGGTTCTCGACGATGGCGCGTGCAAGCTGCGCATACTCCGCTGGCTTACCCAGGCGCGGCGGGAACGGCACCATCTTGCCCAGCGCATCCTGCACTTCAGGCGGCATGCCCAGCAACATCGGCGTCTCGAAAATGCCCGGCGCAATCGTCATCACACGGATGCCGTCGCGCGACAGGTCACGTGCAATCGCCAGCGTCATCGCCACCACACCGCCCTTGGACGCTGCATAGGCCGCTTGGCCGATCTGCCCGTCGAACGCCGCCACCGACGCCGTATTGATGATCACGCCACGCTCGCCGCCGGCGTTGGGTGTGTTGCCCGCCATGGCCGTCGCCGCCAGCCGGATCATGTTGAACGTGCCGATCAGGTTGACGTTGATTACGCGTGCAAACTGGTCCAGCGGATGCGGCCCCGTCTTGCCCACCGTGCGCGACGCCGTTGCGATGCCGGCGCAGTTCACCAGCCCGCGCAGCGTGCCCAGCGATGTGGCCGCGTCGACCACGGCCTGCCCATCGGCTTCCGATGCGACGTCGCAGCGCACGAAGCGGCCGCCCAACTCCTGCGCCAGCGCCGTGCCCGCCGCTTCGTTCAGGTCAGCAATCACCACTTTGCCGCCGGCTTCTGCCAGCGTGCGTGCCGTGCCGGCGCCCAGTCCCGATGCCCCGCCGGTGACGATGAATACCTGATCGCGAATCTCCATGCCGTGTCTCCTTGGTTGTGGTCTGTGAGTTACTTGACGTTTACGTCAACGTCATATGGTAGCGCGAAGCCGTCGGCGATCGCGAAAAAAAACGGCGCCTCGATCAGGAGGCGCCGATTTTTGTCAGCGGGTCGGTAAAGCGGAGTGAGCTCAGTCCTGCAATGCACTGAACGCGCGCGCGGTGATCTCATCCACGCTGCCCACACCGGTGATCTTGCGATACTTCGGCGGCGCAACCTTGGCGGTGTCGTTGCCGTTGGCGGCCCACTGCGAGTAGTAATCCACCAGCGGACGCGTCTGTTTTTCATACACGTCCAGGCGCTTGCGCACAGTCTCTTCCTTGTCGTCGTCGCGCTGGATCAGCGGTTCGCCGGTTTCGTCGTCCACGCCTTCGGTCTTGGGCGGGTTGAACTTGATGTGGTACGTGCGGCCCGAGGCCACATGCACGCGGCGGCCGCTCATGCGCTCGATGATGGCGTCGAACGGCACGTCGATTTCCAGCACGTAGTCAATCGCCACGGCAGCATCCTTCATGGCTTCCGCTTGCGGGATGGTGCGCGGGAAGCCGTCGAACAGGTAGCCGTTCTTGCAGTCAGGCTGTTGCAGGCGGTCTTTCACCAGGCCGATGATGATGTCGTCCGACACGAGGCCGCCGGCATCCATCACTTTCTTGGCTTCGATACCCAGCGGGGTGCCGGCCTTGACGGCCGCGCGCAGCATGTCGCCAGTGGAGATCTGCGGAATGCCGAACTTCTCGCAGATGAATTTGGCTTGCGTACCTTTGCCGGCGCCGGGCGCGCCCAACAGAATCAACCGCATGGTGACGAGTTCCTCAAGTTTTAAATTCCTGTCGCGCTGTCGACAGCGTGAAGCGCGTTGGGAATCGGTCCGAGAGGGCGGATTCCCAAAACGCCTTAATGCGTGCCTTGTCGACGCAAACAGGCAGCCTAGCGGGCGAAGTTGACGCCAGCCTTACCGGGACACTGGATGGAACAGGCGCTCGCCGGACGGCGGCACCGATGGCTCGATTTGTCTCCCTGCAGCCGCTGTGGCGCCTTGCGTGGGCGCCGGCATGCGACTTGTCGTCCTCGCGATTATGCCATGCCAGCGCCGGGGTTTCGGCGTGGCGGCTGCAAGTTCCGTGAAATCGATGCGTTCAGGGGCCGTCCTGGGCCAGCAGTTCACTCCAGGCGGCGCGCACGCGGGCGAGGTCTTCCGGCGTGTCGACACCAGCGGCCGGGGCGTCGTCGGTGGTGAGCACAGCGATGCGTTCACCGTGCCACATGGCGCGCAGCTGCTCGAGCTGCTCGGTTTGTTCGAGCGGTGCGGCGGCCAGTTGCGGGAAGCGGCGCAGGAAACCAGCGCGATACGCGTAGATGCCGATATGGCGCAGCACCGGCATGGCAGGCAGCGGGCGCTGCGCGGCGGGTTGCGTCAGCACGGCGGGCGTCCAGACATCACGTGCCCAGGGCAGTGGGGCGCGCGAGAACAGCAGCGCACGCTCTGCCGCATCCAATACGACCTTGACGACATTCGGGTTGAACACGTCGGCAGCGTCGTGGATCGGGTGGGCGGCGGTGGCGATGGCGCAATCCGGGTGGTCGCGCAGGTGGGCGGCCACATTGTCGATCAGCGTCGGGGCGATCAGCGGTTCATCGCCTTGCACGTTGACGACGATGGCGTCATCGGGCAGCCCCAGCACGGTGGCCACTTCGGCCAGGCGGTCGGTGCCGGAGGCGTGGTCGGCGCGCGTGAGCACGGCTTCCACGTGATGCTGCATGCAGGCATCGGCGACCGACGCGGCGTCGGTGGCGACCACCACGCGCGCGGCGGACGACTGATGCGCGCGTTCAGCCACGCGCACGACCATCGGCTTGCCGCCGATGTCGGCCAGCGGCTTGTTGGGCAATCGCGTGGATGCCAGCCGCGCGGGAATGACGGCGACGAACGGTGCGTGCGACATGGCGGGCAGCCTCAATACGTGGTGAGGTGTCAGGCCGGATCGACCGGGGTGCCTTCCACGGTCTGGCGGGCTTCGTCAGCCAGCATGACGGGAATACCGTCGCGGATCGGGTAGGCCAGCTTGTCGACGTGGCAGATCAGTTCGTTGTTGGCGCGGTCGTGTTGCAGCGCGCCCTTGCACAGCGGGCAGACGAGGATTTCGAGCAGGCGATTGTCCATGGCGGTAGAGGCTCCGGGGCGGCCGCAAAAGCGTGGCGGCGGCCTGGGTCAAGAGGATGCGGTGAGCGTTATTGTGCGCTCGCCTTGGTGGTAGCGCGATCGGCCAGGGCGCGTACGCGCTGGCAGACCTGTTCAACCAGTGCCGGGTCGACCACCGGTGTGGTCGGCACCACCCAGATGCGCGGGTCGTCGAGATGGCCGCATTTTACGGCATCCTTTTCGGTGATCAGGATCACCTCGGCGGCGCTGTCGGCGAACGGGTTGTTCGCGAAGTCGTAGTGATCGGGCAGCGGCAGGGTGCTGGGCTTGAGGCCCTCGGCGCGCAGCGAGGCGAAGAAGCGCTCGGGGTTGCCGATGCCGGCAGCGGCCAGCAGTTGTTCGCCTTCAACGCGGGTGAACTGGGCGAGCGGTCGGCGCAGCGCTGGGTCGGCCAAGTTGTATGCGTCCTGCAGCGTGAGGTGCATGCCGAAGATGTTCGGGCGGTCGGGCGTGGCGCGGTAGTTCGGGTCGTTGATGAGCGTGGCGTCGCGCTTGCGCGTCATCGGTTCGCGCAGGGGGCCGGCAGGCAGCAGGAAGCCGTTGCCGCCCATGCGCGTGTCGAACACGATGATTTCGATGTCGCGGCGCAGGCGGTAGTGTTGCAGGCCGTCGTCGCACACGATGACGTTGCAACCCGGGTGTGAGGCCAGCAGTGTCTGTGCGCACAGCACGCGGTCGGGGAAGACCCACACCGGCAGATCGGTGGCGCGGGCGATGAGCAACGGCTCGTCGCCCACGTCTTCCGCACGGGAATGCTCGCGCACCGGGCGCGGGTGCTTGAGCTTCACACCGTAGCCGCGCGAGACGATGCCCGGACGCATGCCCGCATCGGCCAGTGCCGACGCCAGCGCAATCACGGCGGGCGTCTTGCCGGCGCCGCCCACGGTGACGTTGCCCACGACCACCACTGGCATCGGCAGGCGCACCGAGCGCATCAAGCCCAAGCGGAACAGCAGCCGGCGCAAGGCACTTACGCCGCCAAACAGCCACGACAGCGGCCGCATCACCCACGCGAACCAGCCCCGTTGCTGCCATTGGCGGGTGACGAAGCTGGCGAGACGGTGCTGGGCGACGGGCATGTCGTGCGTGTGGGTTTATCGAGAAGCGTTGCCGGTTTGTGTAGCAAAGGTCAGGTGCGAGAGGCCAGCCACGCGAGCGGCTTCCATCACATTCACCACGGCCTGGTGCGCGGCTTGCGCATCGGCATTGACGACGACGATGGGCTCGCGGCCGCCCGCCTTGTCCGCAGCAGCGTGCAGGGCGTCGGCCAGGCTGGTCACGTCGCGCGTGTCGAGCACCTGTTTGTCTACCGAGTAGACCCCGTTGGCAGTCACAGACACGACGATCTGACCTGGGCGCTCGGTCGCCTTTTCAGCGTCGGCGGTTGGCAGGTTGACCTTCAGTTCGGTATAGCGGGAATACGTGGTCGTGATCATCAGGAAGATGAGGATCACGAGCAGCACGTCGATCAGCGGGATCAGGTTGATCTCCGGCTCTTCGCGAGCGTGGCGCGGGCGGAAGCGCATGGCGTTCTCAGGAATGCGTTGCCCGGATCAACCGCGCCGCGGCGGCAGGATCGCGTCGAGGTACATGGTCGACAGGTGCTCCAGCTCGGCCACGTAGTTATCCACCACGCCGCGGAAGTAGCGCCAGAAGATCAGCGTCGGGATGGCCACGACCAGGCCCAGCGCCGTGTTGTACAGGGCGACGGAGATACCGTGCGCCAGGGTTTGCGGGTTGGTGCCCGCAGCGGTTTGGCTGCCGAAGATCTCGATCATGCCGACCACGGTGCCGAACAGGCCCATCAGCGGCGCTACCGAGGCGATCGTGCCGAGCGCATTCAGATAGCGCTCCAGGCGGTGGGCCACGTTCTGGCCGGCTTCTTCCACGACTTCCTTAGCGGCGTCGCGCGTGGTGTTGGGATGCAGCACCACGTGGCGCAGCGCGGCGGCCAGCAGGCGGCCCAGCGGCGAGCTTTGTTCCAGTGTGTTCACGACTTCCGGCGTGGCCTTGCGCTGATGCGCGACGGCCAGCGCCTCGTCATAGACCTTGGGCGGAATGATCTTCTTGCGCTGCAAGGCAACGAAGCGTTCGATGATGAGCGCGAGGGCGAGCACCGAGGCGATCAACAGCGGCCAGATCGGCCAGCCGGCAGCTTGAATGATGGAAAACACTGGACAACCCGTTTTGTCGTTGTGGAAGGAATTTGATTTGGGGCGCCGATTCGTGGTGCATGTGGCGCCTTGACTGCTGTGCATGCCGTCCGCGTCCCCGAACGCGGTCCGTTGCGGCAAAAACAGGCGCCACTCTAGCGCGTCGGACCTGCCTCGGCAACACGATGGCGCACCGTAGCGACAAGCGCCTGCGACAGTCAAAGGGTCGTCACGGAATTCGGTGCGCGCACAATCCACAATGAAGCGGGACAGTCTTGTGGACGGGTTGTGGACAGTGTCGGAACAAGCAAGCTAAGTGCTTGATGTGAAAGGGTGTTCGATGCCGTGCTTAAAAAAGATGCAATGGGTGTTCCTGTGGCCAATTCACTGGCAAAACGTCCTCCGCCCCTGGAAACCGGCGGGTAATCCACATCGCCGCGGGACAGTTGTGTGGACGGGTTGTGGACATTCCCAGAACAAGCGCGCTAAGTGCTTGATATAAAAGGGAGTCCGTTGCTGTGCTTAAAAATTGTGCAGACGGGGTTTCTGTGCAGATTTCGGGAAAAATCCGCGTGCGGTCAGAGAAACCGGTGGGAAATCCACACCGACACGGGACAGTCTTGTGGACGGGTTGTGGACATTGCCCGGACAAGCACCTTAAGTCACTGATTCAACAGGGGGTTCGGTGTGCCGCTTAAAAAATGTGCACCGGGGTTTTCTGCGGAAGATTGGGGATGCGAGCCCCGAGCGTGTGACAATCCGCAGCCGATTTATCCACTGCCCAGGCGTCACATTCTGGTTTTCCAGCGCTGCTGTGGATAACTTTGTGAACATCCTCGGGAGCCCTGCGCTAAATGCTTGATGCAGAACGAAATTACTTACGCTGCTGAATTTTTGGCACAAGGCGATTTTTCATAAAAATCAAAGGGTTGCGTCAAAATGCAGAGAGCGCGTCACGTAACGTCTGTCAAGCTTGACAAGGGCGTTATGCTGTGGACAGCTAGCCCGGCTGACGCAAAATCTCTCCCTCATTCAAGGTAGATGTTGCCCCGGAGCCCCATCGCATTGCGCCGCCACGACCACTTATGACCACGCCGCCGTCTTCCCGCCGACCTTTCTGGATGGATGCTTCCGCCCCTGCGGCGAGAGCACCGCAGACCACTCAAGCGACGCCGGCGCCGTCCTCGCCTACCAGGAGCGGCCAGGACGTGCTGACCGTCAGCGAGGTCAACCGACGGATTGCCGGGTTGCTTGAACGCAACTTTCCGCTGGGCTGGGTGCGTGGCGAGATCTCCAACTTCACGCGCGCGGCCAGTGGCCACTGGTATTTCTCGCTCAAGGACGCCGGCGCACAGATCCGCTGTGTGATGTTCAAGGGCCGCAACCAGTGCGCCGATTTCACCCCGCGCGAGGGCGAAGCCGTCGAGGTGCGCGCGCTGGTCACGATGTACGAGGCGCGTGGCGAGTTGCAACTGAGCGTCGAGGGCATCCGCCGGGCCGGGCTGGGCAATCTGTACGAAGCCTTCCTGCGACTGAAGGCCGCGCTGGAGGCGCAAGGGCTGTTTGACCCGGCGCGCAAGCGGCCGCTGCCAAGGCATCCGCGTGCCATCGGGGTTGTCACTTCATTGCAGGCGGCGGCTTTGCGTGACGTGCTGACCACGCTGCGCCGGCGGGCGCCGCATGTGCCCGTGATCGTCTATCCGGTACCGGTGCAGGGCGCGGGTGCTTCTGAGCGCATCGCCGCCATGCTCGATACGGTCAATGCCCGGGCAGAAGTCGATGTCGTCATCCTGTGCCGGGGCGGCGGCAGCATTGAAGACCTGTGGGCCTTCAACGAAGAACCCGTCGCGCGGGCTGTGGCAGCTTCGGAGATTCCCATCGTGGCGGGCGTCGGGCATGAAACCGATGTGACCATCGTCGATTTTGTGGCCGATGTGCGCGCACCCACGCCCACCGGTGCCGCAGAACTTGTCAGCCCGGACCGGGCCCGCATGCTGCGCGACGTGGGGCGTGACTGGGATGCGCTGTCCGCGCAGTTCCGCCGCCAACTGGACCGCCGCGCCCAGACCGTCGACTGGCTCGCGCGCCGCTTGCGCAGCCCGCAGGCGCAGATGCGCGAGCGCCGCACGCAACTGTCACATCTGGAAGGGCGCCTGCGCTTTGCCCTGACTGGCCGCGTGCAGCGTGCCGAGCACGTGCAGCGCCTGCTGACGATGCGCCTGACGGCGGCCCGCCCGGACGTCACCCGCCAGCGCACTGTGCTGCAGCAGGCCGAAGCCGCGCTGGCGCGCGCCATGCGTGACACGCTGGCCCGGTCGCAGGAGCGCCTGGCGCGGCAGCACACCGGTCTGGAGCTGCTGGCACCGCAGCGCACCCTGGAACGCGGTTACGCGGTACTGCTCGATGCGAAGGGTCACGCCATCCGCGATCCGAACGCGTTGCATGCCCGGGCGCGCATCGAGGCACGGCTGGCGCAGGGCGCGGTCGACATCGAGATCGCCCAGGTGCAGCCCAAGCTCGATATGTGACCGGCGCATGAACTGATAACGATTGCGCGCGTTTCCGTACCTGTTCCACGGGTATTCCGAGTATTTGGCACGCTGTTTGCGCCGGTTTTGCAAGTCTCCTACAATCGTCGCTCCCGGTTTGCACAACTCGCACGCAACCCCACACAACCCACAGAAGGGAAAACAAATGGCCCACACGCTCCCCCCGCTGCCGTACGCACTCGACGCTCTGGCGCCGACCATCTCCAAGGAAACCCTGGAGTTCCACTACGGCAAGCACCACCAGACCTACGTCACGAACCTGAACAACCTGATCCCGGGTACCGAGTTCGAGAACCTGAGCCTGGAAGACATCGTCAAGAAGTCCTCGGGCGGCATCTTCAACAACGCCGCACAGGTGTGGAACCACACGTTCTACTGGAACGGCCTGAAGCCGAACGGCGGCGGCGCTCCGACCGGCGCGCTGGCTGATGCCATCAACGCCAAGTGGGGCAGCTTCGACAAGTTCAAGGAAGAGTTCACCAAGACGGCCGTTGGCACCTTCGGTTCGGGCTGGGCCTGGCTGGTGAAGAAGGCTGACGGCTCGCTGGACCTGGTGTCCACCTCGAACGCCGCTACGCCGCTGACCACCGACGCCAAGCCGCTGCTGACCTGCGACGTGTGGGAACACGCCTACTACATCGACTACCGCAACGCGCGTCCGAAGTACGTCGAAGCGTTCTGGACGCTGGTGAACTGGGACTTCGTCGCTGCAAACTTCGCCTAAAGCGAAATCGAGCAAGCGCAGTACCAAGAAAAAACCTCCGCACAAGCGGAGGTTTTTTTATGCGCGCACGCTGCCCAGCATGTCGTGCAACTCGTGACTCATCATCGCCAGGAAGACGACCAGGCCGATGTAGTACACCGTGTAGGTCAGGCGCGACTCGTTGGAGATGCTGTAGTACGCGCGGTTTTCCGGCGCGTTGGGATCGTAGCGCCACGCCTTCATCAACTGCGGCACGGCCAGCACGGCGATCAGGATCAGGATCGGGCTCGGCCGCCACATGAACAGCGCCACCAGCACCGGCACCCCCAAAAACCAGATGCGCGGCGACAGCACCGCCGTAATCCGCCCGCCATCAAACGGCGACATCGGGATCAGGTTGAACAGGTTCAGGAAGCAACCGGCGTAAGCCAGGGCGAGCAGCAACTGGCTGTCGGTATAGCGCGCGAGACCGTAGCAGAGCATCGCCCCAACCGTGCCCGCAACGGGGCCTGCCAGGCCGATGTACGCCTCGGTCTCGACATCCATTGGTTGCTCTTTGAGGTCGATCCATGCGCCCACGAACGGGATGAAGGTGGGTGCACCCACGGCCAGCCCGCGCTGGCGTGCGGCCATGAAGTGCCCAATTTCGTGGATGAACAGCAGCACCACAAAGCCCACCGCATAGCGCCAGCCGAACGCAAAGGCATACACCACCACCGACAGCAGCATCGTGCCGCCGGTGGTCAGCAGCTTGCCGAACTTGAGCCCCGAGAACAGCAGGATCAGCAGTTTGGTCATGGCGTGTGTGCCAGCGTGATCAGGCGCTCGGCTTGCGCTTGAAGAACTTGGCAATCGCCGCGCCAAAGCCCGCCACGGCCAGGATCGCCACCTTGGCAAACTTGGCCAGGAAGGCGGCAATCACGGCAAACAGGCCGAGCTTCTTGGCAGCGATGCCACCCACCAGCGCAGCCAGGCCGTACTCGGCCACCTTGTCGGTCTTGGCGTTGAAGTCGGTGTAGCGCTTGCCGTCCTTGAAGTCGAGGTCAGCCAGCAGCTTCTGCACGGCGGGCTTGTCGGCGTTGACGTGGTCGCTTGCGGTGATCAGGTTCAGGCTGATGTAGCCGTCGCGGCCCAGCGCGTAGGTGTTGTAGTTGACCGATTCCGGCTCGTTGTCGGGCTGGCCCTTGGAGCGCGCGGCCATCGACCAGATCAGGCGGTGCGTGGCGGCGTCATAGTGCGGGCGCTCAACCCAGCCCTGGATCTCCAGCGCGGGGATACCGCGCTTCTCGCGCTCTTCGTTGGCGGCAGCGGTGCCTTCCTTGAGCGACTTGAACAGGTCGTCGACGTTCCAGTCTTTGGCGTCGTCGTCCTTGATGTAGCCCGACGCCTCGTACTCGGCAATCACCATCCAGTCGCTTTCTTCGTCGGTGGGCATGACCAGGCCGAGCAAGTCCTGGTTGTTGCCGTTGCCCATGGCGTGCATGAGCTGGCCAGCGGCCGGCTGCGGGATGAAGACTTGGTTCGCGCCGATCTTGAGGGCGGCCTGGTCACGCAGTTCGATCGACGTGGGCCCCGCCTTTGCACTGGCCTTGGCGGCAGCCCAGGCCTGCTTGATTTCCTGTTCCGGATTCGGACCAGCCGATGGTGCCGATTGTGCGTGCGCGGCGGCTGCACCCATCAGCCCCATCACCCCGGTGCAGGCGAGCGCGCTCGCCCAGGCGCGCAGTGCGCCCTGAAACCCCATTCCCATGTGCTTCTCCTGAAGACGTTTTCGTGTATTCGTTGGCTCGTTTCTTCTATCGCTCTGGCCGCCGCCAAGCGGCTTGCAAGCAGGGGCGAAGCATAGCGGGAGTGGGGTGCAAGCTTGTTAAAGGGCGTTAATAGATCCGCGCGAATTCAGGGCTGCAATCCCATCTGCCCCAGCAGCGTCTGGTTGTCTTCCAGGTGCCAGTTTTCGGCGATCTTGCCGTCGGCCACGCGGTACAGATCGAATGCCTGGAAGTCGATGGGCTGGTTCTGCCCGTGCGTGTGCCCGAACTCGCCGGTGAAGTGTCCGCGAAAGCGCAGATGTACGGCCACACGGTCGCCGGCCACAACCATGTCTTCGATTTCCACACGCATGTCGGGCACGGCGGCGCGGAAGGCTCGGGAAGCGTCAAGCGGGCCTTGCGGGCCCTGCACACGCCCTGCGGGCAGCGTGCGGTCGGCAAAGTCGGGCGACAGCGCCTGCGTGGCATAGCGCGCATCGCCGGTATGCCAGAAGGTGGCGTAGCGGCGTGCCGCCAGCACGGTGGCCGCAGCTTGCGGTGTGTCCGGGGCGGCCAGATGTTGTGGGCGGACGAGTTCGTCGTCTGCGGCGAATGCCGGTAGTGCGGCAAGCAGCGCCAGTGCGGTGGTGGCCAGCAGGACGGGGCGGAGGACGGGGTGAGCGGGCATGGAAAGCTCCGGTGGGTTGAGATGCGCCGCACTTTAGGCTTCTATCCGGAGGCGATAAACAGGTTGCGAGTCGATCTGGTTTCAATCGGCATTTGATGATCGATGCATGTGTCGGTCCGCCCGGCAATGCAATGCCGCGCACGTGATAGTCGGTATGCCGCGCCAGACGGCGTTCAAACGGTCCGCGCTGCGCCGGGTTTTTCTAGACTGGCCCTTCATCGAACAGACACATACAAAAAAGGAGGGGAACGATGGACCTGAGCCACATCCTGTCGCGCACCGAGCGCGGCACGCAGGAACTGCAGACGCGCAGCGGGCATGTCACGCATCGGCAGCGCGCGATCCTGCTGCTGGCGGGCGGCGAGCGGTCAGCTGCGGAGATCCTGGCGCAGTTGAGCAGCGCCGGCCCGGACATGGAAGACCTCATGCGCCTGGTTGCCGACGGCTACGTCGTGGCGCGCGCACCGGTCAAGGTGGCACCCAAGCCCAAGGCGCCGCCCAAGCCGGCATCGGCCACACCGCCAACGGCGCGTCACGTGCGGCAGGCCTCGATTGCCGACTGGCGGCTGAGCCAGGCGGGGGCGTTCTCGGCGTTACAGCGCTACCTTGCCGAGGGGCCGGAAGCGCCGCTGGATTTTCTCAATGGCTTGGCTGCGCCCTTGTACGCGGCGCTGACCACCTGCCGCAGCGAGGCCTCCGCCCACGCCGTCGTCGCGTTCCTGGAAGCGCGCTTGGACGAAGAAGGTTGGAATGTGACCGAAACGTCCTAGGTGTAAATACTAAATTTGCGTACTTTTCCCGTCTATTGGGAATCGTGCGTTGATGATTTGAGAAAACCGTCGCATTCTCCGTCGCATTCCACGCCACGGAGCTTTTGCGATGGCCGAGCCCGCTTCCGCACAACTTGCAGCACAACCCACCGCCGGTGCGGATCGCGTGCTGATGGTGCTCGCCACCATCGCCCGCCACGGCCGCCCGGTTGCGGCGCGTGAGCTGGTCGAGCTGACCGGTCTGCCGCAGAGCACGCTGTACCGTCAGGTGGCGATGCTCAAGCGCTGGGGCTTCGTGCTCGAATCGTCCGGCACCTACGCGCCGGGTCCGATCAGTCTGCAACTCGCACTCGGCTTCGATCACGCTTCGCACCTCGTGCAGGAAGCGCGCATCGGTATGGCCAAGCTCGTCGCCGAGTCGGGTGAATCGGTCGGGCTGGTGGTGGCCGTCAAGGACCAGGCCGTCTGTCTGGAAATGGTCGAGAGCCAGCAGTCGCTGCGCTGCTCGTTCGAGAAGGGGCGCGGTGTGCCGCTGCTGGCCGGCGCCTCGGCCAAATCATTGCTCGCGTTCATGCCGCCAACGGCTGCGCGCGCCATCCTCGCAGACTTGCTGGCCATTGATCCGGACAGCCAAGCGCAACTGCAAACCGAACTTGCTGATATCCGCGCCGCGGGCTACGCACTGTCCGAAGGCGAAGTCGACCCCGGCGTCTGGGGCGTGAGTGCGCCGGTGTTCCGGATGCCCGGCCACGCGCTCGGCTCCATTACGTTGATGGCGCCTGCCACGCGCGTGCGCGGCAAGGAGCAACGCCTGATCGACATGACCGTGGCTGCTGCTGCGTCCATTTCGGCACGGCTGCAGGACATCTGAATTTACGAATCACGCGTTTTGCTCGAATTGTTTTTTCCACCCCACATGCACATTAGGAGACCACTCATGGGGAATCGCCGTCGTTTTATGCTGGCCTGTGCCGTGGCGTTGTCCGCTGCGGCGTCCTTCGCTACTGCCGCGCACGCTGCAGGCGAGCCGCTGCGCGTGGCCACCGATGCCACCTTCGCGCCGATGGAGTTTGTCGAGGGCGGCAAGCGCACCGGCTTTGATGTGGATCTGATCGAAGCGCTGGCCCGCACGATGGGCCGCCCGGTCGAGTGGACCGACATCGACTTCAAGGGCCTCGTACCGGGCCTGATTTCGCGCCGCTTCGACGTGGCCATCTCGGGCATCTACATCACCGAGGAGCGCAAGAAGGTGGTGGACTTCACGGTGCCGTACTACCACGGCGGCCTGGTTGCGCTGGTCAAGCAGGGCAACACGGCTGTCAAGACGCCGGCGGACCTGAACGGCAAGAAGGTGAGCGTGCAGGTGGGCACCAAGTCGGTCAACTACCTGCGCGAGAACTATCCGAAGGTCGAGCGCGTGGAAGTCGAAAAGAACGAGCAGATGTTCAACCTCGTTGAGATCGGCCGTGCCGATGCAGCCGTCACGGGCCGCCCCGCTGCGGCGTACTACGTCAAGGCGCGTCCGGGCCTGCGTCTGGTCGAGCCGGCACTGACGACCGAGGAATACGGCATCGCCGTGCGCCGTGACCAGCCTGAGCTGACCAAGGCGCTGAACGCCGCGCTCGAGAAGATCAAGGCCGACGGTACGTACGACCAGATCGTCAAGAAGTGGTTTGGCGCTGCTGCCAAGTAACGACGACTGGACACGCTGATGGAACTGGATTTTTCTCCTGTCTGGGCGGGATGGACGGACATTCTCCACGGGGCGCTTGTCACCGTGGAGGTGACGGCTGTTGCGCTGATGCTCGGCTGCGTGCTGGGCCTGCTGGTGGGCATCGGGCGGCTGAACCCGCGCCGACGCTTCATCTACGGTATCTGCACGGTGTACGTGACGTTCATCCGTGGCACGCCGCTGCTGGTGCAGCTCTTCCTGCTGTTCTTCGGGTTGCCGCAGTTCGACATCCTGCTGCCGGCCTTCGTGTGCGGCGTGCTGGGGCTGGGTGTGTATTCCGGCGCCTATGTGTCGGAGATCGTGCGCGGTGCGATCCAATCGGTGGATCGTGGGCAGATGGAGGCGGCGCGCTCGATCGGCATGTCGTCGGCGCAGTCGATGCGCGCGATCATCCTGCCGCAGGCCGTGGTGCGGATGATCCCGCCGCTGGGCAACGAGTTCATCGCGCTGATCAAGAACTCGGCGCTGGTGTCGCTGCTGACCATTCACGACCTGATGCACGAAGGGCAGAAGATCATCAGCGTGTCGTACCGCTCGCTGGAGGTGTACCTGGCGATTGCACTGGTGTATCTGGTGCTGACCAGTGCGGCGAGCTACCTGCTGCATCGCCTTGAACGCAACATCCGTGCGGGAGGCATGGTGCAATGAACATGGCCAGTGTGACCAATGCGGCGAACCCGCAAACTTTGAAATCCGCGCTGGATGTACCCATGATCCAGATCCGCGGTCTCACCAAATCGTATGGTGATCACACGGTGCTCAAGGGCATCGACTTCGAGGTCGATGCCTCGCAGGTGGTGGTGGTGATCGGCCCCAGCGGCTCGGGCAAGAGCACCTTCCTGCGTTGCTGCAACGGGTTGGAAGTGCCGGAAGGCGGCACCATCGACATCTGCGGCAAGCGGCTGATCGACAACGGCACGATGCTGCCCGAGAGCGACCTCAACCACCTGCGCCAGCAGGTCGGCATGGTGTTCCAGTCGTTCAACCTGTTCCCGCATCTGTCGGTACTGCACAACGTCACCATCGGCCCGCGCATGCTGCGCAACAAGTCGAAGCACGAGGCGGAAACCGAAGCGCGCGAACTGCTGCAGAAAGTGGGCTTGGCACACAAGGCCGATGCGATGCCCGCGAGCCTCTCCGGCGGCCAGAAGCAGCGCGTGGCGATTGCCCGCGCGCTGGCGATGCAGCCGAAGGTCATGCTGTTCGACGAGCCGACGTCTGCACTCGACCCGGAACTCGTCGGCGAGGTGCTGCAGGTGATGAAGCTGCTCGCCAAGGAAGGCATGACGATGCTGGTCGTCACGCACGAGATGGGCTTCGCACGCGAAGTGGCCGACGTGGTGGTCGTGATGGACGGCGGCGGCATCGTCGAAGCCGGGCCACCGTCGGTCATCTTTGGAGAACCCAAGGAGGCGCGTACGCGTTCGTTCCTGCAAGCGGTGCTCACGCGTTCATGACCATGCACGAGGTGATGACATTCGATGCTTCCATCTGGCAGGGCCGTGATGACACAGGCGAGCGTGGCGATGTCACGCGACTGTTCCAGGTTGTGCGGTCTGCCTATGTCACCGCGCTTTCCGGTGCGCCGGCCGTGCTTGGCTTTGCGTGCGATGCCGGCGTGCTGCGCAACCACGGTCGTGCAGGTGCTGCGCAGGCTCCGCGTGAGATTCGTCGTGCGTTGGCCAACGTGCCTGCGCACGGTCTTGCGGTGCTCGCCGACGCGGGGGATGTCACTTGCGATGATGGCGATCTGGAAAGAGCCCAAACCGCACTCGGTGATGCCGTCTTCGACCTGCTCGATGCCGGCGCGCGTCCGGTTGTGCTGGGTGGCGGCCACGAGGTTGCGTTCGGCACCTACCAGGGCCTGCGCAAGCATTGGCAGAAACAGGCCCTGCGTGGGCGTCTGGCCATCGTCAACTTTGATGCGCATTTCGATCTGCGCACGAGCCGCCCCGGCAACTCCGGCACACCGTTCGACCAGATCGCCGAAGACTGTGCCGCGCACGGTATCGACCTGACGTATTGCTGCCTGGGTGTGAGCCGCCTGTCCAACACGCCCGCGCTGTTCGATCGCGCCGATGCGCTGCACGCGCACTACGTGGAAGACACCGATGTGCAGGAGCGCCATCTCGATGCGCGCATGGCCGATCTGGATGCGTGGCTGGCCGATGTCGATCACGTCTACCTGACCATCGACATGGATGTGCTGGCTGCCGCCGTCGCGCCCGGTGTCTCCGCACCCGCCGCATACGGCATCACGTTGCCGGTGCTTGAGGCGCTCGTGCAGCATGTGTGCGCCACGGGCAAGGTGCGCGTGGCGGACATCGCCGAGACCAATCCCGAATACGACCAGGACCGCCGCACCGTGCGTGTGGCCGCACGCCTGGCATATCACCTGCTGCGCCGCCAATGAAGCTGATTCCTGCAGACGCAATGCGCCGCATGCCGTGGAAGAACGGCGGCGGCGTCACCACCGAAATCGCCATCGCACCCGAAGGCGCCACGCTCGACACCTTCGACTGGCGCATCAGCACAGCGCAGGTCGACGCTGCGGGGCCGTTCTCGCGTTTTGCTGGTATCGATCGCTCGCTGGCGGTGATCGCCGGTGGGCGGCTGACGATGCATCGTGCGGACGGCAACGTTGTGTCGCTCGCGCCGGGCGAGGCACCCGTGCGCTTCCCCGGAGAGGTGGACATTCACGCCACGCTCGATGCGCCGCTGTCGGACTTCAACGTGATGACGCGCCGCGACACCTGGGCGCATCACGCGGAGTCGATCGCGCTGGCTGCCGGTGAGCGTCGGTCGCTGCCGATCACGCATTCTGGCATACAGTGGTTGGCGTACTGCGTGCATGGCGCGCTGTTGCTCAACGGCGCGGATGTGCCGCGGGGTGCAGCGGCGTGGCTGGATGCGCCGTCGGGCAACGACACGCTGGTTGCGCGCGTGGGGTCGGTCGGCTATCTGGTGGCGCTCTGGCCGATCGCCTGATCTTTGCGCTCAGGCAAAAAAGCAGTCAAAAGAAAAGGGACCCTTAAAGGGTCCCTTGCAAGTCTCCCGGCTCCGTAGAGCCCCGCAGAAGACGCTTACTTCTTCTTGTTCACGGCGTCCTTGAAACCCTTGCCAGCCGTGAACTTCACGGTCTTGGTTGCCGGGATCTTGATGGCTTCGCCGGTGCGCGGGTTGCGGCCGGTGCGTGCAGCACGCTTGCCCGACGAGAACGAACCGAAGCCAACCAGCGTGATGGTGCCGCCCTTGGCGACGGTCTTCTTGATGTTTTCCAGCGCGGAGTTCAGCGCGCGCTCGGCGGCGGCGTTGCTCAGTTCTGCGTCTTTTGCAATGGCGGCTACGAGTTCGGATTTGGTCGTCATGTCAGTTCCCCACATCAGGTTTGTTGGACAGCGTTGTACTGCGACCCGTTTTATATCACCGTTGCGAAGGGTTGCACATCCCCTCCCTGCAAGGCTTTGCGGGCCGTTGCTCGCAACCGACACTTGTCCTGTCTACGTTTGCGGGCCGGGCATCCGGGAAACACCTGATATCAACAGGGTTTGTTTGCATTTCCATCAGCGTTGCCCGCACCCGAAATGCACCGAAAGCGCGCAGGCCCGGTGCCGGAAACCGGCGCGAAAGCCGCCCTACACTGTGTACTTGCAGCCAATGCCAACCTCATGGAGAACATCATGTCGAGTTCGCAAACGCCTGTCGCACAAGGCTTCGCGGGCGATGGCGATGCCGCCGAACAGCCACGCGGACCGGCCGTGCTGGTGGCCGGTGCCAATGGATTGGTGGGCAGCGCGGTGGTGCGCCGCCTGGTCGCCCAGACTTGGGTCGGCAGCGTGACAGCGCTGGTACGCCGGCAAGGGGCGCTGACGGCAGGGCAGGCGATGCCCGGCAGACTGCGCGAGCGCGTGGTCGATTTCGATCGGCTGGACGCCCCCGAAGCACACACCGCCCTGGCTGCAGATATCGTTATTTGCGCGCTGGGCACGACCATTCGCCAGGCTGGATCGCAGGCGGCATTCCGGCGCGTTGATGTCGAATATCCGGCGGAACTGGCGCGGCGCGCGTTCGCGGCCGGGGCGCATCATTTCCTGCTGGTAAGCGCGCTGGGCGCCGATGCGCGTTCGGGTGTTTTTTACAATCGCTGCAAGGGCGAGGTGGAAGCAGACATCCTGTCGATCGGCTTTCCATCGGTCACGATCGTGCGGCCGTCGCTGCTGCTCGGCAAGCGCAGTGAATTCCGCTTCGGCGAACGCGTTGCACAAAATCTGTCGCACGCAATCGGATGGATGGTGCCGATTGCGTGGCGACCCGTGCCGGCGGAATCGGTGGCGGCAGCGTTGGTGAGCGCGGCACGCGTGGATGCGCCCGGTGTGCGTGTGCTGGAGAACGCCGCGCTGCTGGCCGCAAAAGACGAACGGCCGGTGGGTTGAGCCACCGGCCGTTCTCGCCTGGTTGATTTCAAGCGGTTACTTCTCGATCGGCTTGCCTGTGCGATCGTGCATCAGCGACAGCGCAAACACGCTGATGATGGCCGCGACCATCACGTAATACGACGGCGCCAGCTTGCTGCCGGTGCTGGCAATCAGCCACGTCACGATCAGCGGAGCAAAGCCGCCGAAGATCGTCACCGCCAGGTTGTACGAAATGGACAGGCCCGTGGAGCGCACCGCCGTCGGGAACTGCTCGGCTAGCACCGCCGGCGCGGGGCCGGTAAACGCCGCCAGCAGCACACCCAGGATCACCTGCACCTGCAGCAGCGTCTGCACGGTCGGGTTGACGTTCAGCCAGTGGAAGAGCGGATACGCTGCGGCGGCAATGACGAGCGCCACCGTGCCCAGCATGCGCTTGCGGCCGATGCGATCCGACAACGTGCCCATGATCGGGCACAGCACGAAGATGATCGCGCCGCACAGTGCCGTCGACTGGAACGTTGCGCCCAGCGGCAGGCCAAGCTGCTGCTTGGCATACGTCGGCATGTAGAACACCAGCGTGTACGTGC
Source organism: Ralstonia insidiosa (assembly GCF_008801405.1). NCBI lineage: Bacteria > Pseudomonadati > Pseudomonadota > Betaproteobacteria > Burkholderiales > Burkholderiaceae > Ralstonia > Ralstonia insidiosa. Next base: position 3,163,184 of record NZ_VZPV01000001.1, on the reverse strand, counting down.
AGACCGTCCACAGGATGGTCACGCCCAGGCCGCCGAGCACTTCGCGCGGATGATCGCGCAGCACCTGCGACAGTGGCGCGAGCCGCGATTCCTTCGCGGCCTTCGCCTTCTGCGCTTCGAACGCGGGGGGCTCATGCAAGTGCGAGCGGATGTACATGCCGACCGGGCCGATCAGCAGACCGAACAGGAACGGAATGCGCCAGCCCCAGGCATCGATCTGTTCGGGCGACAGGCCGTTGGTGACGATTGCACCCATGGCCGCGCCGAGGATGAACGAGATGCCCTGGCTCGCCTGCTGCCAGCTGGCGAAGTAGCCGCGGCGCTCGTCCGGCGAGTACTCGATCAGGAAGGCCGTAGCACCGCCGACTTCACCGCCGGCCGAAAAGCCCTGGATCAGCCGCGCGATCACGATCAGGATCGGTGCGCCGATGCCAATCTGCGAATACGTCGGCGCCAGTCCGATGATGGCCGTGCCAATCGCCATCAGCATGATGGTGAGCGTGAGCGCAGCCTTGCGGCCCACGCGGTCGGCATAGACGCCGAGCACGACGGCGCCGACCGGGCGCATGAAGAACCCTACGCCGAACGTGGCGACCGTCAGCATGAACGAGGTGAAGTCGTTGCCGGTGGGGAAGAACAGCTTGGCGATGATGACCGCAAAAAAGCTGTAGACCGTGAAGTCGAACCACTCGAGGCCGTTGCCGATGGTGGCGGCGATGATGGCTTTGCGTCGAGTGGCTGCAGAGATGGCCGGGGCCGGTGCACGATCGCCCTGGGTGGGCGCTATCGTGGCTTCGGTGGCTTGCATGGATGTGTCCTCCAGTGTTTTATGGGCATCGCCTGCCCCGATCTCTCCCCAGCGCGGGCGGCGAAGCGGTCATGGTAAGTGATCCGGCAACGATTGGCTGCGGTCGTATCCGAAGTCCTTGGAATTGAACTGGCCAAACACTGTCGAACGCATATGCACATGCATCCAACGGAGCACATCATGAACCCGACACCGCAACGCGGCCGTCGTCTTGCGGCCATCCTGGCGGGCGCGCTCGCCGCCTGTGCGGTCGTCTTGCTGGGGGGCTGCGTGGTCGCGCCGTACTACGACGCCTATGGCAACCCGATCGCTCCCGTCGCGGTTGCGCCCGCGCCGGTGGCTGCGTATCCCTACTATCCGTCCTATCCGTACGACCCTTATTACTACTATGGCCCGGCTTACTATCCGGCGCCGGTTTTCGGCAGCGTGTGGATCGGCGGCGGTGGGTGCTGGGGCTGCCATCGCGGCTGGGGAGGCCGGGGCTGGGGCGGACGCGGTGGTTGGGGCCACCGTCATTGATCTGTCATCCACATGACGAAAGCGCACGTCTGGCGCGGCTGAACGTCAGTTCTGCCGCCAGTTCAATACGCGTGATTGCGTAACGGAATCTGCTGCATCGCGACATACAATCCATCGCTCTTAAAAGAAGAAAGTGAGGAGATTGTCGATGTCCGTCATCATCGTGCTGGCTGCGCTGGCATTTCTGATGTTCGCCGCGTATCGCGGCTACAGCGTCATCCTGTTTGCACCGCTGGCTGCCCTGGGCGCGGTGCTCCTGACCGATCCATCTGCCGTGGCGCCGGTGTTCTCCGGCATCTTCATGGAGAAGATGGTCGGCTTCGTCAAACTGTATTTCCCGGTGTTCCTGCTCGGTGCCGTGTTCGGCAAGGTGATCGAGCTGTCAGGCTTTTCGCGCGCGATCGTGGCGTCGGTCATTCGCGTGGTGGGCGCCAAGCGGGCGATGCTCTCCATCGTGCTGGTGTGCGCGCTGCTGACGTATGGCGGCGTGTCGCTGTTCGTGGTGGTGTTTGCGGTGTACCCGTTTGCGGCGGAGATGTTCCGCCAGGGCAACATCCCCAAGCGCCTGATTCCGGGCACGATCGCGCTGGGTGCGTTCTCGTTCACGATGGATTCGCTGCCGGGTACGCCGCAGATCCAGAACATCATCCCGACCACGTTCTTCCACACCACCTCGTGGGCCGCGCCGTGGCTCGGTACGATCGGTGCGCTGTTCATCATCGTGGTGGGCATGTCGTATCTGGAATGGCGCCGCCGCGTGGCGCTGCGCAATGGCCACGGCTATGACCACGGCCTGACCAAGCTGGTGAACGAGCCGGAAACGGCCGAGACCGGCACGCTGGCAAACCCGCTGATCGCACTGTCGCCGTTGGTGTTGGTGGGCGTGATGAACCTGCTGTTCACGCGCTGGATTCCGACGTGGTACGGCAAGGTCGTTACCGTTGCGCTGCCGGGTCTGCCCAAGCCGCTGACCGTTGAAGCCGACAAGCTGACCGCGATCTGGGCTGTGGAAGCGGCGCTGCTGATCGGCATCATCGTGGTGCTGGTATTCGGCTTCCGTGCCGTGAAGGGCCGCTTTGCCGAGGGCAGCAAGGCAGCCGTGTCCGGCGCGCTGCTGGCCGCGATGAACACGGCTTCGGAATACGGTTTCGGTGGCGTGATCGCTGCGCTGCCGGGCTTCCTGGTGCTGGCCGATGGGCTGCGTGCGATTCCGAATCCGCTGGTCAACGAAGCCGTGACGGTGAGCACGCTGGCGGGTATCACCGGGTCCGCATCGGGCGGTATGAGCATTGCGCTGGCTGCGATGGCCGATCAGTTTGTGCAGGCTGCGCAGGCGACGGGGATTCCGATGGAGGTGCTGCACCGCGTGGCGTCGATGGCCTCGGGTGGCATGGATACGCTGCCGCATAACGGCGCTGTTATCACGCTGCTGGCCGTGACTGGGCTGACGCATCGCGAGGCGTATCGCGATGTGTTCTGCGTCACGATTATCAAGACGCTGGCGGTGTTCTTTGTGATTGCCGTGTTTTACGCGACCGGCATCGTTTGATTGGTTTGGTGTGAGTTTTTTGGTGCAGCAGGGAATGGGCCTTTGGGGTGCGTTCCCTGTTTTTTTTGGTGGTCCATCCCTTGTTTCATCCCCTGCCGGGGCTGACTCACTTTTCTTTGTCTTGCCAAAGAAAAGTAAGCAAAAGAAAGGCGCGCCCGAGATGGCGACCCCCTCCTTGGATTTTTGTCGCGGGGAGGGGAAGGAGCCAAACTCGCTGCGCTCAGACAAGGCTCCTTCCTTTTTCCTCCCCGCAACAAAAATCCAAGGCGCCATCAAGGGCCTAACGTCAAAAGAAAAGGCCAACCGTCGCGAGGTTGGCCTTTGTCGTTCTGGCTGGTGCCCAGATGGTTTGTCTTTTTGCCTTTGACTTTCCCTGCCCTATGCGGCGCCTTGAATTTTTGTGAGCGGGCGGAAAAAGGAAGGAGGCTGTCTGAGCGCAGCGAGTTTGCCTCCTTCCCCGCACGGTCACGGAAATTCAAGGAGTCTGTCGCCGCATCGGGCGCGCCTTTCTTTGCTTACTTTTCTTTGGCAAGACAAAGAAAGTGAGTCGGTCCCGGCAGGGAACGAAAGGGAGGTGGACCACCCAGTCCAATCTTTGGCTGAGAACGCAATCAGAGAATCAGGCGCGCACGAACAGCCAAACAGTCAGGACGACGCCGACGACAACAACGAAGCCGCGCAGCACCTTCTCCGGCAGCCGGTGCAACAGCCACGCCCCAGCAAACCCGCCCGCGATGCCGCCAATGCCCAGGGCCAGCACTGCCGCCCAGTTCACCTGCGGCGAGAACGCAAACACGGCCACGGCTGACGCATTCATCGTCATGGCGAGTACGTTCTTGGTGGCCGCGGCCATGCGCACCTGCTGCCCTGCCACGGTCAGCGCCGCCAGCATCAGAAACCCGATCCCGCCACCGAAGTAGCCGCCGTAGATGGCAATCGCAAACTGGATCGTCGCCAAGGTCGTGCTCGACAGGCCGGAGGCGGCATGCAGCGGCTTGCGCCGGAAGCTCCCCCACGCAAACACGCTGGTGGCAAACAGCACGAGATACGGCACCAGCTTGGCGAAGAACGACGGCGGTGTCGCCAGCAGCAACAGCGCGCCGAGCACGCCGCCGATCAGGCTGATGACGATCAACTGCTTGAGCGAGAGGTGATGCGCGCCGGCATCCACGCCGCCGGCCAGTTTGCGCCCGGCCACCGACGTGGTGATCTGGCTCGGGAACAGCGCGATCGTCGAGGTCATGTTGGCCGCTAGCGGGTTGAGCCCCGCCAGCAGCAACGCCGGAAACGTGATGAACGATCCACCGCCGGCAATGGCATTTTGCGCACCGGCATAGACGCCGGCCGCTGCAACGAGCAGGGCGGTGGAGAGCGAAAGCGTGGACATGAGCGGGGAGGAGGGTGTTCGAATGGTCCGCGCATGGTAATGGAACGCCTGCGCGCGCGCTTGCTACCGATTGGGGGTGTTGCTTCCCCGCTGGCGCAGTTGCCATTCAATGACCTCGAACACGCCCTGTACGAGCAACGCCAGGACGGCAGCCGGGATGGCGCCTGCAAGCAACGTTGCGCTGTCGTTGAGCGCCAGCCCGGTGGCAATGCGTTCGCCATAACCGCCTGCGCCGATGAATGCAGCGATGGTCGCCGTGCCCACGCTGATGACGGCAGCCGTCTTGATGCCCGCCAGGATGACGGGCAGCGCCAGCGGCAAATCGACCACGCGCGTGCGCTGCGCGGGTGTGAAACCAAGCGCCAGTGCCGCATCGCGCAGGCCATCCGGCACCTGTTCCAGGCCGACGATGGTGTTGCGCACGATGGGCAGCAGCGCATACAGCGCCAACGCGATCAGCGCCGGCACCACGCCGATCGACCCCACGATGGGGATCAGCATGGCCAGCAGCGCCAGCGAGGGAATCGTCTGCAGTACGCCCACCACCGCGAGGATCGGCTGCTTGATCCGCCGTCGTGCGGCAGCCAGACCCAGTGGCACACCAAGCAGTACCGCAACGCCTGTTGAGATGCCGACCAGCATCAGGTGCCGTTGCGTCAATCGCCCCAGGCTGTCGGTCAGTTGTGCGAAGAACGCGCGGGCTGGCGTGGCGGCGGGCGCATTGTGCTGCCCGGCGAGGAACTGGCGCGCGACCTGCGCGAACGATTGGCTTTCCAGCTCGACCGCTGCGTTCATCGCCACCATGTCGTCGCGCTGGATGCGGCCGGTGAGTGCGGTGATGGCCTGCCATTGCGCGGCGTGTTTCTGCGCGACGTCGGCGCGGTAGAGCAACACCGCGTCGTAGCGCGGGAAGACGTGTGCGGTGTCGTCGAGCACACGCAGATGCTCGCGGCGGATCTTGGCATCGGTGGAGTAGATGTCGATCACGTCGACCTGCCTGGCACGCAGCGCGTCGTAGGCAACGCCATGGTCGAGACCGGTTGGACGTTGCGGCAGCGCGTAGCGTGTAGCGACGGCCGGCCAGCCGTCGGCGCGGCCGAGAAATTCGTGCGACAGGCCGAGGCGCAGCGCCGGGTGCGTCGCCAGATCGGCAAGGGTGCGGATGTGCTCGCGTTCGGCGTCGGCCTCGCGCATGGCAAGCGCGTAGGTGTCTTCAAAGCCGAGCGGTACGCCCGCAGCCAGGCCCATGGGGGCAAGTGCGCGGTTCACGTCGGCCAGCAGCGCGGCCTGATCTGGGTTGGCCGCTTGTGCCTGCGGCAGGTGAAGGATTTCAGCGGCGATGGTGCCGAGGTAGTCGGGGTAGGCGTCAATGCTGCCGTTCTGAAGCGCGGCGAAGACGATGGCGGTATTGCCCAGGCCCGGTACGTGTTCGGCTGGGCCGCGCTGGGCGGCGGTCTGCGTGAGGATTTCGCCCAGCACGTACGACTCGGTGAAGCGCTTGGAGCCGATGCGCAGCGGTGCGTCTGCTGCCATCGCGGCGGGCGCGCTGCACGTCAGCCAGCCCAGCATGAGCCATACGAGGCAACGCTGGAGGAGGGGGCTACAGGTCAGTCGCCGTGTATCCAAAGTTCGTTGAGGTCGGTCAGGCCCCAGTCGCTGGGTTCTTCTCGTGAAACGATCTGGTCGCCGGTGTGCGCCAGGTCGATGAGCTCGGGCGCAATCCGCGTGCCCGACGATATGGAGAAGAATACCTTGACCGTGGGCGTGAGCAACGCGCCCGGCGTGTGTTGCATCACTACGGCCAGCCGCCCCGAGCGCAACCGCACGAGCGAGCCCACCGGATAGATGCCCACGCTTTTGACGAAGGCATTGAACACCATCGGGTCGAAATGGTTGCCGCGCCATTCGACCATGCGCTGGATCGCGTAGGCGGCTTCCCACGCTTTTTTGTAGGGGCGGTCGGAGGTGACCGCGTCATACACATCGCAGATGGCACCCATGCGCGCAAACAGCGAGATGCCTTCGCCGGCCAGCTTGTGCGGATAGCCAGTGCCGTCCATGCGCTCGTGGTGGTGCAGGCAGACGTCGAGCGCGATGTCGCGCATGCCGGTGTCGCCCACCAGGATGTCGTGCCCGGCCTGCGGGTGAACGATTACGGTACGGAATTCATCGGCGGTGAGCGCGCCCGGTTTGTTCAGCACCTCGGGCGGAATAGCGACCTTCCCGATGTCGTGCAGCAGGCCAGCCAGGCCCGCGTCGCGGACTTCATCGTCGGACAGGCCGAGCTGGCGGCCGAGCGACACCATCAGCGCACACACCGCCACGGAATGCAGGAAGGTGTAGCGGTCTTTCGTCTTCAGGCGCGCGAGGCTGATCAAGGCGCTCGGGTGGCGGTCGACCGAGCCGGAGATCGCCTCGACCAGCGGCAGCGCGTCACGCGCCTCGATGGTGCGGCCCATGCGCGCGTCGGAAAACATCGCCTTGACGGCAACTTCTGCCTTGCTGATCAGGCGCCCGGCACGGCGCATTTCTTCGGCGTACGTAATCGGGCGCGGCGTGATGCTGGCGTCAGGCTGTGCTGACGGCGGGCTCGGGGGTGCGGGTGGCGCAGCGTTGGCTGCAGCCACGTCGGTGCCGCGTGCGGTATCGATCCAGACTTCTCGGATGCCGCTGGCTCGCAGGCGTTGCAACTGGGCGGAATCTTCAACGCGAAAGCGGGCCCGCCAGAACGGGTGGTCCAGCCACGAGCCGACAAATTCCTCCAGATACATTCCCACCCGCAGGTGTTCGATGGCGATGCGCTTGCGCATGTTGGTGTTTAGATCGGATGCCTTGGCAGGGCACGTCCAATGCAGCGGGCGCAAGGGGGCGCTGCTGTGCCAATGGTTGCCATTCATCATATCGGACGCAGCGGGCGCGGCTTGAGGGGGGAAAGCCCGGTCATACCGGGTGCGACCGCGTGAGGCGAGGCCGTGCCATGTATGCGCCACGTAGCAAAGATGGCGCCACACGCATGCTTTCGCCAGGAAAGGCGAAGCAAAAAAAAGGCGGCCGGAGATGGCCGCCTCAGTAAACCGGCACCGGCACCGCTTGGGCGCCTGGCATCGGGGAGGGAGATGAATCAGGGGTGATGCAGATGTGCTTACAGGCCGTCGGTGAACGGGTCGCGCTTGCCGGCCAGTGCGCCATCGGTGTACGGGTCTGCCTTGCGCAGTGCGCCATCGGTGTACGGATCGGCCTTGCGCAGCGCGCCGTCGGTGTACGGGTCAGCCTTGCGAGCGCCATCGGTGTACGGGTCGCCCTTGGTGACGGCCTGACCATTGGTGTACGGGTCTTTGCCCTGCACGCCGGCAGCGAAGGCGGGCACAGCAGCAATAGCGATCAGCGAGGCGATAAGCAGGTTCTTGGTCTTCATGATGGACTCCACAACAGGGGGGTGAGCATTGCTGCAGGGCAGATTCGCTGCAGTGCAGTAACGCGATGGCATAAGCTTAGTCGTTGCTTGGGCGGTAAAAAAGCAGTTCTCTTAAACTCTTTGTTCAAAAAACACGAACAATTGTGACCCCTCAAGCACCGCAACCTGCACATAAGTCATTGATATGACACATGAATATGCGATGCGGGATAACCCTTACAGCGAACATCTGACGGTGCCGACCAGCAAAAAATTCCGGCCCGGGGTGCGACAGATTGTTGCGTTGCATTGCAGACCTGGGGATTCCCCCTCCCTCCAGTAGGGCGGTCTGCCACTAAACATTCCACGCGAACGGTCGTTGAAGCAGATGCGGGCGACGCTTTCCGCCCCTGCTGCAAGGAAGACCATCATGACCATCACCACTGCGTCCATCGCCCGATTCGAGATCGACGGCGTCGCTTATCAGGCGAGGCTGTTTGCCATGCCGTTCTACGTGCCGGAAAACGGCCGCGTGCGTGCGCATGCGGTCGGGCGTCCGGAGATGCCGTTCGGTGGTGTGCACGTGCTTGCCCGATGGTTGGAGGCGCGCGTGCTGCCCGAAGGCGTGGGTTTGGTGATGGCCGATCGTCTGTTCTCGCATGGCGCGGTGGAGCAATGGTCGGGTGCCGATGGTGCGCGCGCAGCCAAGGTGTTGTCGCAGGTGGCGCTGGGCAGCAAGAACAGCCATCGCCTGTGGCGCAATACCGTGGCAGGCGGTTTTCGCGACGAGACGGCGTTCTTCCTGGGCGCTGCCTTCGTGCAGACCGATGCCGCCGTCGACGACGTCCGCCTGCTGGGCGATCTGATTCCGGCTGCCGAATGGTCGGGCGTGGCCGATGCCGCGTCCACCATGATGGGCCTGCACCTGTATCGTCCGGAGGAGCCCGAAACGCTGGTCGATTGCGCGCTGCTGGCGCCGTCCTGGACGGAAGCCGCAGTGGAGCGTGCCGACGGCTATCGCGCGCTCACCCTGCTGCATTCCTTTACCGAAGACGACGAGGACATCCACGTCGACATCGAGTTGCTGCCGCCGGGCCAGGTCGTGCTGCAGGTGGAGTCGTGCTCGACGCGTTTTTCGGCGCGCTTCGATCCTGTACTGCTGGGCCGTGACATGACCGATGCACTGTTGCGCGACGCGCTCGCCCTGCAACACGGCCTGCCTGCCAACCTGCACTGACCCGACGCTGAACCTGCTGGCAAGCTTGCGCTTGCCTTGCGCATCCGCCGTACCCGCTGCACAGCGCCACCGCTTGGGCGCATCATCGCGGCTTTCTTTCCTCACGCGCCGCCGCCCGCCTGGGCCTGCGGCGTGTTCGCATGCCTGCCTTTGCCGTCATTCTCTCCACGTTGGCGCTCGATGCCATGGGCGTCGGGCTCATCATGCCCATCCTGCCGAGCTTGCTGCGCGAACTCGATCACAGCGGTGACATCGCCTTCGAGTTCGGGTTACTGATCGCCGCCTATGCGGCCATGCAGTTCCTGTTCGCGCCGATCCTGGGGGCACTGGCGGATCGGTTCGGGCGCCGGCCGGTGCTGCTGGTGTCGTTGGCCGGTGCGGCCATCGACTACCTGGTGATGGCGCTGTCACCGCATGCGTGGGTGCTGTACCTGGGGCGTGTGGTGGCGGGCATCACCGGGGCCAACTATGCCGTGGGCACGGCCTACATCGCCGACATCACGGCGCCCGCCGACCGTGCGCGCCGCTATGGGCTCATGAACGCGTGCTTTGGCCTGGGCTTCATCGCCGGGCCGGCGCTGGGCGGCCTACTGGGCGACTGGTGGCTGCGCGCGCCGTTTCTGCTGGCGGCGGTGCTCAACGGCGTCAATTTTGCGATTGCATGCGTGGCGTTGCCGGAATCACGCCGTACCGAGCGCGCGCCGTTTGCCTGGCGCACGCTGCTGCCAGTGCAGTCATTGCGGCGCATGGCGCGCGTGCCGACGCTGCTGCCCTTTCTGATCGTGCTGGCCATCATCGAGATCGTCGGGCAGATTCCGCAGACGCTGTGGGTGATCCACGGTGAAGCGCGCTTCGGTTGGGACACGCGTGCGGCCGGCCTGTCGCTGGCGGCCTACGGATTGATGCATGCGCTGTCGCAGGCGTTCCTGACCGGGCCGATTGCGCGTGCCGTGGGTGAGCGCCGCGCCGTGGTGTTGAGCGTGATGATGGACATGGCCGGCTTTGCGGCAATGGCGTGGATCAGCGCCGGCTGGATGGTCTATCCGACCATGGTGCTGCTGTGCATGGCCGAGATCGGCATGCCTGCCATGCAGGCGATGCTGTCGCGCCAGGTGAGCGAGCACGAGCAGGGCGAGCTGCAGGGCGCGTTGGCCAGCATGGCCAGCGTCGCCGCCATGGTCGGACCGCTGGCGGCCACTGCGGTTTATGCGGCCACCGCGCAGTTCTGGTCCGGCACGGTCTGGCTGATGGGCGCCGTGCTCAACGGCGTGTGCCTCATCGTGCTGATGCAGCGTGCGGCCCGGCGCGCCATTGAGGCATAGCGCGCCAGGGTCGGCCGGGGCTTATTTGGCAGGCACGTTCCACGGATACGCCAGCCACGCATCAAAGCGCTTGGCAAATTCACCGCTTTCCATCGTCTGCCGCAGCCACTGGTCGACGAAGTTCTTGAACACCACGTCGCGCGGCAGCAGGTAGGCCTTCTCCGAGAAATCAAACGGTGCCTCCGGGTGCACGGCGCACAGCTCCGGGTGCAGCTTCTGCTGCAGCTTGGTTTCCACCGCGTCGGTCATCATCAGGTCCGCACGGCCGGCAACGATCTCGTTGAAGATCGTCACGTTGTCCGGATACACGCGGATCTGCGCCTGCTTCAGATTCGCGCGTGCGAACTTCTCGTTGGTGCCGCCCGGGTTGACGATGGCGCGCACGTTCGGCTGGTCGATCTGCGCCAGCGTCTGGAACTTGGCCTGGTTCTCGCAGCGCGTGATTGGCGTCTTGCCATCCCGCTGATACGGGATCGAGTAGAACGCCTTCTTCTGACGATCCAGCGTGACAGATACACCGCTCATGGCGATGTCGTAGCGGTCGGCGGCAAAGTCCTGCATCAGCGTCGACCACGTGGTTGGCACCACTTCCAGCTTCACGCCGAGCGCGCGGGCCAGTTGCTCGCCCATCTCCACGTCCAGGCCGATGAAGCGGCCGTCGGTGGGGTTTTTGTAGCTGAAGGGTTTGTAGTCGCCCGTGGTGCCGACGCGCAGCGTGCCGCGGGCGATGATCTCGTCGAGGCGGTTGGTGGTTTGCGCGGTCTGGGCCAGGGCAGGCACTGCCATGGCGGCGCACAGTACGGGCGCGCTGGTACGGATGAAGCGGTTAAGCATGAGTGTCCCCATCGGAAAGAAAAGCAAAAAGGCGCGGCTGCCGTAGCGCCGCGCCCGAATTGGTCTGGCATCCACCGCCAGCCGGTTATTGTCCGGCCGAAGGTCCTGCCGTCTTGTTCCACTGCAGCGCATTGAGCACCGCCAGCGACATCGCCGTCACCCCCGTCTTGATGGACGGCTCTGGCACCGGCGCAAACAGCGGCGAGTGGTTGGTCGGCAGCGGCTTCGCGCCCGGCTTGAGCGAGGCGAAGAACGTCTGCGGATCGTTCACGCCGATGAAGAAGAACATCGACGGGATGCCCGCGTCAACAAACGCCGAGAAGTCCTCGCTTGCGGTAATCGGCGGCACGCGCAGCACGCGGTCGTTGCCGAAGGCGGTCTTGAACATCGCCTCGGTGCGCGCGACCACGGTCGAGTCATTGTTGACGGCCTTGCCGCCCTCGGTGATCTTGATGTCAGCGTCCGGCGCGCCTGACATCTCCGTCACCGCCTTGGCCGTGCGGCGGATGCCATCGAGCATCTTCTGACGCACGGCCGGCTTGTACGAGCGGATCGTCCCACGCAACAACACGCTGTCGGGGATGATGTTCTCCGCGCTGCCACCCTGGATAGCGCCAATGCTCACCACGCCAAACTCTTGCGGGTCTTTCTCGCGGCTGATCACGCTTTGCAGATCGACCACGAAGCGCGCGGCCATCATCACCGGGTCGATGGTCTTGTCGGGTGCGGAGCCGTGGCCGCCACGGCCCTTGAAGGTGATTTCCAGCCCATCGGAGTTGGACGTGATCGGCCCGCTGTTGAAGACGATCGAACCATACGGCCCCGGGCCCGTGTGCAGCGCAAACGCATAGTCGGGTTTGGGGAAACGCTTGAAGAAGCCATCGTCGATCATGGCCTGCGCGCCGCCGACCACTTCCTCGGCTGGTTGGGCAACGAACACCAGCGTGCCGTGCCAGCGGTCCTTGAGCGACACCAGCGTTTTGGCTGTACCCACCCACGACGCCATGTGCAGGTCGTGCCCGCAGCTGTGCGCCACGCCTACGTCTTCGCCCCGCCATTTGGTGTGCACGTGGCTGGCGTAGGGCAGGCCGGTCTTTTCTTCCATCGGCAGCGCGTCGAGCTCGGTGCGCACCAGAATCGTCGGGCCCGGGCCATTGCGATACACCGCCACCACGCCGGTCTTTCCCACGTGCTCCGTCACGTCAAAACCGATCTTGCGCATCTCTTCGGCCAGTTTGGCGGCCGTGCGTGTTTCCTGGAAGGCCAGTTCCGGATGCGCGTGGATGTCCTTATAGAGCGTGTCGAGCTGGCCGTATTCGGCATTGACCGCGGCATCCACCGCCGGCTTGATTTGCGCCACGTCGATCCCGCCTGCAGCAACCGACGCCTGTGCCGGCGCGGGCGAACTGCCACCGGGGCTGAACGGAATCTGCGCGAAGGCGGGCAGTACGGTCCCGGCCATCAACCAGGCGAGGGCTGTCTGTTTCAGGCGCTTCTGGCGGTGGGTCATGGGCATCTCCTTGTTGGCTCGTGTCGTTGTGGGCAAAGTCGTTGCTTCGTCAATCGATTCGATTATGCAGGGGGAGGCCGTTATGCACACCCGGGGTATCCCCAAGTCGACAGGTCAATGATCGTACGCCTGTGAAGCCGCCACGCTTGGCACTGGATAGGCGTTTTCCTAGACTGGGTTGGGTGTGCCGTTCCAGAGATCGAAACGCGGATGAATTCGACGTCGTGTCTACAGCTTGCGTTTCGCGATGCGCCGCCCGGTGAGACGGCGATTCGCGCGGCATTGGAAGCCGCGCAGCGGGTGCTTGAGCGCAGCGGCGTGTCGCCGCGCGACGCCTACGAGGCCTATCAAGCCTTTGCTACCGGCGCCGGCAGCCCCGATGTGCTGGCGCTGACCTTTGCCCGTGCTGAAGCCGAGGCAATGGACACGCTGGCCGCACACGGGTACGCCCGTTACGGCACGATCAGCCTCGCCGTTCTATAGCCTGTTCGATCGCCTGCTGACCGATTTCGGACTCGCGTCAGATTTCGGCCGTTTTCCCACCCAGCCGCCGTGCCGTTTCCGACACATGACGGTGGATGCGTGCGAGGAAATCGATCTCCGCGGCGCGTGTGGGCGAATGCCCCAGCGCTTGCGACAGGTGCGTCGCCACGAACGACGATTGCGGCGCCAGCATGCTGATCAGGCGCAGCAGTTCACGCCGAGCCTGGGCAGCGTCGTAGCCGAGGTGATCGGCCAGGGCCAGCAGGGCATCCTGATCGATGGCGTCGTAGCGGGCTTGCGCGTCGGGGGTGCGCTCTCCGTCGAGCGACAGCGCATCGGCATCCCACTCGTTGGCGTAGACAGCGGCGCAGAACAGGTGATCGTGTGCGGCCAGGCGGACGCCATCCGGGCCGATGTGGAAATGCAGCGTGCCGGCGGACGCGTTGCGCCCACCAATCAGCAGACAGAACACCATCCAGCGGAACAGCGATGCCGTGGCGGCCGTCGGGTCGGCACACATGCGTGCGCATTGCGCGACCTGCTCAACGGTGATCGGCAGGAAGCGGTGCTCGGGCGAGAGCCCAAGCAATTGCACGGCGGACACAACATAGCGGGCCTGCACGAGCGCGGTGTCGTCGCTCTTGCAGCGCAGGGTGCGATCCAGGCGCTGCACGACGGCGGCAGTTTCCGGAAACTGGCGCAGGCCGAGGAAGGGCGTTTCCAGCCCGATGCTGCGGCCAAGCAGCGTGGCCCAGCAATGGTTGATGGTGGCGTAGGGCAGGTTGCTGCCTTCGCCCAGATCCAGCCGCACAAAATGGCTGGATTGCGCAGCGTTGGCCGGCGCGGCAAAGCGGCCCAGCCACATCGACACCGGCAAGCCATTGGAGGCCAGGAAGGGCAGGCTGATCTCGCTGGATTCCGGCACGGCACGCACGCCGTAGTGCGCGCGCGGTTCGGCCACGCGCAGCGGTGTGGGCTGGTGCGGGCGTCTAACGCTTTGCTGGAACTGCAGGACGAGGTCGCGCTCGGACAGGCCGTCTGCGCGGCCACTGCAGGGCTTGAGCCCGGTGGGCACCAGCGACAGCGGGCCATCCAGATGCGGTGCAGCCTGTGCTAGATGCTCCAGCGCTGTCGCCGCAGCCTTGGGCGCCTCGCGTGCCGATTCCGGCAGCAGGTATTCAAAGAAGTGGCGTACCGGCTGGGTCTTTGCCGTATCGGCAATGTTGCCTGCGGCGCGCGGCAGATGCGGGCTCAAGTCAAAACCCTGCGAGGCGGTCCGCCACCGGGGGTCGTATTCGAACGCCCAACCGCTGCGGTCGCACGACAGTTGACCGATCAGATGCTTGTTCAGGTAGACGTCCAGCATGCGCGTATCCAACGTGTTTGACTGGAGCGTGCGCGGTTGGCCGTGTAGCGGAGGATCCGCCAGCCATCAGGAATTGCTGTGCGCAAATGCGATTGCGCGATTCCCTTGCACGCCCCTCTTCGACCGAGGCCCGAGCATAGCAAAGAAAATATAGGCAACAATCGGAAAAACCCGATTTCGGTGATGCAGTTTTCTGAAATCGGATTATCGAATCGTTAAGATCGAGTGCACGAAAGCCGATGTTTCTGGCGTCTATCTCAGTTTTGAGAATTTTTTAAGTCTGACCGAAAAGCCTTTGGTGACGCCATGGAAGACGTTTCAATGACGTCGAAATGGCAAGGTATGAATTGCAAAGCGAGGATTTATCGCATTCGTGTCAGCAAATTGTCGCGTTGCACGAATTGGTGCCAAAGCGCCCCCGCAATGTGAAGGCCAACGATGAAATACACCGCATTGCCAACAAATTCATGGGCTGATTTAAGTGTCGACTTCAAATCTGGATTTTCTGCCACCAATCGGGGCAGCGTCCACGTGAGGAAGGTGACGTCCTTGCCGGCGGCCTGCACGAACAGGATGCCGCTGATCGGCATGGCGAACATGATGGCGTACAGCACCCAGTGCACCAGCTTGGCGCTGGCGATCTGCCAGGCAGCGCCGATGTTTGCCGGCGCGGTGTAACGCCAGCGCGCCCAGACGCGCACGCAGGCGAAGAGCAGGATGCACTGTCCCAGCATCATGTGGATGGACGTGAACAGTGCGCGGCCGGCGGAGCCCTTGGGCAGCGTGCCCTTGTATTCGATGGCCGCCAGCGCACCCGCGAACAGCAGGAACATCAGCCAGTGCAGGACGACGGACGGGCGGGCGTAGCGCTCAGGCAAGGGCGACATGGTGGCGGTTTCTCAGGGGAAGAAACGCTACCCTATCGCACCCACCGGTCAAACAGATTGATCTCGCCCAGCCTGGCGGGCGAGATTTCACAAAAAGAACGATATCAGCGGCTCGAACGCGAAAGCGAATCCTTCTCGTTGGCGGTACTCGCCTTTTTGCCCAGCGCCAGTACGCCGGTCGACAGTGACGTGCCGAGCAAAATCACCGCGCAGCCCAGCACCATGTTGAGCGTGAGTTGCTCACCGAGGAACAGGATGCCCCACAGCACGCCAAACACCGGGATCAGGAAGGTAACAGAGGCTGCGCGCATCGGCCCCACATGTGCGATCAGCCGGAAGAACAGAATGTAGGCAATGCCCGTACAGGCGATGCCAAGGCCAATGACATGGAACCAGACGTCGCCGGTCGGCGTCTGCGCGGGCCACAGCCAGACCGCGAGCGGCGCCAGCACGATCGCTGCGAACAACTGGCAGCCAGTTGCGGTGGCCAGCGGCGGCACGCCGGTCAGGTAGCGTTTGGTATAGCTGGCGGCAACGCCATATAGCACGGTCGCGCCGATCGCTGCTGCCACAGCTAGCCCGCCCTGCTTCGCATCAATCACGGACGAGCCTCCAACCAGCACGATCACGCCCACGAAACCGATAGCTAGGCCCAGAACACGCCACGACGATAGTCGATCTCCCAACCAGAGAAAGGCGACGATCGCGGTGAACAGTGGCGTGGCTGCATTGAGCACGGAGGTGAAGCCGGCCGTCAGGGTGAGTTCCGCGTAGGCGAACAGGCAAAATGGAATGGCCGAATTCAGCACGCCTACAGCCAGCATATGCGGCCAGTGCGTGCGGAGTGCACCCAGGCCCCCGCGCCACGCCAGCACGGGCACAAGGAAGCACGAGGCGATTCCCACGCGCAGCGCGATCAGCGCAACCGGCCCGAACTGCGGCGCGGCAACACGCATGAACAGGAAGGAGCCGCCCCAGAGGGCAGCAAGCGTCAGGAGTTCCAGAACATCGGAGCGGCGCATTAGGTTGTCTCGTTATCGTTGTTGGGTGTGAAACCGGGAGGGGGACCGTTGCGGACGCCATTGTCCACGCTTCGAACGTTTCATGCTGATGCCAGATCCAGCGTGCCTTGGCGGTTGTCATCAGGCATCGGCAGCCGTTCACCCACCTGTGCGGGATGGCCCTCGAGCCGCAGCAGCGCGGCCTTGCGGGGCAGGCCACCGGCATACCCCGTGAGGGCGCCGTCGGCACCTACCACGCGGTGACAGGGAATGGCGATCGAGATCGGGTTGCGCCCCACCGCGGTGCCCACGGCACGTGCGCGCTCGCGCGTGAGCCCCAGGTGCGCGGTGATCTGGCCATAGGTGCTGCACTGGCCGAAGTCGATCTCGCACAGCAGGCGCCAGACATCCTGCTGGAACGGGGTACCCGCCGGTGCCATCGGCAGATCGAAGAGGCGCAGCTTGCCGGCAAAGTACGCCTCGAACTGCGCTTGCGCTTCACGGATGATCGGCAGGTCAGCGCCCGATGGCATGCGTGCTGCATTCACGGGAATCGTCTTCTGGCCGGTGAAGAACGCGCCGGTCAGATGTGTGCCGGTGGCGGTCAGCAGCAGATCGCCGAGAGGGCAGGGGAAGGTGTGGCGATACATGGTGGTCAGCTCGCAAAGGCAACCGGCGCGTCGGCGGGTTCGGGGTGGAACGCGTCGTCGCGGTGCCAGAGATGCATGGCGGCGTAAGCGCGCCACGGCGCCCACGGTTCGGCGCGCGCGATCATGGCGCGGCGTGTGGGCAGGGCGCCATCGCCGTTGGCCAGGCGCTTGCGCAGCACGTAGTCGCCCAGCGGAAACGCGTTGGGCCAGCCGAGCGCGCGCATGGCGACGTATTGCGCGGTCCATTCACCAATGCCGGGCAACGCTTGCAGTGTGGCCAGCGTGGGGGCGAGCGGTACCAGGGGCTCCAATCGTAGCTGGCCGCCATCGATGGCGCGGGCAAGTTCAACCACCGCAACGGCGCGGCTGGCCTGCAGGCCGGTGTCGGCAGACAGCGTGCGCGGGTCGACTTGTGCCAGCGTGGCAGCGGAGGGAAACGTCATCGAGAGGCCGGGTCGCCCGTCATGCGGTTGCGCCAACGCGTTGCCATGCGCAGCCGTCATACGGGCCAGGATGCGCCGTGCCTGCGCAAGCAAAATCACCTGGCCGGTGATGGCGCGCACAGCAATCTCGAAACCGTCTACGGCGCCGGGCACGCGCAGGCCCGGCGTGTCGTTCGCCAGTGCGCCAAGATGCGCGTCCACGACGTCCGGCCGGCAATCCAGGTCGAACAAGCGCCGTGCGCGGGCCAGCACGGGCGGCATGGCGTGCAGCAGGCTGGCCGATAGCGTGAGTGCGATGGCATGGCGTTGCGGCACGTTGCGCGCATGCAGCCAGCCCGTGTGCTGTGCACCGGCGTAGTCGACGGTGATCGTGCGCGCGTAGCTGTCGGCATCGACCACCTCCACGCCGTCCACGGCGCGGGCGCGCAGGAAATCAAGCAGCGCATGCCATGCAAACGGCGGGCGGTAGCCGAGCATGAGCGTGGGGCCATCATCGGGGGCCGCTGCAACGGCGGTGCGGGTGCGCAGGCGCGTGGGGGCAAAGCCATAGTGCTCGGCGAACCCGCTGTTCAGACGCCGCACACTGCCAAAGCCTGCGGCAAAGGCCACGTCGCCGACGGGCAGGGCCGTATCCGTCAGCAGTCGCTTGGCGAGCAGCAGGCGCTGCGTTTGCGCGTATTCAATGGGCGAGACATCGAACTCCGCGCGGAAGATGCGGCGCAGGTGGCGGTCCGTCACGCCCACGGCAGCCGCCAATGCCGTGAGGTCGTGCTCCTGCAAAAAGCCCTCGTCGATCATGCGGGCGGCCGCGCGGGCGAGGTTGGACGACATCTCGCCCAGGCTGTGCCCTGGCGCCAGTTCTGGCCGGCAGCGCAGGCAGGGGCGGAAGCCCGCGCGCTCGGCGGCGGCGGCCGTGATGAAGAAGCGGCAGTTCTTCTGCTGCGGTGTCCGGACTGCGCAGATCGGCCGGCAATATACGCCGGTGGACGTCACACCCACGAAGAACCAGCCGTCAAAGCGCCGGTCGCGCGATTGCACGGCGTGGTAACAGGCGTCGTGGTCGAGGTGCATGGTGGTGGCCGGGGAGTTTGGAGCCTAGTCTAGCCCTGTCGGGTCGCATGCGTTCGCCGGATTCGGACAAGTCCCTCGGTGCCGAAAAGTCGGCATACCGGCACAATGCAGGAGGTCTGTTCGCATCCGGTTCAGATGCGAGCAGACCTCACAACAACACATCGGGAGATAGGCATGTCCAAGACCATCGTCATCACCGGCGGGGGCCGGGGTATCGGTCGCGCCACGGCAGTGCTGTGCGCGCAACGCGGCTGGTCTGTTGCGTTGCAGTATCGCGGCAACCGCGCTGCTGCCGAGGAGACGGTCGGCCTGATCGAACAGGCCGGCGGCCACGCGCTGGCGGTGCAGGGTGATGTGTCGAGCGATGAGGATGTGATTGCCTTGTTCGAGGCCGCCGCCGGGCGCTTCGGGCCGCTGCACGGTGTGGTCAACAACGCCGGCATCGTGGCCGAGGCGCAGGACGTGGCCGACATGACCACGCACCGCCTGCGCACGATGTTCGAGACCAATGTGCTGGGCGCCTTCCTGGTCGCGCGCGAGGCGGCGCGGCGGTTGTCGACGTCGCGCGGTGGCGTGGGCGGTGCTGTGGTGAATGTGTCGTCCGCGGCATCGCGGTTGGGCTCGCCGCATGAGTATGTGGACTATGCGGCGTCCAAGGGGGCGGTCGACACCATGACGCTGGGCCTGGCGCGCGAGCTGGCGCGCGACGGCGTGCGCGTGAACGCGGTGCGCCCCGGCCTGATCGAGACCGACATCCACGCCTCGGGCGGACAGCCGGACCGCGCACAGCGGTTGGGCTCCACCACCCCCATTGGCCGCCCGGGCAAGCCGGAAGAAGTGGCTGAGACCATCGTCTGGCTGCTCTCGGATGCGGCGTCGTACGTGACCGGTGCGCTGCTGGATTGCTCCGGCGGGCGCTGATCTCCAGGCGCGGAATCCCCCCCGTTGTCGGTTTGCATCATCCCCAAATTTGGGGATGCGCTGCCCGGCTGGTGTCTCTACGATGACCGGCGTGTCGCAGTGGCAAGGACAGCCATTGCGGCATCCGGCATGCGCCGTCAGAGCGCACCCGGTTCAATCCACGGGAAATCGGTAGAACCAACTACGGGGGTTTCATGCAAACGAACAGCACCGGCCGCGGCCGGCATACGGGCGCTGTTGCCTTGACGGCGGCAGCATTGGCAGTGGCGCTCCTGGTCGCTGGCTGCGGTGGATCGGACAGCAGTTCGGCCAGCTCCGGCGGTGGCACCACAACACCTGCCTCGGCGTCGTTGACCGGTACGGCCGCCACCGGCAGCGCGCTACCCAACGCCAACGTGGCCGTGACGGACAGCGCCGGCAATTCGCCTTGCGTGGAAACGGCGATCACCACCACCGCGCTGGGCGCGTACACCTGCACGTTGAAGGCGGGCGAGGCGGCACCGTTCTTCGTGGTGGTGACCGACCCGACGGGCAACACAGCACCGCTGGTGAGCGTGACCACCGTCACGCCGCCCGCGGGCTCGCCGCTCACGCTCAACGCCACGCCGCTGACGACCGCCATCGTTGCGCAGCTCTCACCGGACGGCAATCCGCTCACCGTGGTCAGCTCCAAGGCGGTGGATGCTACGGCGCTCAAGACGGTGACGGCCAACGTGGTCGCGCAGCTGGCATCCGTGCTCAGCGCCATTGGCGCGCCGGCCAACTATGACCCGTTCGGTACCAGCATCTCTGCCGCCACGGCATCTTCCAGCGGCAATACCGCCGACCAGGTACTCGATATCGTCAAGGTGTCGAAGGATCCGACCAGCGGCCAGCTGCAGTTGTCCACCGTGGACAACCCCACGCCGGTGCCCCTGGCCACGGCCACCAGCGGCGGCTCGCCGCTTCCCGCACCGGCGGCCAACGTGTCGACGCTCACGCAGGGCGTGCAAGCGATGGCCAGCGCGCTGACGACGTGCTTTGCGCAACCCACCGCGCAGCGCGCAGCCGCGACGGACACCACCGTGCCGGCCACGCAGGGGGGCGCTACCGTCACCACGCTCGGCTCGGCCTGCCAGAACATCATGTCGGACAAGGGCAACGCGGGCGGCATCGCCTTCCTGCACAACGGCTACAAGGGCGGGCAGTGGCTCTACAGCCTGCTGACCAGCGACAGCATGACCGGCGCGCAATTCAGCGTGCCCGAGATCATGGCGTTCTATCCGGCGGCATCGAGTTCATCCGGGCAGGATGAGGCGATCGTCAACATCAAGTACCTGGATGCCAACGGCAACCCGGGCAACCTCATCACCATGGCGCGCTTCATCGCGGCGGGGGCATCGAGCGCGCATGCGTCGAACTGGTGGCTGGTGGGTAACCAGCAGTCGGTCGATATCACGGTCAAGACCGTAATCCGACGCGTCGAGCAGTTCAACCCAAGTTCCGGAAACTTCAGCCACTTCCGCAATGGTGTCCAGTTCCTGATCAATGCTGGCGGACCCGGCACCGTCATCAGCGGCACAGGCAATCTGACCTATGCGATCGTGACAGGGCCGGGGCTTCCGCAGGCGGGGTTGGTGTTCGTCCCGCCCGTGGTGACCGGCCAGGTGTACATGGATCTCGCCAACAAGACAGGGACGATTCCGACCTCCTACCAGTGCGGGAATACGGGTAAGACCTTAACGCCGACATACAACTGCCCGAACTTCTGGCTCTCCAAGACCACCGGGATCAGCGGTTCAGCGGCGTCTCAGTTGGTGAAACCCAATCCCACTGGCCTCACCTGGGCTCAGTCGGGAGACAACCTCGACCAAACGGCGGTCACCAAAGGGGTGAAGTACACGATCGCGCTGTTCTACGGCTCGAACACGAACGCGGCAAGCCCGGACCTGAGTATCAAGAAGACGCTTCTGACGGACCTCGTCGCGGCAACGCAGGGCGTCAATCTGCCGTGGAATACGCCCGGGAGCCAGTCGCTGGCGGCGCTGGATCCAACCAACAGCAGTCTGAGCGGTCCGCTGACGTCGTTGACGGTGGATTGGGTGCAGAACGTTTCAGCCCAGCAAGTCGGCGGCGTGGCGGTCGTCATCGACCCTGCCGGCACGTACAGCGCGCAGACGGCGGTGCCCAAGGGCGCTACGTCGGCGGTCATCACTCTGCCGAGTGGACAGCAAGTCCCGGCCCTGACGACCAGCACCTCACGTTCGCTGAACTTCAGCTACCGCATGCTGGACAACAGCGCCAAGAGCACGATCTATACGTACAACTAAAGCGGGGGAGAAGCGGGCGCCGCACCAGAACGGTGTGGCGCTTCGATCAGTCTCTGTACAACACGTGTAAGTCGGCAGTTGTACAGATCGTGGGCGTGCCTGTTGCGGGCACGCCCTTTTTTCATGCGCGCCGATCAGGCATCCGCCCCGGCCTTGAACGTATCGCACTGGCGGATATCGCCACCATCAAAGCCCTGGCGGAACCAGTGCATGCGCTGCTCCGACGTGCCGTGCGTGAAGGCATCGGGCGTGACGCTGCGGCCGGCGTTGCGTTGCAGGGTGTCATCGCCGATGGCGTGGGCGGCGGTGAGTGCCTGCTCCAGATCACCACGTTCCAGCAGGCCACGTTTCTGCGCGAAATGCCCCCACACGCCGGCCAGGCAGTCGGCTTGCAACTCCAGCTTGACCGACAGCGCATTGGCCACGGCCTGCGACTTGCCTGCCTGCGCACGGCTGACCTTGTCGGACACGCCCAGCAGGTTCTGCACGTGGTGGCCCACCTCGTGCGCGACAACGTAGGCGGCTGCAAAATCACCCGGCGCGCCAAACTTGCGGCGCAGTTCATCGAAGAAGCCGAGATCCAGGTAGACCTTGGTATCGGCCGGGCAGTAGAACGGGCCGACAGCCGAGGTGGCGTCGCCGCAACCCGAGCGGATGCCCTGGCGGAACAGCACCAGCTTGGGCGGCTGATATGCGCGGCCGGCCTGCTTGAACAGTTGCGTCCAGGTGTCTTCGGTATCGCCCAGCACGTGCGAGACCAATTGCTTGCTGCGGTCGTTGTCGGTCTCGCCGGTGGGCCGCGCGGGTGTGTGCTGCGTGCTCTGCGTGGTGGGCGCGTTTTGCGACACCTGCATCACCATGCCCAGGATTTCCAGCGGGTTCTTGCCCATCAGCAGGCCGACCACCGCCACGATGGCGATGCCGCCGATGCCCAGCCGCATGCCGCCACCGCCAAATCCACCGCCCGAGGATGCGCGTTCATCCTCAACGTTGTTGCTTTCGCGCATGTCATCCCAACGCACGTCGTTCTCCCTGGATTTCCTTGATGTGCAGACTCGGGTGTCACACCCGGTAAACTTTGCAAAGTCTACCTGCCTTGCATGCGCACGGGCACTCCGTCGGATGGCCAAATCGTCTGTTTCTGGGGCAACGGCGAGCACCGACAAGGGTTGGCGGGTGTTTGTCGCAATGCACAACGTCCGGCAAGGAATTTGCTACTGACGGCTGATCGCCGCAACGAGGCTGCTGCGCCGCTTCACGCTGTCACGTGCGTGTCATGCGGCCATTCCCGAATAACGATCGGCAACGCGCGATGTTGCTGACCCAGGATCTTGAGTTCTCGCCATGCGCTTGCCCGCTTCCGTTACCACCCAGCCACCCGAACCCATCGATACCCCGCAACCGGCTGCCACCTATGTCGACCCGACGGAGGTGGCCGACGTGCTGCAGGCACAGGTCGAGCACAAGCCCTGGTGGTCGCGTGCTTCGAGTGCCATCGTCAACGGCGCATTCACCAACGTGGCGGCTGCGTTCATTGCAGTGACGGGGGCGATCTACGTGGGGATGGCGCACGCACCGTGGGTGCACAGCCTGGCGGGGCATACGCCCGCCGCCGTGCAGGCCAGTGACGCAACGAGCGTAGCGATGGCGGTGACCCCGGCCAGCGCTGCAACGCCGCAGGCCGCGCAGCCCGATCCGGTCGAGGCAGCGCGTGACCGCATGGAGCAGCGTGTCTACTCGCAGGTTCCGCCCGCCACCACGCATACCGTCGCAGCGACGGAATCTGCCAACGACGTTGACAGCGACGGCCCCGTCGCGAGCACGCCGCGCCGCCACCATCGCGGCACCCGACACGACGTCACGTACCGCAGGGCGGCCAGTGCGTGGAATGCGCACTGGTACAAGGGCGCGTAAGCCGCGGCTTGAACGCAGACATCAGGCCAGCCGCAATGCGCGGTCGGCCTCGACGGTCTCCAGTGCTTGCAAGGCTGCCACCAGGCGGCGGCGTAACGATTCCGTGACCGGCAGGATCGGTGCGCGTGTCTGCTCGCCGATGTGTCCGAGTTCGGCCAGCAGCGCCTTGACCGGCGCCGGGTTGGGCTCCGCAAACAGCAGCGCAGCCAGCGGCGCGAGTGCTTGGGCCAGACGCCTGGCCTCGTCGACACGGCCAGCGCGGTAGTGCTCCACCAAAGCCACGAACAACTCCGGGCGGATATGCGCTCCGGCAAGAATGCCGCCTGCACCGCCGTGCGCGAGGCAGTCGAGCAGCGCGCTGTCATCCCCGCTCAGCACATCGAGCGGCCCGCCTTGCAGCGCGCCAAAGTTGTCGGCCACGCATTCCTTGATGGCGACGATGTTGGCCTGCTCGGCCAGCACCAGCGCGGTATGCGGGGCGATAGCCACGCCCGTGCGCTTGGGCACGTTGTAGAGCACCACCGCGCGCGACGTGCTGGCCGCCACCTGCGTGTAGTGCCAGCGCAAGCCCGCCTGCGATGGGCACACGTAGTAGGGCGGTGGCACGAGATAGCCCGCGCTGTTCCAGCGCTCGTAGTGGCGGATCTGTGCGCAGACCTCGCGCGTGTCGGCCGCGCCCACGCCGATCAGGTAGGGTGTGCGGCCGTCGCATGCCTCTGCGATCGTCTCCAGCACGGTGTAGCGCTCGATCTGCGAGAGCAGTGCGGCTTCGCCTGTGGTGCCCAGCGCGACAAAGCCTGCGACGCCCGCGCCCTGGTAGTGACGCACCAGCCGGCGTAGCGCAGTCGTGTCGACTTTATCGTCGTGAAAGGGGGTGACCAGCGGAATCCAGATGCCCGAAAACATGGCGTGCCTCAGTGCAGCAGGTGGGCATGCCCGCGCTTGAGCGGGGTAACGCGGCCGAGCGTGGCGCGCGGCAGGCCGCGCAGCAGGGCGCCGATGACAGCATCCACATCGGCATGCACGAGTTCCAGATCCACGCTGATGGTGTGACGGCGCGCGTCGTGCTGGACGATGTACAGACCGAGCGCGTCGCCCAGCAATGCATGCAACTGACGGCGAACCGCGTGGGGTTCATCGCTTGGCACCGTTACGCGCAGGCTCACATACTGGCGTGCCGGCGTGGCAACCACGCGAGAATCCACACGAGAGGCCGCTGCCGGCGAGGGCGGCAGCAGCTGCGGAACGAGCGAAGACAGAAGCATGGATCGGCCCATGATGCGAAGGCGGTGGCTGGCATCGCCAAGTCGTTGAACATGGTGACACCGTATCGGTTCGCTCGCAAAAAGCGTGAAAAAGGGCAGTGGGGCGGTGTAAAGAAAGAGTAAACGCTCAGGAAGCGCGTCCAGCCCTGCGATGGCGCAACGCGATGATCGTCAGCGAGATGCCGCTCACCACGGCCGCCGTCAGCACGTAGTAGCTCGGCGCCAGCGTATCGCCCGTCGTGTGAATCAGCCACGTGACGATGAACGGTGCGAACCCGCCGAACAGCGTCACGCCCAGGCTGTAGCCGAGCGACAGCCCCGTCGAGCGCACGCGCGTAGGGAAGATCTCCGACATCAACGCCGGCATCGGCCCCGAATACGCCGCCTTGAAAATGCCCGATACGGCTTGCAGTGCCAGCAACGCGCCGATGGTCGGATACGCGCGCAGCAGCGCAAACATCGGATAGATCAACACGATCATCAGCACCGACGTGGTGAGCATGATGCGGATGCGGCCGATGCGATCGGACAACGCGCCCATGACCGGCGACAGCAGGAACTGCAGCCCACCGTTGAGCACCACCACCGCGAACGACTGCGCGGCCGGCAGATGCAGTTGCTTGACGGCATACGTCGGCATGTAGAGCTGCAACACGTACACCGACACGGTGGACTGTGCCACCACGCCCACCGCCAGCAGCAGGTTGGTCCACTGCGCCTTGAACGAGGCCTGCGGATCGACCGTCGTCTTCTTTTGCTCGGCAACGAACTCAGGCGTTTCGTCCAGATGCCGGCGGATGTAAAAACCGACCGGGCCGACCAGCAGGCCGAAGATGAACGGCAGGCGCCAGCCCCAGCCCTCCAGATCAGCCGGCGTGAGCGATGCCGTCAACAGCGCGCCCAGCCCCGCAGCAAGGATGGTCGCAATGCCCTGGCTCGCAAACTGCCAGCTCGCGTAGTAGCCGCGCCCGTGTTTGCTGTGCTCCACCATGAACGCCGTCGCGCTACCGAACTCGCCGCCCACCGCAAAGCCCTGCACCAGGCGCGCAAGCAGGATGGTGATCGGCGCGACGATGCCGATCTGCTGATAGCTCGGCATCACTGCAATCGCCAGCGTGCCGACGATCATCAACAGGATCGACAGCGTCAGTGCGGCCTTGCGCCCCTTCCTGTCCGCATACATGCCGAGCACGATCGCACCCACCGGCCGCGTGATGAACGACACGCCAAAGCTGCCCACTGCAAACAGCAGCGATACCCACTCGTCATCCGCCGGAAAGAACAGCTTGCCGATGATGGACGCAAAGAACCCGTAGACGAGAAAGTCGTACCACTCCAGCGCATTGCCGATCGACGACGAGATGATGATGCGCCACGCGTGGGCGGCATCGGTTTTTTCAGGGCGAGCGGGTGCAGCAGCGCCTGCCGCAGAAGGGGCGGTCATGATGAGGGTTCCTTTGGTGCCGGCCGGGATCGTTGTTATGGAACTGCAGCGCGTTGCCCGCCCGGTCCACGGGTCAACGCGCTTGTGTTCGCTGGCTTAGAAGCCCACGGCGTGGCCATCGCGGCGACTGTCGCTGGCGGCCACGTAACCGTGGTCAGCATCGTCCGACAGGCGCCAGATGAACTGGCCCGAGCCGAAATCCATATACGGATCGGCCACCGATTTGAGCTTGTGTCCGCGCGCCTCCAGTGCGGCGACGGTGGTGGCGTTCATGGTGGCCTCCACGTCGAGCGTGAAATCACGGTTGACCTTCCAGCGCGGCGCGTCGCACGCGGCCTGCGGCTGCTGCTTGTAGTCGAGCATGCGCACCAGCGTCTGCAGATGGCCTTGCGGCTGCATGTCGCCACCCATCACGCCAAAGCTCATCTGCGGCTTGCCGTCCTTCGTGAGGAACGCCGGGATGATCGTGTGGAACGGGCGCTTGCCGCCTTCCACCACGTTGGCCGAGCGCGCATCCATCGAGAAACCGAAGCCGCGGTTCTGCAGACTGATGCCCGTGCCCGGCACCACCACGCCCGAGCCGAAACCCATGTAGTTGGACTGGATGAACGAGACCATCATGCCGTTCTCGTCTGCAGCCGTCAGGTACACCGTGCCACCGGCGCGCGGCATGCCGAAGGTCGGCACCTGTGCACGGCCCATGTCGATCAGCTTGGCGCGTGCATCGAGGTACGCATCGTCGAGCATCTGCTCGGGCGTGACTTCCATCGAGCGCGGATCGGCCACGTACTTGTAGAGATCAGCAAACGCCAGCTTCATCGCCTCGATCTGCAGGTGCTGCGAATCGGCGGAGTCGACCGGCAGCGCGCTCAGGTCGAAGCGGTCGAGAATGCCCAGCGCGATGAGCGCGGCGATGCCCTGGCCATTGGGCGGGATCTCGTGCAGGTCGTAGCCACGGTAGCGCTTGGTGATTGGCTTGACCCACTCGGGCTGATAGTTGCGCAGGTCTTGCGCGGTCATGGCGCCGCCGCATTCGCGCGCGTAGGCGGCAATGCGCTCGGCGAGTTCGCCTTCATAGAAATCGCGGCCATTGGTCTGGCCGATGCGGCGCAGTGTGGCGGCGGCATCCGTCAGCTGGAACTTCTCGCCCACTTCCGGCGCGCGGCCGTGCGGCATGAATGCCTGTGCGTAACCCGGCTGGTTCTGCAGATCAGGAATGGCGGCCGCCCACTTGTGCGCGACGATGGGCGAGACGGTGTAACCGCGTTCGGCAATCTCCGCTGCGGGTTCCAGCACATCGGCAAACGGCAGCTTGCCAAAGCGCGCGTGCAACGCGGCCCAGGCCGAGATGGCGCCGGGCACCGTCACCGCATCCCAGCCGCGCGTCGGGCGCTTGGGCGTGCCGTTTGCGTCTTCGCCGTACTTGTTGCGGAAGTAATCCAGGTTCCACGCCTGCGGTGCCGTGCCGGAGGCATTCAGGCCGTGCAGCTCTTTGCCGTCCCACAGGATGGCGAAGGCATCGCTGCCCAGGCCGCACGAAACGGGCTCCACCACAGTCAGCATGGCTGCCGCCGCAATGGCCGCATCTACCGCGCTGCCGCCCGCGAGCAACATGCGCAATCCGGCCTGCGCCGCCAGCGGGTGCGAGGTGGAGACAACATTGCGCGCAAACAGCGGAATGCGCACGGTGGGGTAGGGGTTCTGCCAATCGAAGCGGTGGGACATGGCTTGGGAGGGGAGGTGGGCTGAGTGGATCGGATGATTATTTGCGGTGCACGGAATTTAATAAAGCTAAAATTCGTTGGATATTGCTTAAGAAAAACTTGAGAATCGTCTACGCCTGCTGGTGAGTACCTTGTGAGCACCGTTCGCTTTCTCCGCACCTTCGTTGCCGTGGCACGCCACGGCTCGTTTGCCGCTGCTGCAGAGCGCGTGGCGCTCACGCAGGCGGCCGTCAGCCTGCAGATGCGCGCGCTGGAAGCCGAATTACGCCGCGACTTGTTCGATCGTTCCGGGCGTACGGTCACGCTCAACGCGCATGGCCGCGCGCTGCTGCCCCAGGCCGAGCACCTGCTGGGCCTGTACGACGCCATGCGCATCGGCGATGAACCCCAGACTGAATTGGCCGGCGCTGTCGCGATTGGCGCCGTGGTGTCGGTGATGGGCTCGCTGGCGCACGCCGTGGCGGGGCTCAAGCAGGCGCACAAGGGGCTCGACGTCAAGCTGATCACGGGCAAGTCCGGCGAACTTGCCGAGCAGGTGGAAGCGGGGGAGTTGGATGGTGCGCTGGTGGTCGAACATCTGGAGCGTCTGCCCGCCAACCTGGCCTGGCACCCGCTCTATACCGAACCGCTGGTTGTCGTGGCGGGTCGCCACACGCGCGGCCGCGCAGAAGAGGTCCTGCGCACGCATCCGTTCCTGCGCTTCGACCGCGCGGTACGCACCGGCGCACTCATCGACCGCGCCCTGCGCAAGACGCACATGGCCGTCAACGAATTCATCGAGGTCAACTCGATCGAGGCGATTGTCGAATTGGTGCGCCAGCAGGTGGGCGTGACACTGGTGCCGCGCCTGCGCCGCGCAAGCTGGGAGAGCGACCCCGCTCTGCGCGTGCTGCCCATGCCGCCGCAAACGCCTGTGCGCACCGTCGGCATGATCGAACGGAAAGAGCATGTGCGGCATGGAGTGATTCAGGCGGTACTCGATGCGCTCGAAACCACACTTAGCAAGTCCAGCGCCTAAGCTTCAAGCATCACCAATGGCTATGGAGACTGCCATGAACGCATTCGTCGAACGTTGGCGCGACGAGCTGATCCTGCTCGGTCGCGTGCTGATGATGCTGCTGTTCCTGATTTCCGGCTGGGGCAAGCTGACCGGTTTCCAGGGCACCGTCGGGTACATGGGGACGGTGGGCGCACCGATGCCGATGCTCGCCGCCGCCGTCGCGGTCGTCATGGAGTTCGGTGTGGGGATCGCGCTGCTGATCGGTTTCTGGGTGCGACCGCTGGCCTTGCTGATGGCGCTGTTCGTGCTGGGCACCGCGCTGATTGCCCACACCTTCTGGAACGTGGAAGGCGCCATGCAGACCGCCAACATGGTGCAGTTCTACAAGAACCTCAGCATCATGGGCGGGCTGTTTTTGCTGGCTGTGACGGGGGCGGGGAAGTACGCGGTGCAGAAGTCGTAGGGCATGGCGGTCGATACGCTTGTGCTGCGAGCACACGATGAAGTGGCACCGCAGGCAGACGCAGCGTTTGCGGCGTTCGTTGCAGCCTGGGCCTGTCGGTTGCCGCCTTCCGCTGACATCGTTCACATCGGTTCAACGGCCATTCCAGGTTGTCTGACCAAAGGCGACCTGGATGTTTGCGTGCGTGTGAATCGTGAAGACGTTGCCCGCGTTGATGCGCTGCTGGCGACAGGCTATGCACGCAATCCCGGATCATTCCGCAGCGCGGAGTTTTCGGCGTTCAAGGACGACAGCCACCATCCACCCCTGGGCGTGCAATTGGTCGCGCGGGGTTCGGAATTGGATGTGTTTGTGCAATTCCGAGACTGCCTGTTGCGCAATCCCAATCTTGTGACGGCGTTCAATGCGTTGAAGGCGAGCAGTGCAGGGCAGCCGATGGCGTCGTATCGGCAAGCGAAAGCGGATTTTATTGCCAGAGTGTTGGCGGCGAACTCGGACGTTTAGCGCAGCGACCGCTGCACCAGCACCACCACCGCCAGCACCCCACATGCCACCGCAAACCAGCTGAAGAGCTGCGTGCCGGCCAGCAGCGTGGCCTGGCGGTCGATCTCGGCCGACAGGCTGGCCAGCCGTTGCGGCGTGAGCGGGTTGGCTGCCTGCAGGTCCGAAGTGAAGCGCGTGACGTGGGCGACGATCAGCGAGCGCGATTCCGCCTGCTGCGTCTGCAGCGACACCACGGCCAACCCCGTGCCCACCGCGGTGGCGAACTGGCGCGCGATGTTCTTCATCTGATAGCCGTGCGCGAAGTCTTCGCGGTCGAGATCGAGGTAGGTCATCATCGCCACCTGAATCATCACTGCAACCGGCGTCATGCCTTCCAGAAACGACACGGGAAAGAACGCGTAGTCCGGCGCGCCGGGCATCAGACTCGTGGCCAGCAACAGGGCAGCCGCGGCATAGATGGCAAAGCCGATGGCGATAAAGCGGCGCTTGCGGAAGAAGAACGGCAGCCAGACCGTGAAGATCACTGCCGCCACGGTCGACACCGCACCGCTGATCATCAGGAACAGCGTGGTCGTCCGGAAGGTGAAGCCCAGTCCACCTTGCGACACGGCCGGAAACAGGTACGACCAATACCCGCTCATCAGGTAATACACGCCGTAAAAGCCGATGCCCCACAAATAGCGGCGGCCGCTCAGGCGCGAGAGGTCGAGCCACGGGTCCGGGTGTGTGCGCAGGCGGTGGATGGCCAGCAGCAGCGCAGCGGCACCACCCAACAGCAACAGCGGAATCACGGGCGATGCCGTCAGCCGGTTGTAGCGCAGTTCCGACAAGCCCATCAGGAACGACAGCGCACCGATGGCGATGGCGCCCACGCCCACCCAATCCCATTGACTGTCTTCCGGCGGTGCTTCGTGCGGGCGGCGTGCGGCGCGTGTACGCGGCTGATGGTGCTCAGGCGGCAGGAAGAACATCGCAACCCAGGCCACCACGGCCAGCCCAAGCTCCAGCCAGAAGATCACGCGCCATTCGCTGTACTCCAGCACTTCGGCGCAGATCCACGGCGCGATGGTCGTCAGCCCGAACAGCCCCACGCTGAACATCATCATGGGCGGGATGCGCTCATCGGGCTCGGTGGTGAGTTGCACCAGAATGCGCGAGGCCGAGAATAGCCCGCCCGCGCCCAGCCCCTGGATGGTCCGGCCGATGACGAGTTCGCCAATATTGTTGGAGGTGGCGCAGACCACGCAACCGATGCCGAACAGCACAATGCCCGCCAGCGCGAACATCCGGTAGCCCACGTGCGCGGCAATGCGGCCGATGGCCAGGTTGGCGACTACGGCTGCCACGGCATAGGCGGTGACGGCGTACAGATACGCATCCGGGCTGGCATGCACGCCGCCCTGGATATGCTGGCCCGCCACGGCCATCATCTGGGAAGAGACGAAATCGAGGCCCGTGGCCAGGCCCACCGCCAGGCCGAAAGCGTGGATGCGAGCCGAAGAAAAATGGGGAAACGCCCGCAGCGAGGCGGGCGGAAGGATTTGCAGCGACATGTGCCCGAGCATAAACTTGCCCGCCAGCCGGATAAACGGCCAACTCTAGGAACACTGTCCAGTCATGCGAACAATGGAGTGGAACGACTGGGAAACCTTCTGCCGCGTGGTGGAGGCTGGCAGCTTCACCGCCGCCGCCGAGGCATTGGGTATTCCCAAATCGACCGCCAGCGCCGCCGTATCGCGGCTGGAGGCCGCGCTCGGTGTGCGGCTCATGACCCGCACCACGCGCCAGTTGCGCCTGACCGAGGCTGGCTCGCACTTCTACGACGACATCGCCCCGCTGTTCGAGCGCCTGCGCGAAGTGCACGCCGATACCACCGCCGCCAGCGAGACGGTAGCCGGCACGCTGCGCATCGCCGCACCGTACGAGGTGGGCGCGCAGCACCTGACCGAGCCGGTGTGCCGCACGCTGGAAAAATATCCGCATCTCCAGATTCAGGTGCATATCTCGTGGGAGCAGCCGGACCTGCTGGCCAGCGGCTACGACATCGTCTTCGTGATGGTTGATCAGGTGCTGCCCGATTCGTCCTTGGTGGCGCGGCGTGTGGTGCTGATCCCGCGCGGTTTGTACGCATCGCCGACCTTGCTGGCGGAACGCTCGCCGCTCAAGACGCCTGCTGATCTGGCGGGCTGGCCGTGCCTGTCCGGCCCCGACGATGCAAGCTGGGCCTTCCGGCCTGTTGGCGAACCCACGGCCGAGCCCCTTGAAATTCCCATCCAGCCGCGCCTGCAGACCTTGAATGCCGAGATGCGTGCCCGCGCCGCCGTGCGTGGGCTCGGCGTGGCCCGCATGGCGCGCTCCGTGGGCGATACGGAAGTCGCCGCCGGCCGCCTGGTGCGCGTGCTGCCCGATTTCGAACTGACCGCGCTACGCGTTTACGCGCTCATGCCTGCGCGCAAGCTGGTGCCGCGCAAGGTGCGCGTGTTTCTGGATGCGCTGGAAGCGGAAGGCGCGGCCGCCACGGTGGCCGCATCCGCATCTGCCTAGCCGAAGACCGGCGCCGGATGTCACAATCGGCGCTTTCCTATTCGGATTGTGAGGATCGGCGGCCATGCGTTTGCGCCAGATCGAAGTCTTTCGCGCGGTGATGCTGGTCGGCACAGTCAGCGAAGCGGCGCGCATGCTGAACGTGTCGCAGCCGGTAGTGACGCGCGTGCTGCAGCACACCGAGCTGCAGCTCGGCTTTCGCTTGTTCGATCGCACCAAGGGCCGCCTGCAGCCCACCGCCGAGGCGTTCGAGCTGTTCTCCGAGGTCGAGCGCCTATATCAGGAAGTCGAGCGCGTGCGGCGCGTGTCGGCCAACCTGCGGCACAAGGGGGCCGGGCGCCTGCGCGTGGCGGCCACGCCCAGCCTGGCGCCGAGCATTCTCGCGCCTGCCGTGCGGCGCTTCTCACAGCGGCATCCCGATACGCTGGTGCGTGTGTTCACGCATCACACCGCCGAGATCGTGCAGGGCCTGCTCTCGCAGGACATCGACGTCGGCTTTGCCTTCGCGCCGCCTGTGCATCCGGCGATCAGCACCACGCCCGTCGCGCAGGGCCGCATCCTGCTGGCCGCGCCGCGCGCCTGGGTGGGTGGCAAGACGGATGGGCGCGCGCTGCATAAGCTTGTCGCTGAGAAGCCCTTCATCGGGCTGGAAGATCAGATCTCGCTCGGCTCGCTGGTCGGGCAGACATTGGCGCGCGGTGGTCTAGCACCGCAATCGACGCTAGAGGTGCAGACGTATTCGCTGGCGCGCTCGTTGGTGGAGGAGTCATTGGGCGTGACGATGCTCGATCAGTTCACCGCCGCCACTGGCAGCATGGATCGTATTGCGCTGTTCGCGCTGGAGCCCGCGCAGACGTTCGACGTGCGCGCCATGCGTGCCGAGCACCATGCGCCGTCTTCGCTGGCGGATAGCCTCGTGCAATGCTTTGCCGATGCCGCCCGCGCGCTGTCCGACGAGCTGCCGCAACGCCTGGAGCCGACGCCGTTCGTCCTCAAGACCGGCGCCAACGTCGACGCTACCGCAGCCGACTAACTTTTTCGTCGCACGCGCGTCTAACGGGTTCTGTTGACCTTGCAAGGAGACTGATCGATGCGACGTTCTACAACTGCCTTGATCTTTGGCGTGGCGCTGTCTGCCGGTGTGTTCAGCGGCGTGGCTGTGGCGCAGCAGCAATCGCCGGTGCCCGGCATGTCGTCCGATGATCTGAACACCGCGCTCGACTTTGCCAAGGCCGGGCTGAACAAGGCCATCGACCAGGCGCGTGCCTATACGGCGTTGCCGATCAAGGATCCGCGCGATGTGCGCTACACCTGCGAGGGCGGCAAGACCCTCGCGGTGAAATACATGACGGTGGGGGATACGCCACTGGCGTCTATCGTGCTCGACGGCAAAACGCTCGTCTTTGCCAATGTGATTGCGGCCTCGGGTGCGCGCTATGCGTCGGGCCAGTACGTCTGGTGGACCAAGGGCCCCACCGGCTTCCTGACCGATGAGACCCTGCCCGCAGGTCGGAACCCGGGCAACATGCTCTACCGCGATTGCAACGAGACGACGCGGTAACCGGCTTCAGTTGGATCAGACTTCCAGCAAGTCACGTCCGACGATGATCTCGCCCTTGAAGTACGGGCGCACCGCATCCAGCCACACCGAATCTTCCAGGAACGGATAGCCGCCCGGCACGAAGTGCGACAGCACCAGCGTCTTCACCTTGGCCTCGGTGGCGATGCGGCCGACGTCTTCGGTGGAGGTGTGGCTGGCCAGCAGATGCTCGCGCAGCGTCTTGGCGTTGGGCTCGGTGGAGAGCAGCTTGTCGAGCGACGGCAGGTGCATGACTTCGTGCACGAGCACATCCGCGCCGTAGGCCAGACGCACGAGGTTCTCGCTCGGTGCCGTATCGCCGGAGATGACGATGGATCGGTCAGCCGAATCGAAGCGGAACGCAAATGCCGGCGAGACCGGCGGGTGCTTCACCAGCGCGCTCGTCACCTTCACGTTGGCGTCCTGCATCACCAGCCCGCCTTCGGTCAGCTCGTGCGGGTGGATCATCGGCGCCAGCGGCGGGCGGCCTTCGTCAGCAATGCGGGTGCGGATGTCGTAGTCGTACAGCTCGAGGAACTTGGTCGTCATCGCGGCCAGCGGGGGCGGGCCCCAGGCGTCGACCGGGCCGGTCAGGTCGGTGGCCCAGGCGAGCAGCAACAGCGTGCCGTAATCGGCGTTGTGATCCGAGTGCTGGTGCGTGATGAAGACGTTGCGGATGGCCTTGAGCTTGAGCCCCGCACTCACGTACTGGCGGCCCACGCCGTTGCCGCAATCCACCACGTACGACACGCCGTTGATGACGATCACCTGCGCCGGCGCTGAGCGGTTCTTCTTGGGCGTCGGCCCGCCGCCGGTGCCCAGCAGGATCAGCCGGGTGCCCTTGGGTGCATCAGCGGCCGCGGCGGCCAACGGCCAGCCTGCGGACGCCGCGCCCGCGCCCACGGCCAGTGCACCGGCTTGCCGCATCCAGCGGCGACGGTTGTTGTCGAAAGCGTGCATGCGGCGGTCTCCTCTCTGTTGTGGTGTGCGTTCGCGTCTTAGCGGGGCAGCCCGCCCACCTTGGTACCGGGCTTGATCCCCTTGCGAGCAAACCAGCCCTTGTTCATCTCCAGCGCATAAACGCCGGCCTTGGTCGGGCAGTGGTTGTCTTCGGTCTGCGGCTTCATCTCGGCAATGTCGGAGATGGTGCCGTCGTCGGTGATGAAGGCGATCGACAGCGGCAGGTCCGTGTTCTTCATCCAGAAGCAATGGCCGGCGGATTCATCAAACACGAACAGCATGCCGGCTGTGTCGGGCATGGTCTTGCGGAACATCAGGCCGGTCTCGCGCGATTGCGGGGTGGCGGCCACTTCCGCCTTGACCTTGTACATGCCGATGGTCAGGTCGGCGACGGGCAAGCCGGTTTGGGGGCCGGTGGGTGTTTGCGCAAATGCACCAGTTGCGGCAACGGCCACGGACAGCGCGGCAAGCAGACGGGACAAGGTAGTCATGGAGGTCGTGGGCTAGAAACAGAACGCTCCATGATCGGTACTCGGCTAGCCGCCGTCAATGAGACTGCTCCCAAGGGCGGAACGAAGTTGTTACCGCGTGTTTGTTGCCGGACGTTCGGTGGCTGCCGTTTTGGCGGCGGCCTTGGGCGCGTGTGCCGAGCGCGCCTTGTCCGCAGCCGCATCCGGCATCAGCCCCACGTAACGCGCATCGGTGAGCGTGCGCAGGAAGGCGACGATGTCGTCGATCTCGTCTTCCGTCAGCGCAGGCGTGGTGCCAGGGCGGCGGTTCATCGGCACGGCGTTCACGTTGACATTGCCTTGATATTTGGCGGGCACGTCGTTGAAGCGCAGGGGTGTTCCCTTTGTGCCCGGGTACCACTGCGCCGGATCCGTCGAGCGCGTGGCGTAGAAGGCCACCGTGTCGCGCAGCGTGCGGAACACGCCGTTGTGCATGAAGGTCTGGCGTACCGCCACATTGCGCAGGCCCGACGTGCGGAAGTACCCACACCACTGGTCGGGCTCGGGCCACTTGAGCTTGTGGGCGGTCTGGCACAGGCCGACGTCGAAGTGCTTGGCGTCCTTGTTGGCCGGCAACAGCGGATTGCGCGGCACGGCGATGGCGTCGTAGCCGAAGTCCGTGAACAGTGAGCGCTCGGGCCGCGACGACGACTCCATCATCAGGTGACACGACGCGCAGTTGCCCTTGTCCGGGTTACGGAACAGCGCGAGCCCGCGCATCTCGGCGGGGGAGAGCGGTGTGCGCTTGCGTAAAAAATCATCAAAGCGCGAGGTGAACGGCGCCATCTCGTCGCTCTGGAAATAGGCCTCCAGCGCCTTGCCCAGTGCGCCAATGAGGCGTTCTGGGTCGTGCACTGCATCGGCGCCGAATTGCTTTGTCAGCGCCTGGCCCAGGTCGGTGCCGGCCACCTTGCGCTGCAGGGCGCGCTGCGACGGGTTGCCCATCTCATCGGGGCTGAACAGCGGGCCACGGATCCGCTCGGCCAGCGTATCGGCGCGGCCATCGACAAAGAAGCCGCCGAACGGCGACGGGAAGCTGGCGTCGTCGTCCTGAAAGAAGTAGCGATGCGGGATGTAGCGCAGGTACAGCAGTGACGGCGCATTGCGCGGCGCCACGTGCCCCGGGCGGCTGCCGGCCGGCACGCCGATGCGCAGCGCCTCGCCCGCCAGTGTGGGCGCGAAGGCGCGGCCGGGGTCATGGCACGCCGCGCACGATGTGCCTTGCGGCTCCGACAGGCGTGGGTCAAAGAACACCCGCTTGCCAAGCGCGACGAGGTTCGGGTCCGGCTTGAACGATGCCGACTCGGCAGGCGGGGGCACGGCGTCCAGCTTGGGCGTCATGCCAATCGATTCGGCTGCCGCCGCACCCGAGAAGAGTGCGGCAGCAACCAGCAGCGCAGTGCTCAGTTTTTTCAAGGTGCAACGAAGCCCGTCTTGTCGCACACCAGGCTGGAGCCGTTCTGCGTGCAGGTCGTCAGCAGCTTGCCGTTGACGGTGTAGGCCTTGAACAGCCAGCCCTTGGCTGGTGCCGGCTGGCGGTCCATCACCATGAAGCCGAACGAGTTGTTGTGCGAGATGCTGCCAACCGTCACGCCCGAGGCCGGGCTGATGGCCGGGAACGGATCAGGCAGGGCCACATCGAGCGAGTCACCGGCATTGCCTGCCACGATGGTCGCCGGGTGGTTGCTGGTGAAGTTGATGGCCTGGAAGTCATGCACGTGACCATGCAGCGCGACTTGCACGCCCGGCGGGTAGTAGGCCGTGGCGTTCAGGCTGTTCATGACCGACAGCAGCGCCGCATTGCCGCCCAGCGGCGTGCTGCCCGCGATGGGCACGAAGCCCAGGATCGGGTGGTGGTTGGTGAAGATCGACATCACGCCCGGCTTGGCCGCCAGCGTACCCACCGTGCTGAACTGCTTCTGGTAGGTCTGGAACCACGGGTCGTTGGTAGCCAGCGCGGTCGTGCCCACCTTGGCCGAGTCGAACACGATGACTTGCGTGTCGGTGCCGATGGCCACGGCGTACGGGTCCGATGCATTGGCGCCGGTGTCGTTGGCCGGGTTGTCGCACGAGCGGGCGGCGGAGTAGGGGCGCGGGTCAAGGAAGCGGAACCACCCCTGGCCGGCACGCGCGCACTCTTCATGGTTGCCGCGCACGAGTACCCAAGGGGCCGCAGCCATCAGCGGCGCAGCGGGCTGGAACAGGTCGGATTGCCACGTATCCCAGCCGTAGCCCCACGGGCTGCCCTGGCAGCCGGCCACGTCGGGCGGGCAGGCGTTCTCGCGGTAGTGGTAGTCGCCCACGTGCAGCACGAGGTCCGGGTTCATCGCCGCCGCCGTGGTGGCCGCTGTGGCGAACGGCCACGACAGCGGGTCATTGCAAGACTGCCAGCTGTTGCTCGACTTCTTCATGCGGCAGCCGGTGTCCGCCAGGATCACCACGCGCTGCGGGTTGGCCTTGGGCAGCGGCAGCACGCGCGAGCCGATCGATGCGACCTTGGCTGTGGATGCCACCGTGGCCTCGCAGGCATTCACCGGGAAGGATGAAGCTTTCGAATCGCTGGCGGCGCTGGCCGTGGTGCGCTGGGCGATGGTGCCGGCAGCCACGCGCAGGCTCATGCGCGTGGAAGTGCCGTCCACCGTCAGCAGCGGGCAGACCGTGTTGTCCGCCGGGGAGGCGCTGTTCGTATACGTGGTGACTGCGCGCACGACAGCCTGGTTGCTGTCGCCAATCTCGACCCACGCGGCCTGGATGTTGCTGTCGGCGGTGGCGGCGTCGGCTGGCGTGGCAGCCACCGGCGTCGTGTCAGACGACGAGCCGCCGCAGCCGGCAATCACGGCAGCGGCAGTCAGTGCGGCAAGTGTGACCATCGTGAACACGGTGCGTTTGCGCCGCACCGGAGCGAACATCGATCGAATTTCCATTGCGCCTTCCCTGATTCTTGTTGTGAGGAAGGCGCACGGTACCCAAGACAGATGGCGCTATTTTGACAGCCCCACATGCGGGCTCAGGGAGATTGTAAAAATTGCGGGCAAAAAAAAGCAGACGCATAAGCATCTGCTTTTCTGTGTCGGCCGAGCCGCGAGGGCCCGGCAGAAGCACCAACTTATTGCTTGGCAGCGTCAGCAGCCGGAGCAGCAGCGTCAGCCTTCTTAGCGGCCTTCTTGTGCTTCTTGGCGTGCTTCTTGGCCTTAGCCGGAGCCTTTTCAGCGGCAGCCGGAGCAGCAGCAGCGTCAGCAGCCGGAGCAGCCGGGGTTTGTGCGTACACACCAGCAGCGAACAGGCCGGCGATCAGGGCAGCGATCAGCTTCTTCATGGTGAATCCTTTTATCGATCAGTGAGTTAACCAACGACCCGCTAAATGAGTCATCTGCAATAACGCAGGCTGCTGCGGGCGCGTTGACACGTCGCGTTGATTTTTTTTGATGTCATTTTGACGGGGTCAGCAGCACGCTGGCCGGGATGTGGCGCATGTTGCGCTGCGCAAAAAAGATGCCCGACTTCTGAGCGGGAGGGCCGGGCTTTCGGACGTGTCTGATTGGATCAAAGTAGACCGGCCCTGAGAATCGCCCTGACTCTGTCCAGAATCCGCCGTGCCGCTCTCTCCGTTGTCCTCCCATCCCCTCAAGCCTGCCCGATTCACCCGTCGCGACTTCCTGTTTGGCGGCGGCGCGCTGGCGACGCTCGCCGTCACGCTGGGCCTGCGCCGAGTGCCCGATCAGGCTGCCTCCAGCCTGGACGATTTCATGCTTGTGTCACAGACGCTCTCCGGCCAGCCGCTCGACCGGCAGATAGGGCTGAACTGTTTCAGCAATCTGTATCGGGCCGATGCGCGCTTCGTCGACCACATCCAGACCCTGGCCTGGCTGGTGCGCCATCACCCCGGGTTGGACGGCACGGGCCTGATTGGCTTGCTGGAGGCCGATCGCCATGTGGAACTGCGCGCCGCCCTCGGCCGCCTGGTCGACGCCTGGAGCGCGCAGGCCGGCGCCAACCCCGCGCTGGCCGATGCCCGCAGCCTGATCGAACGCGCCTCCGGCGCCACCCGGCCCAGTGGCTGACCGGCCGTTTCACCATGTGCGCGACTGTGGCGGATGGTGAAATTTTCCGGCATAATGCGAAATTAACTCTTGTGTCTTATATAAGAGTTAAGGCTTGCGAAATTTGTGCGGTGCACCGTGAGAGTGTCATCGCAGCCCGCTAGAATCACCAGTTCATTGCAGCGTGCCGGCTCGGCCAACCCGGGGCAGCACGCTGTGCTGTCAACCCCCACCGTCCACCCGCTCACCCGCGGTCTGCACTGGAGTCGTCCATGTATCAACACATCAAGGTCCCGGCCGGCGAGAAGATCACCGTCAACCAAGACTTCTCCCTGAACGTCCCCAACAACCCCATCATTCCCTACATCGAGGGTGACGGCACTGGCTTCGACATCACCCCGGTGATGATCAAGGTGGTGGACGCAGCCGTTGAAAAGGCCTACGCCGGCAAGCGCAAGATCTCGTGGATGGAGATCTACGCTGGCGAGAAGTCGACCAAGGTGTACGGCCCGGACGTGTGGCTGCCGGAAGAAACCCTGCAAGTCCTGAAGGACTATGTGGTGTCCATCAAGGGCCCGCTGACGACGCCGGTGGGCGGCGGCATCCGTTCGCTGAACGTGGCGCTGCGCCAGGAGCTGGATCTGTACGTCTGCCTGCGCCCGGTGCGCTACTTCAAGGGCGTGCCTTCGCCGGTGAAAGAGCCGGAGAAGACCGACATGGTCATCTTCCGTGAGAACTCGGAAGACATCTACGCCGGCATCGAATTCGAAGCCGAGAGCGAGAAGGCCAAGAAGCTGATCAAGATTCTGCAAGACGAATTCGGCGTGAAGAAGATCCGCTTCCCGGAAACGTCGGGCATTGGCGTGAAGCCGGTGTCGCGCGAAGGCACCGAGCGCCTGGTGCGCAAGGCCATCCAGTACGCGATCGACAACGACAAGCCGTCGGTCACGATCGTGCACAAGGGCAACATCATGAAGTTCACGGAAGGTGGTTTCCGTGACTGGGCCTACGCGCTGGCACAGAAGGAATTCGGCGCCGAGCTGATCGACGGCGGCCCGTGGTGCAAGTTCAAGAACCCGAAGACGGGCAAGGAAATCGTCGTCAAGGACGCGATTGCCGACGCCTTCCTGCAGCAGATCCTGCTGCGTCCGGCCGAGTACTCGGTGGTGGCGACGTTGAACCTGAACGGCGACTACATCTCCGACGCCCTGGCTGCGCAAGTCGGCGGTATCGGTATCGCCCCGGGCGCGAACCTGAGCGACTCCGTTGCCATGTTCGAAGCCACCCACGGTACGGCACCGAAGTACGCTGGCAAGGACTACGTGAACCCGGGTTCCGAAATCCTGTCGGCCGAAATGATGCTGCGCCACATGGGCTGGACGGAAGCCGCTGACCTGATCATCTCGTCGATCGAGAAGTCGATCCTGTCGAAGAAGGTCACGTATGACTTCGCCCGCCTGCTCGAAGGCGCGACCCAAGTGTCGTGCTCGGGCTTTGGTCAGGTGATGATCGACAATATGTAAGCGCGTTTCGCCTGATTTCACGGCGAGCCAAAAACCCCGGTAGATCAACGATCTCCGGGGTTTTTTTATTTCAGGTCGTATAACGTGCGAGAGCGAATCATGAAAGTATCCCGGAGCCGGTGGCTCAAATCTGCTGCAATCTTCGTCGGGCTCACGGTGGGCCTCTTCACCCTAACAACTGAGGCAAAGGAAGTGCGTAACCCAATCCGAAATATCGTCCTGGTGCACGGTGCCTTTGCCGATGGCTCCAGTTGGACAGAGGTCATTGCAGCACTGCAGCGCAAGGGCTATCACGTGACCGCTGTCCAGAACCCGCTCACCTCTCTGGAAGACGACGTTTCTGCCACCCGTCGCGTGCTTGCCCGGCAGTCGGGAGATGTCATTCTAGTGGGGCACTCGTATGCCGGTGCCGTGGTGACTGAAGCGGGGAATGCAGACAATGTCAAAGGCATCGTCTACCTCTCGGCGCTTGTACCGGACAGCGGAGAATCCGTGTCCGATCTGCTGATGCGCCTGAAGGCGCCCATGGATGGCTTGAAGCCCGACAATGAAGGCTTCATCTGGCTCGACGACCCGGCCGCTTATCGCGACGTCATGGCGGGCGATGTGCCCGAGGCCCATGTGCGCATTCTTGCTGCTACGCAGGTTCCAATTTCCGTATCCGCCTTTACTGGCAAAGTCTCTCATGCAGCGTGGCACGACAAGCCAACGTGGTACCTCGTTACCGAAGAAGACCATGCGCTCAAGGTGCCAGTGCAGCGCACGTTGGCCAAACAGATCGGAGCCCACATGACGACTGTGAAGTCGAGCCACATGTCGTTGGTCTCACACCCCGCCGAGGTGGCCAATCTGATCGATCGTGCCGCCAAAGACGCGCAACATTGATCAGGTAGCGTGATAGGGGCCCACTAGGCAGTGGGCTTCCTGCCATACACGAGGGGTCCAAGCCTCAATCGTGTTCTCGACGGTAGCGTGTTTCACCGTGTCGGTGTGTACGCGTTGGAGGGGCCGTCGGAAGGTGGCGCTTTCTTGGGCGTAACCCGCCAGCGTGTCCACCAGCACCACAACCTTGGCGCGATCACCCTTGGACAACGCGTGGGACCTGCACAGGCCAATCACGTGCCTTCGACGGATCGCAGCATGCTGCTCAGCAAAGCGTCCGTGGACCTCGCACCAGACACGGTGGCAGCGCCGTTGAAGACAAAATGAGGGGTGCTCAGTACGTCTTCCTTCACCGGGCGGCCGCGTCGTGGCCGTTCCGGGGTGGGCGGGGGGAGGTGACTACGCACATCATTCAGGCAGGCAAGCAACATCGGCCGTCCCACTCCTTGCTCCAGACCCAGCCGCTCCAGCACCTGCGGGTCACCAATGTCCTCGCCGTCAGAGAAGAACGCCTTGAACAACCGGTCGACCAAGCCAATGGTTTGCAGTGGGCTGGCTTGCCTGGCCATGTGCCCGATCAATCCGTGCGCGATTGCGGTATTTGGCAGGATGCGGATGCGCTTGAAATCGAACGTGATTCCCACGGCTTGCCCCGCATGTTGCACTTGTGAGCGCCGCATGGCCACGGCAGTGGGGCTGCCGGACTGGGCCAGATAGAACGGCTGGTATGCCGTACCGCCAAGCGGTACTTCCGGCAACAGCGGGCGTGGGCGCCAGTTGATCTGGACCCCGACGCCGGGGTGCCGCCTCTGGAACTCGTGCATGGCCGTGGCCAGTTGGCGGATGCCGACCCAGCTCCACGGGCAAATCAGATCGAAGAAGACTTCGATGTTGAGTCGATGCTTCCCACCGTCGACGGTTGGGTGGTGCGCGGGCAAGTTCGTAGTAATGGGGGGCTGTGCCAAGTCCGCTACCGCTTCAAGCAAGTCGGGTCTCCAGTCAGGTCTGCCGGCGTTGGCTTGTGCCGAGATTCAGGTTGCAAGCGCAGCGCATACAGTCAACTTATCTCGTACGTTGCGATGTGAGAGGCGGGGAGTTTTGCGCGAGTGCGCAATTGTTTTGCTCCCGGGAAGAATTTTTCTCGGGCGGCAATGCGTGCGGAAACTTTAGGGTGCCGAGGTGTGCGCGCGCTTCGGTCTAACCCTTGCGGCAGGGGTGCCAGGAAGAAAAAGCGAGGAGGTCGCCCTCCTCGAAGATAACGCCGAGGGGTTGAGGGGATCTTTCCCCTGCGGCGCAGGTTGTACTTATTGACGGGGTTGGGCCGTGCCGTCGGCGAAGGCTCTGACGCCAGCGGCTCCAGCCAAGGTCGACACATTGCCCGCCGGGGTGATCATTCGGATCGTGCTGTTTGATGAGTCCGCTACATAGACCACGCCATTGCTGTCCACGGCAATGCCTGCGGGCGTACCGAATTGGGCGCTTGTGCCCATGCCGTCTGCGCTACCGCTCACTCCCGAGCCGGCCAGGGTCGTTACCACGCCGGCTGGTGTCACCTTGCGTACGTCTGAGCCGCCAAATTCCGCCACATAGAGATTGCCGTTGCTATCGAGGGCCAGAGCCACAGGGCCCTGGAATATGGCCGCAGTTCCTGTGCCGTCGGCGTGGCCGCAGTTTGATGCAGGTGAGCCAGCCAGCGTGGAGACGACGCCAGCGGGCGTGATCTTGCGGATCTTGCAGCCGGATTGTTCGGCTACGTACACGTAACCGTTGTTATCCACAGCGATGCCCCTCGGAAGATTGAACGTGGCAAGCGCGCCCGGGCCATCGGTGGCGCCAACGGTGCCCGAGCCGGCCAAGGTGGTTACGACACCAGCGGGCGTGATTTTGCGGATCTTCTGATTGGCGACGTCGGTCACGTACAGGTTGCCGGCGCCATCGATAGCCACCCCATACGGCTGCCAGAAGGTCGCAGCTGTACCGATGCCATCCGCGCTGCCGACGGCACCGGAACCGGCCAACGTCGTCACCACGCCAGCGGGTGTGATTTTGCGGATGGTGTTGCCGCTGGTATCCACGACATACAGATTGCCGGTGCTGTCGAACGTGATGCCGATCGGGCTGCTGAAGCTGGCAGCCGTTCCGGTGCCGTCAGCCTCGCTGCCGGTACCGGAGCCAGCGAAGGTTGATACCACGCCGGGCACCGTGATCTTGCGGATCCTGTAGTTATAGGTGTCCGCAACGAAGAGGTTGCCGGCACTGTCGAGCGCCACGCCGTAGGGATTTTGGAAGCGCGCAGTTGGTTGGAAGTTCAGGTTGATCTGCGCGGTTTGCGACAGGTTGCCCAGCGAGGCGGTCACGATGGCGACATCATTGGCGACCGTATTGGTCGGGTCTGGGATGTAGCTCACCGTGGCGCCGGTGGTGGCGCTCAAGCTGCCTCGGCCGCTGCTGATGGCCCACCGCACCGTCGCATTGGAGTTGGCGATGGTTGCCGTCAGGGACACTGGGTTTCCGTTGGCCGACGTCGTGGCGCTGGAGGGCGACACTGAAATGGTGGCGCTCGGAGTCACCGAGATTGTGGCCGTGAACGGGGCACTGCTGCCATCTGTCGCGCTAACGGTGGCGACCGTCGCGGTGGATAGCACGGCAGGTGGAGTGTAGGTGGCGCTGCCGTCGGCATTGACCGTGATCGTGCCTGTCGATGCCGTCCACTTGAGCGTGCCGTGGCTGATCGTCGAAGGCACGGTGAGGGTCACCGTGCCGTTGCCTGCTTGTACTGACGGGCTGCTCAACGTCAGTGTTTTCTCGCTGGTGGGCTTGAGCACAATGTTGACCGATTCGGTGTGGCCATTGGCGCCGACAGAGATGACGGCCGAAGTGTCGCTCGTAATGGCGGTCGGCG
Source organism: Ralstonia insidiosa (assembly GCF_008801405.1). Classification (NCBI taxonomy): domain Bacteria; kingdom Pseudomonadati; phylum Pseudomonadota; class Betaproteobacteria; order Burkholderiales; family Burkholderiaceae; genus Ralstonia; species Ralstonia insidiosa. The sequence continues at coordinate 3,118,240 of NZ_VZPV01000001.1, read as the reverse complement.
TGAAAGTCACGCTGTTGCCCTGCGTGGCGCTGAACGCGCCGCCCACGGTGGACGACCATGTCGGCGTGCCTGTGATGAACTGCGGCGAGACCGACAGCGCGATTGGCGCATCGCCGACATACCACGTCACCTGGCTTGTCACCGGGCGCAGAACCGGTGCGTGCAGGGTGATGGTCTTCGATACCGTGGTGCCACCTGACACCGCAGTGATCGTGACTTGCACATCGGCCTGCACGGTAGCCGGCGGGGTATAGGTGACATTTGCGCCTTGCGTTGCGCTCAACGAGCCCGGGCCCGTCAGCGACCACGTGGCTGCGGTGGTGGCATTGAAGGTCAGCGGACCACCACCGCCATAGGCATCGAGGCCAGCCGGGTTGGCGACCGCCAGGGGTGTCGAGGGCGAAGAGGTCGTCGTCGAGTCTGGGGATGAGGCGTCACCGCCACAGGCGGACAGTAGAACGGTGGAGGCGCAAATCAATGCGCCGCCAAGTGCGGTTTGGTAGTTGAACATGGCAAATGGGAGATCGGCTTCTCAAAAGGTGATGCCGGGGGAAGGGCGCCGCGCCGCTGTCCCCCGATGCGAGCCACGCATGCACACACATGGCGGCCCGACGTCTTGTCATCGAGGCAGGGCAATCCCGTCAGCGGTGCCGCTGGCCTTCGCCGCGCCCGCAACGGTCGATACGTTGCCGGTCGGGCTGACCATGCGGATCAGGTTGTTATCCGTCTCCGTCACGTACAGGACGCCGTTGCTGTCGATGGCGATGCCCATCGGATAGTTGAACTGTGCGCTCGTGCCGAGGCCATCTGCACTGCCGGTCGCACCGGAGCCGGCCAGCGTGGTCACCACACCAGCCGGCGTGATCTTGCGGACGGTGTTGCCCTTGTATTCCGTCACGTAGACGTTGCCGTTTCCATCGACGACGAGCGAACCCGGCATGTTGAAGGCGGCAGCGGTTCCGGTGCCGTCGGTGTGGGTGCAAACCCCGGTGCCGGCCAGCGTGGTTACGACACCCGCAGGCGTGACCTTGCGGATGTTGCAGCCTTTTTGCTCTGCAACGTACAACGTGCCGTTGCTATCCACCGCCACGCCTGATGGGGCATTGAAGCTGGCAGCCGTGCCCGTGCCATCCTGGCTGCCAGCGGTGCCGGAGCCGGCCAGGGTGGTGATCACCCCGGCGGGCGTGATCTTGCTGAGCAGGTTGGTAACGTAATCCGCCACGTAAATATTGCCCGCCGCATCGACGGCAATTCCAACGGGCGAGCCGAAGGTGCTGCTGGTGCCTGCCAGGGTGGTCACCACTCCGGCGGGCGTGACCTTACGGATGGCGTGGCCGACGCTATCCGCCACGAACAGGTTGCCGCTGCTGTCGAATGCGGTGCCGACCGGGATGAGGAAGCTGGCTGCCGTGCCCGTGCCATCCGCCTCGGTACCGGCACCGGAGCCGGCAAACGTTGATACCACGCCGGGCACTGTGATCTTGCGGATCGTGTTGTTGCCCGAGTCGCCCACGAAGAGGTTGCCGCTGCCATCCACGGCAATCGCATACGGCGTGTTGAATCGTGCCGAGGATTGGAAATTGAGCGTGATGTTGACGGTCTTTTGCATCGCGCCGAGCGTGGCGGTCACCACGGCCGTATCGTTGACGGTCGTGTCAGTCGCGTCGGGGATGTAGCTCACAGTCGCGCCGCTGGTAGCGCTCAGGCTGCCGTGACCGCTGGCAATGGCCCATCGCACCATGGAGGCAGACACGCTCGCATTGGGATTGACGATGCTTGCCGTCAGGGACACCGGAGCGCCAGCAGCCGAGGCACTGGTGACGGTGGGCGAGACCGCCAGCGCGGCGCTGGGTGTGACCGAGATCGTGGCGGTAAACGGCGCGCTGCTGCCATCCGTGGCGCTGATGGTGACGACAGTTGCGCCGGACAGCGTGGCCGGTGGCGTGTAGGTAGCGCTGCCATCGGCATTGACCGTGATCGTGCCGATCGATGCCGTCCACTTGAGCGTGCCGTGACTGATGGTCGACGGCACGGTCAGGGTGACCGAACCATTGCCGGCCTGGACCGATGGGGTGTTCAGCGTCAGCGTTTTTTCGCTGGCGGGCTTGAGCGTGATGCTGACGGATTCGGTGTGATTGCTCGCAGCCACAGACACGACAGCCTGCGTGTCACTGGTGACGGCGGCAGGCGTGAACGTGACGCTGTTGCCCTGTGCCGCGCTGAACGTGCCGCCAACGGTGGATGACCAGGTTGGCGTGCCGGTCGTGAACTGCGGCGAAATCGACAGCGCGATCGGCGCATCGCCCGCATACCAAGTGACTTGGCTCGCCACCGGACGCAAGACCGGCGCGTGCAGCGTGATGGTCTTCGCGACGGTCGTGCCATTCGACACCGCAGTAATGGTGACCTGCGCATCGGCCTGCACGGTCGCCGGCGGCGTATAGGTGACGCTTGCGCCTTGCGTTGCGCTCAGCGAGCCCGGGCCGGTCAGAGACCACGTTGCCGCGCTGGTGGCGGTGAAGGTCAGCGGGCCACCGCCGCCGTAGGTATCGAGCCCCGCCGGGTTGGCGACCGCCAGGGGTGTCGTGGGTGATGTTGCCGTTGTCGAGTCCGGCGAGGAAGAATCGCCCCCGCAGGCAGAGAGCAAAACCGTGGAGACGCAGATCAGCGCGCCGCCGAGCGCGGTGTGGTATCGAAGCATGAACACTTGGGAAAAGGTCGGAGATGAAGAGTCGCGAGCGCGTGTCTGCGCTATGGCGCACGTTGCTCACGCGGTGCATGCGCCGAACTTATCGTGAGCGCGTGCAGACGTGGTGGCCGCATGTTTTGCGCAGCGGCGCGATCCCTTTGCTTGCGGGAAAAATCTGGCCGGGGCGGCAACGCCTGTGAAAACTTTAGGGCGCGCGCGTTAGGCGTGCGCCACCAACTCCAGGCCGGAGCGTGCTTTAATCGCGGCCATGACTGAAGGCACGACTGTCTCTCTCTCTTCCGATCCATTGCGCGGGCAGCGCATCCTGGTCGTTGACGATGTCGACGAGACCCGCATGCTGCTGGTGGATTTCCTGCAGCGGCGGGGTTGCCGCGTCTATATCGCGCGGGATGGGCAAGACGGTGTGCAGAAGGCCCAGAGCGTGGTGCCGGACCTGATCCTGATGGATATCCGCATGCCGGTGTGTGACGGCATCACCGCCTGCAGGCTGCTCAAGGCCAACCCGGCTACGCGTAGCATCCCACTGATCTTCCTGACCTCCGCGGCGTTGCCGCAGGAGCGTGTGGCCGGGCTCGCCGCTGGTGCGGTGGACTACGTGACCAAGCCCTTCGATTTTGAAGAGGTCCGCCTGCGCCTGTGCATTCATCTCAAGCCGCTGGCCGCGCCAGGCAATGCGCCTGTGGAAGACGGTGTGAATGCGGCCTCCAGCACGCTGGATGTCATTCTGTATCGGGCAACACGCAAGCTGTTGCTTGAGCAACTCGCGCAGACGCCCAGCCTGGTGGAGCTTGCCGCTGCAGTGGGCACCAACGCGCGCCGGCTGAATGCGGCTTTCAAGCAATGTGTTGGCGTGACCGTGTTCGATTTTCTGCGCGAGGCGCGCATGAAAGAGGCGCGGCGCATGCTGTCCGAGACGGCACTCGACGTGCAGATGATTTCTCGGGAGCTTGGCTACAACAGCGCTGCCAATTTCTCCACTGCGTTTCGCGATCGCTTTGGCCTGTCACCCAGCCAGTTCCGGCAAGATGCCGGGGGCCACGCGTGAGTGCTTGCGCATCTGCCGTTGCATCAACGCGCCGGCGTGTGCACTGGGCGTTCTGTGTCGCGCTCCTGCTGGGGTTGCTTGTCGGGTTGAGCGGCCGGCCAACATGGGCCGGGGCGGTGGACGTGGGGCAGGGCGGGGGTGCCGATGCGAAGCCTCTGACGCTCTTGCCGGATCTCTCCATGCTGGAAGACAAGACTGGGCAGCTTGAGCTTGCGGCTGCCATGACCAGCACCCAATGGAGGGCCATCTCCGGGGAGAGTTTGAACCCGGGCTACACCGCTTCTCGCTTCTGGCTCAGAGGAACGCTGCGCAACAACAGCGCTCAGCCGGTGACGCGTTGGCTGGCGGTGGACCCTGCGCGCCTGGAGTCGGTCGACTACTATCGGCTGGCGTCCGATGGGCACACCGCGCTCGACACCATTCCGAGCGGCAATCGTCTGCCGCTGGACGCCCGGCCCATTCCGGCGATGATTCCGGTGTTCCCGGTCACGCTGGCCCCAGGCGAGCAGATGATGTTTGCCCTGCGGGTCCACAGCCGCTCTGCAGTGAATATTGATCCGCAGCTTTGGGAGCCCGCTGCGTTCCGTCAGCGGGAAGGGTATGACCTGATGCTGCAGGCCTTCCTGCTGGGCCCTGCATTCATGCTGGCGTTGTACGCGCTCATCCAGGGATGGTCCGGGCGGGATCGCGGCTTCCTGCTGTTGTTCGGGTGGATCTGCCTTGCCGTTCTCTACAGCATGGCGATTCAGGGGTACCTGTATCGCTATGTATTGCAGGCCGGCGGGGAGTGGGTCCTGCGCGCGCCCTCCACGTTGGGTGTGCTCACCACGGTGTTCTACGCCGCAGCTACGATGACCTTTGTTGGTCTGGGGCGGATCGCCGTCTGGAAGTGGGTCTATCGCACGGTGGGAGTGTTCCTGGTGGCCGGGTGCTTGTGGACCCTGCTGGGGGATTACCGCGCCGGCGCTGTCTATTCCAACATCGTGGTCGCCGTGTTCAACGTGCTGTGGGCGATCTCGATGGTGGACGCCTGGCGGCGAGGCTTGCCCAACGCCCGGTTGTTCATGTTGACGTTTGGCGTTGTGTGGGCCGTGCAACTGGTGGGGCTGCTGGAGTTCCACGGCATCCTGAACCGTGGCTGGCATGCTGGTCTGGGGTTGTCCTGGTTGGTGGAGTTGGCGACGCTGCTGATGATGGGCGCGCTCGTGATTCAGCGCTCGCGCGAGACGTCTGCTGCGCACGCCGCGATCCAGCAGGCGCTGCTGGATGCCAAGAGCCAGGATCAGCTCAAGCTCGAATACGCTGTTGTCGAGCGCACGCAGGAGTTGCGCACGGCCCTCATTGACGCTGATGAGGCGAACCGCGCCAAGACCGATTTTCTCGCGCGCATCAGCCATGATCTGCGGACGCCGTTGACGTCCATCATCGGCTTTGCTGAGCTGGTGCAGACCGCGGGTCAGGAGAACGCTGAGCGGGGTCGGATCATCGGTCGCAGTGCGCGGCACATGCTCGCCATGGTGAACGATCTGATCGACTATGCGCGTGGCGGCGAGCCGGACGCATTGCACAGCACGCCGGTCTACGTGCATGCGCTGCTCGATGCTGTTGTGCAGGAAGGTGCTGAGCTGGCCCGGCGTCGCGGCAACCAGTTCACTTTCCACATCGCACGGCCGTTGCCGCCCGTACTTGAGCTGGATGCCAAGGGCTTGCGGCGCGTGCTCGGCAATCTGCTGGACAACGCAACCAAGTACACCACGAGCGGCAGCATCGAACTCCTGATCGATTGCGAGGGCGAGGTGCAGATCGGGCAAGCCGTGCGGCTGACCTTGATCGTGAAGGACACCGGGCCCGGTATCGCCCCTGAAGATCAGCAGCGCATTTTCGAGCCCTTCCAGCGGCTGGACACGGCGCGCACCCAGCCTGGCACGGGGCTTGGGCTGGCCATCGTCCGGCAGTGGATCGAACGCATGGGCGGTACGCTGAAGATCGACAGCGCGCTGGGTGCCGGCACGTCGATGCGCCTGGATGTGACGGCAACGGTCGCCGCCGAAGATGCCGTCTCGCGCCACCACGTTGCCGACATCGGTGCGGTCACGCCCAGCATCGACGGCAGCGGCTTGACCATCTGGATTGCGGAAGACACGGCCGACATCCGCCGCTTGCTTGCCGACGAACTATCGAGTCTGGGCTTTGCCGTCGAGACTGCCTCCGACGGTGTCTCGATCATCGAGCGAATGGCGCAGGCGGGCGATGCGCGCCCCGATCTCGTACTGACCGACTACCTGATGCCCGGGGCCGATGGCTTTGCAGTGCTGGTGGCTGCTCGGCAACACCTGCCCGGGGTTCCTGTGGTGGTCCTGTCGGCGATTCCGCTAACCGCATCGGCCAACGACGGCCCTGCAACGCCTGCGTTTGATGCCTCCCTGCTCAAGCCGATCAATCTGGCCGAACTGCAAGAGGCCCTGATGCGCTTGCTGGGGCTGCACCGGCTCCCGCCCGTGGCGGATGCTTCCGAGGCGGCACCATTGGTTGGCCCGCCGCCGCAGGCGCGCGCGGTGGCGCTGGCATTGATCGACTTGGGCGCCATCTCCGATCTGATCGACTGGGCCGATGCCCTGCACACTGAGTATCCGCAATGCGAGGCATTTGCCATGCAAGTCCGCCAACTGGCTACCCGTGGTGATCTGGCAGCGCTGCAACGGCTCTGCGGTTAGGCAACGGCTAGGGCCAGTACCCGCGAATGACGAGGAGGGGCGGAGTGCTGTGCAGCGCGCGGTTTCCTGCAAGAAACACAGAGGTAACGACATAGCGACGGGCGTGCGCGTGGCAAATGCAGCCAAATTCTCCGAGGAATCGTTTGCCAGTCTTGCAAGTGATGACTAGACTGCCCCTCATGTGACTTTCTGTGCCACCGGCAGGAAGCCCCCGCCGATGGCGCTGGCCAGCCCCCTGGATCCACCGCCCCTGTGAGCTCCAACGATCGCCGACTCGTCCGCCATCTGCTCGTCGTCGTCACCATCAAGGTGGTGGTGCTGGGTGCGTTGTGGTGGGCCTTCGTGCGCGATCACCAGGTGCCGGTCGATGCCGAGCGGGCCGCCGACCGGTTTGGCGTGACAACACCCGCGCAGGGAGGGCATCCGTGATATCCGAGCACTTGGTCGATCTATCCAGGCTGCAGTTTGCGGCGACGGCGCTGTACCACTTCCTGTTCGTGCCGCTCACGCTGGGCATGGTCTGGCTGCTGGTCATCATGGAAAGCGTCTACGTGATGACCAACAAGGTCATCTGGAAAGACATGACGCGCTTCTGGGGCAAGTTGTTCGGCATCAACTTCGCCCTGGGGGTGACCACCGGTATAACGCTCGAATTCCAGTTCGGCACCAACTGGGCGTACTACTCGCACTACGTGGGCGACATCTTCGGGGCGCCGCTGGCCATTGAAGGGCTGATGGCGTTCTTCCTGGAATCCACCTTCATCGGCCTGTTTTTCTTCGGGTGGGATCGCCTCACCAAGACGCAGCACTTGCTGGTGACGACGCTTATGGCGATCGGCACTAATCTCTCCGCGCTGTGGATCCTGATCGCCAACGGCTGGATGCAGAACCCGGTGGGTGCCGACTTCAACTGGCAGACCATGCGCATGGAGATGTCGGACTTCTGGGCCGTCGTCTTCAACCCCGTGGCGCAGGCCAAGTTTGTGCACACGGTGTCGGCCGGTTACGTGACAGGCGCGATGTTCGTGTTGTCGATCTCGAGCTGGTACTTGCTGCGCGGGCGCGATGTCGAGTTTGCGCGACGCAGCTTCCGTGTGGCGGCAGCGTTTGGGCTGGCCAGCGTGCTCTCTGTGATCGTGCTGGGCGATGAGTCTGGCTACACGGTGGGCGAAGCGCAGGAAACCAAGATGGCCGCCATCGAGGCCATGTGGGAGACCGAACCCGCGCCAGCCAGCTTCAACATGATCGCGTCGATCAACCAGCGCGAGCAGAAGAACGACTGGGCGGTCGAGATTCCCTATGTGATGGGCCTGATTGGTACGCGCTCCGTGTCGAAGCAGATTCCGGGCATTCACGAGATCAAGGTGCGCAACCGTGGCCGCATCGTGAGCGGCATCGAAGCGGTGGCCGCACTGGAAACGCTGCGCAAGAACCCGGACGATGCCGCTGCCCACCAAACGCTGCAGATCCATCAGCAAGACCTGGGTTTTGGCCTGCTGCTCAAGAAGTACGTGACCGATGTGCGGCAAGCCACGCCCGAGATCATCGACAAGGCCGTCGACGACACCGTGCCGCGTGTGTGGCCGATGTTCTGGGGCTTCCGCGCCATGGTCGGATTGGGCTTCCTGATGCTGGCGCTGTTCGGCTTGTCGTTCTGGAGCACGCTGCGGCCGCAGCGCAAGGCGCCGGCGTGGCTGCTGCGCTGGGCACTGTGGATGCTGCCCGCGCCGTGGCTCGCTGCTGAGCTTGGTTGGGTGGTGGCCGAGTACGGCCGCCAGCCGTGGACGATCTACGGCGTGCTGCCCACGCACCTGAGTGTGTCGACGCTGAGCGAGGCCAGCCTGTACGGCTCGCTGGCAGGCTTTATCGGCTTCTACACGCTGCTGCTGATTGTCGAGATGTACCTGATGATCAAGTTCGCGCGGCAGGGCCCCGGCAGCCTCGGCACCGGTCGCTACGATTTCGAAGCCGCCCACGCTTGAGGAGGCCACCATGTTCGACTATCCCACCCTCAAGGTCATCTGGTGGCTGCTGATCGGCGTGCTGCTGATCGGCTTCGCCATCATGGACGGGCATGACATGGGCGTCGGCACGTTGCTGCCCTTCGTCGGCAAGACCGACGACGAGCGCCGTGTCGCCATCAACACCATCGCCCCGCACTGGGACGGTAACCAGGTCTGGTTCATCACCGGCGGCGGCGCGATTTTTGCCGCGTGGCCGCTGGTGTATGCCACGGCCTTCAGCGGGTTCTACTGGGCGATGCTCGCCGTGCTGTGGGCGTTGTTCTTCCGCCCGGTTGGGTTTGATTACCGCAGCAAGATCCACAACCCCACATGGCGTAAGGCGTGGGATATCGGCCTCTTTGTCGGGGGCGCGGTGCCGCCGCTCATCTTTGGCGTGGCGTTCGGCAACCTGCTGCAGGGCGTGCCGTTCCACTTCGACACCTTCATGGTGGTGACGTACACCGGCACGTTCTGGCAATTGCTGAACCCGTTCGCCATCCTGACCGGCGTGGTGTCGAGCGCGATGATCACCATGCACGGCGGCATCTATCTCGCGCATCGCACCGAAGGGGCGATCCAGCAACGTGCGACGAAGGCCGCAACCGGCGCCGCGATTGTCGCCGTGATTGCCTTCGTCGCGGCGGGTGCATGGCTGCGCTGGGGTGGCATCGAAGGCTATGCCATCACCTCAGCCATCGACCCGGCTGGCGTGTCCAACCCGATGGCCAAGACGGTAGCGCGCGCCGCCGATGCGTGGTGGCACAACTACCAAGTGCAGCCGTTGCTCTGGCTGTTGCCCTTGCTCGGCGTGCTTGGGCCGCTGCTGGCAACGGTGCTGGTGCGGGCAGGGCGCACGTTGCTGGCCTTCGTGCTGTCTGCGCTGGGCTTGGCGGGCATCATCACCACGGCGGGCGCGTCGATGTTCCCGTTCGTGCTGCCGTCGTCCAGCATGCCCGCCGCCAGCCTGACGGTGTGGGACAGCGTCTCCAGCCACTTCACGCTGGGCCTGATGTTCTGGGCGGCGATCATTTTCACGCCCATCATCCTCATCTACACGAGCTGGTGTTACCGCGTGATGCGCGGCAAGGTGACGGTCGAACACATCCGGGCCAACGAGCACTCGCTCTACTAACCCCGCTAGCCACCGGAGGACATGACATGTGGTACTTCACTTGGGTCCTGGGCGTCGGCTTTGCCGTACTGCTGGCCGTGCTCAACGCGATGTGGGGTGAGGTGAGCGACGCGCGCGCCGCCGGTGCTGCCACCGACGAGGACCGCGCGTGAGCACGGCCAACGTGAGCGACGCCCATAAGCCGCGCATCCACGCAGCCAGCCTGGCCGCCGGGCTGATCGTCATGGCGGTCGGCACGGTGTATCCGTACATCGTCACCAATGGTGCTGGCCATGCGGACCACACCCTCGCCATGCTGCTGTTCTGGGCGATGAGCGCGGGGTTGGTGCGTGGTGTGGGGTTTGTTCCGCGCCACTGGGTGTGGCGCGTGTTGTTTTCCGGGTGGTCGTGCGCGCTGGCACTGGTGCTGTTTGGGCTGCTGCGCGTCCTTCGTTAAGGACTAGTGTGGCAGTCGGGTGGGGCCAGCGGCAGGTGGCTCCGACGTGCGCCCGCGCAGCGCATCGCGCAGGCGCCGCACACCACGCCACAGCTTCGGCAGCAGCCAGACAGCCACCAGCAGCAAGATCGCCAGCACCACCAGGAATGCGGCCGGCAGGAAGAACGACATCAGCAGCCCGCCGGTCGCCGTAATGTCTTCACTGAACGACGCCGCCCAGTTCGAAAACGGCTCGGGAGAAGCGTTGATCAGCGCACGCGTGCCCGCTTTGGTGGCGTGTGCCGTGCCAGCCAGGGTGCCACCAATCAGCCCCGCCGCCACCATCCATTGCGGATCGAGCTGCCCAAATGCGGCAGCCGCCAGGATGGCTCCTGCAGGAATGCGGATGAAGGTTTGGATGCTGTCCCAGACGGAATCGAACCCCGGAATCTTGTCGGCCAGGAACTCTGCCACGGCCAGCACACCGGCCAAGCCGATCACCCACCACGATTCGAGCATCTGCAGCCCCGGCGGCAGGTGCAGCCAGCCTGTGCGGCCCAGCATGCCGGCGGCAAACACGGCCAGGTAGAGGCGGAATCCGCTGGTCCAGGATAAGCCTGCGGCCAGCGCGGCGGTTTCCAGCATGGGGCTCCTTGCGTGTTCGGGCAGGCAGATGGTCGCTTGCCGATAGTGGCAGTGTAGTGCCCGTACGCCTGCCCGGTTGGCTTACAGCAGCGATTTGCCCTGAGACAGAATCTTGTCGCACGCCTGCTTGGTGATCTGCTCCTTGACGTTGCTCAGGTCAAACGTGCTGCCGTTGGAGCCGGTGAGCAAGCCCTTTGCGCCATCGCTGTAGCCGGCGTCAGAGGACGGCGTGCCGCCCAGCTTGCCCAGTAGCTTGTCTTTGACCGAGGCTGCGCCGGATGCGCCACCCAGGTAATTGTTCTTGAGGCAGAACTCCAGCACGCCGGCCACGTTGCCCGTGCTGCCGGAAGTAAGCGAGCCCAGCGAGGGCAGACCACCGAGATTGCCGAGGCTGCCCAGGCCGCTGGACGAGCCCTGGCTAGTGCCCTGTGTCGCGCCCTTGATGAGATCGCCGATCTGGGCTTGGGCAGCAGCCGGCAGCAGCGCAGCAACCAGAGCGAGGGCGGCAGTGGTACGGGTCAGGTGGCAGGTCATGAGGGGCTCCTTGGGTGGACGGTGCGGAAAACGGGGGAACACCACTACCGTAGCGCACGGTCGGACGAAATGACGTGTTGCGCAACGTGCAGCATTGCCGCCATTCTCCACCGCCCCGGCAACAAAAAACCCGGCAGGTCGCCGGGTTTTTTGCATTTCAGTACCCTTGCCAGAGGCCGGGTGCTGGATGACGCGAATCAGGCTGCCTGGATGTTGGTGGCCTGCTTGCCCTTCGGGCCCTGCGTCACTTCGAACGAGACGCGCTGATTTTCCTTGAGCGTCTTGAAACCAGCCATCTGGATGGCCGAGAAATGCGCAAACAGCTCTTCGCCGCCTTCGTCAGGCGAGATGAAACCGAAACCCTTGGCGTCGTTAAACCATTTGACAGTACCGAGTGCCATGAAAACCCCTCCGAGAAAACACAAGTCCAAGCCGGGAGGGGTTGCCTGTCGGGGCAGAGCAGAGCGGTACCGCGCAGTCATCGCCCGGCCGCCGGCCCTGGGGCACGACGAACGGCGCGGATGGAACCGCGCCGCAAGCGATCGGTCTTCTTGTGGCAAAACACCACAGCCTGAAGCGGTTGTCGATCTGTTGTCGACTGGTGTGAGGCCTCCCGGGCTCACCATTCATGAGGCTTGCTGCCGAGTGTTTTTGGGGCAGTAAGGCGCACATGTTGAATTCGATTGTTCGAGGAAAGCAACAGACTGTCAAGGCTACCAAAGGTGGGTTTGTGGCGAAAAACGGTCAGTTTTTGAAGAGGTTTTGCTCGAAACTCGACAAATCGCCCCCACCTGCGAAAAACGTTCGGCATGCAGGGCTGGTGCGTGCCCCGTTCCCAGCCTTTGGCTGGCCGGGGGAATGCCCCTCGCCCGGAGAGCCGGCTGGCGAACGCAATTCAGGCCAAACCATTTGCAGGGCTTGAAATCGGCGTTATTTCCCTAAATTGCGAAGTCGAAAGGAGTGGTTAGAATAAGACCATGGCAATCCGGCAAGCGACCACTCCACAACACGATGCAGGCACCGTCCTGGAGCGGAAAGAGCAAGCGCTCAAACCGCCCGCAATGTACAAGGTGCTGCTGCTCAACGACGACTACACCCCGATGGAATTCGTCGTGATGATCCTTCAGCAATATTTCAGCAAAGACCGGGAGACAGCGACGCAAATCATGCTGACTGTGCATCGGGAAGGTAAGGGCGTGTGCGGTATCTATACCCGGGATATCGCCGCGACGAAGGTGGAATTGGTGTCAACCCATGCACGGCAGGCGGGCCATCCGCTGCAGTGTGTGATGGAGGAAGCATGATCGCGCAAGAACTGGAAGTCAGCCTGCACATGGCGTTTGTTGAAGCCCGCCAGGCTCGCCACGAATTCATTACGGTGGAGCATCTGCTGCTTGCGCTGCTGGACAACCCGACGGCGGCCGAAGTGCTGCGCGCCTGCGCCGCCAACATCGAAGACCTTCGCACGCACCTGAAGAACTTCATTGCTGACAACACCCCGGTGGTGCCCGGCACGGACGAGGTGGATACGCAGCCCACGCTGGGTTTCCAGCGTGTGATCCAGCGCGCCATAATGCACGTGCAGTCCACCTCCAACGGCAAGAAGGAAGTGACGGGTGCCAACGTGCTGGTCGCCATCTTTGGCGAGAAGGATTCCCACGCGGTGTACTACCTCCAGCAACAGGGCGTGACCCGGCTGGATGTCGTCAACTTCATCAGCCACGGCATCCGCAAGGATCAGGCAGAACCGGCCAAGCACGGTGACGCCAACCCTGAAGGTGAGGGCGGCGACGGCAAGGAAAGCCCGCTCGAGCAGTTCACCCAGAACCTGAACGCGTTGGCCAAGGCCGGCAAGATCGATCCGCTGATCGGCCGCGAGCAGGAAGTCGAGCGCGTGGTGCAGGTGCTGTGCCGCCGCCGCAAGAACAACCCGTTGCTGGTGGGCGAGGCCGGTGTCGGCAAGACCGCCATTGCGGAAGGTTTGGCATGGCGCATCACCAAGGGCGAGGTGCCGGACATCCTGTCGAAGTCTGTCGTCTACTCGCTCGACATGGGTGCGCTGCTGGCCGGTACCAAGTACCGTGGGGATTTCGAACAGCGCCTGAAAGGCGTGCTGAAGTCGCTCAAGGACAACCCGAACGCGATCCTGTTCATCGATGAGATCCACACGCTGATTGGCGCGGGCGCCGCGTCGGGCGGCACGCTGGACGCGAGCAACCTGCTCAAGCCGGCGCTGTCGTCGGGTGCGCTCAAGTGCATCGGCGCGACCACGTTCACGGAATATCGCGGCATCTTCGAGAAGGACGCTGCGCTGTCGCGGCGTTTCCAGAAGATCGACGTGGTGGAGCCGACCGTCGACCAGACTGTGCAGATTCTGCGCGGGCTGAAGTCGCGCTTTGAAGAGCACCACGGCGTGAAGTACGCATCGTCGGCGCTCACGGCGGCGGCTGAGCTGTCGGCACGCTTCATTACCGACCGCCATTTGCCGGACAAGGCGATCGACGTGATCGACGAAGCCGGTGCCGCGCAACGCATCCTGCCGAAGTCGAAGCAGAAGAAGACCATCGGCAAGGGTGAGATCGAGGACATCGTCTCGCGCATAGCCCGCGTCCCGCCGCAAAGCGTGTCGCAGGATGATCGCAGCAAGCTGCAGACGCTGGAGCGCGACCTGAAGTCGGTCGTGTTCGGTCAGGACCCGGCGATCGATGCGCTGGCGTCGGCCATCAAGATGTCGCGCGCCGGGCTGGGCAAGACGGACAAGCCGATCGGCTCGTTCCTGTTCAGCGGCCCGACGGGCGTGGGTAAGACGGAAGTCGCCAAGCAGCTCGCGTTCATCCTGGGCATCGAGCTGATCCGCTTCGATATGTCGGAGTACATGGAACGCCACGCGGTGAGCCGTCTGATCGGCGCGCCTCCGGGGTACGTGGGCTTCGACCAGGGCGGCTTGCTGACGGAAGCCGTGACCAAGAAGCCGCACTGCGTGTTGCTGCTGGACGAAATCGAGAAGGCGCATCCGGACATCTTCAACATCCTGCTGCAGGTGATGGACCACGGTGCGCTGACCGACAACAACGGGCGCAAGGCGGATTTCCGCAACGTGATCATTGTCATGACGACCAATGCGGGCGCCGAGACGATGAACAAGGCGACCATCGGCTTCACCACGACGCGCGAACAGGGCGACGAGATGGCCGACATCAAGCGCATGTTCACGCCGGAGTTCCGCAACCGTCTGGATGCGACCATCAGCTTCCGCTCGCTGGATGAGGAAATCATCATGCGCGTGGTCGACAAGTTCCTCATGCAGCTGGAAGAGCAACTGCACGAGAAGAAGGTGGACGCCATCTTCACCGAGAAGCTGCGTCGCTTCCTGGCGAAGAAAGGCTTCGACCCGCTGATGGGCGCCCGCCCGATGCAGCGCCTGATCCAGGACATGATCCGCAAGGCGCTGGCCGACGAGCTGCTGTTCGGCAAGCTGACCAACGGCGGCAAGGTGGTCGTGGACCTGGACGATGCCGATGCGGTGAAGCTGGAGTTCTCCGAGAACGAAGCGCCGCCGGCACCCGCGCAGGAAGAAGCGGAAGCTTGACGAAACTGTCGCTCCAAAGAAAAACGGCCCGGAAATCCCGGGCCGTTTTTTATTGCGTGGACGCTGTTCAGTGACGCCCGGTGCTGCCGAAACCACCAGCGCCACGGTCGCTCTCGGCAAAGTCATCGACGATGTTCAGCTCGGCCTGCACGACGGGCACGATGACCAGCTGTGCGAGGCGCTCCATCGGGTTCAGCACGAACGCCGTGCTGCCACGGTTCCACGTGCTGACCATGAGCTGGCCCTGGTAGTCCGAATCGATCAGGCCGACCAGGTTGCCGAGCACGATGCCGTGCTTGTGGCCCATGCCCGAGCGCGGCAGGATCAGCGCAGCATAGCCGGGGTCGGCCAGGTGGATGGCCATGCCGGTCGGGATCAGGTGCGTGGTGCCGGGCTCGATGGTGAGCGGGGCGTCGATGCAGGCGCGCAGGTCCAGCCCGGCGCTGCCGGTGGTGGCGTACTGCGGGAGCTGTTCGTGCAGGCGGGCGTCGAGGATCTTGACGTCGAGTTTCATGCGGATGGGGCAGAAGAGGTGGCGGAAGCCGGGGATGGTAGCGCAAATGCCTCGGCCAGCAACTCGTACGAGCGCAGCCGGGCCTTGTAGCTCGGCGCGACGGTCAGCACGATCAGTTCGTCGGCGACGAAGCGGTCCTTGAGCGCGAGCATCTGCTCGGCCACCGATTCCGGCGTACCGATGATGCTGCGCGGCCGCTCGCGCATGACGATGGCTTGGTCACGCTCGGTGTAGACATGGGCCTCGCCTTGCTCGACTGTCGGGATCGGGCCGTTGGCGCCGAGCGCCATTTGTAGGCGGCGCAGGTCGACGGCGGCTTCATAGCGACGTGCTTCGGCCTCCGTGTCTGCGGCAATCACGAAGACAGCGGCGGCGCTGTAGGGGCGCGCGTCGTAGTTCGGTTCGAAGTCCGTGCGGTACTGCTGCGTGACGATGTGGCCGACGTGCGGGTTGATGAAGTGCGCAAACGCGAAACGGATGCCCAGACGGGCCGCCAGTGCGCCACCGAAATCGCTGGAGCCGAGCACCCACAGCTCGGGTTTGGTGTCGATCTCGGGCTGCAGGAGCACGCCGTAAGCGGGGTGATCGGACGGCAGCGTGCCGGTCAGGTGCCAGATCAGTTCCTGCACCTGCTGCGGGAAGATGTCGCCGCGGTTGTAGTCACCCATGGCCACGGCTGCCGCGGTGCGCATGTCTCCGCCGGGTGCGCGGCCGACGCCCAGGTCGATGCGGTTCGGAAACAGCGCTTCCAGCAGGCGGAACTGCTCGGCCAGCTTGAACGGGCTGTAGTAGGGCAGCATCACGCCGCCGGAACCAACGCGCAGGTGCTTCGTGGCGCTCGCCACGCGGGCGATCATCACCTCGGGCGCAGGGTTGCTGACGCCGCGCAGGCCGTGGTGCTCGGCGCACCAGTAGCGCGTGTAGCCGAGGGAATCCGTGAGTTGTGCCAGGTCGACCGTCGCGGCAATCGCGTCGCGTGCGCTGTGGCCGTAGATGACCGGACTCTGGTCGAGGACGGACAGGCGGATCGGTGTGCTCATGGCTTTGCCCCATGCACACGGTCCGCGATGGCGGCAACGATCTGGCGCGCCAGCGTCAGCTTGTCGGCGCGCGGCAGGCGCGTGATGCCCTTGGCGTCGAACAGCGCGACTTCATTGTCGTCGCGGCCGAAGGTCTGGTGGCCGAGGTTGCCGACCAGCAGCGGAATGCCTTTTTTCTGGCGCTTGGCCTCACCGAACTCTTCCAGGCGCTCTGTCTCAGCCGCGAAGCCGACGCAGAACGGCGCGTTCGGGCGGCGAGCAACACCCGCCAGGATGTCCGGGTTCTGCGTGAACGCCAGTGTGGGCACGTCCGAGTCGTTCTGCTTCTTGAGCTTCTGGTCGGCAGCCTGCGCCACGCGCCAGTCGGCCACGGCAGCTACGGCGATGAAGATGTCGTTCTTGCTTGTATCCAGCTCGCGCATCACGGCGTCGTGCATTTGCTGGGCGGTCTGCACGTCGATGCGCAGCACGCCAGCGGGCGTGTCCTGGTGACAAGGCCCCGCAACCAGCGTGACTTCCGCTCCGGCCTGCGACGCGGCACGCGCCAACGCAAAGCCCATCTTGCCGCTGGACAGATTCGTGATGCCGCGCACCGGGTCGATCGGCTCGAATGTCGGCCCGGCTGTCAGCAACACGCGGTGCCCGCGCAGCAGCTTGGGCTGGAAGAAGCCGACGAGCCGCTCGACGATATCTTCCGGCTCTAGCATGCGGCCGTCGCCCACCTCGCCGCAGGCTTGGTCGCCGGCATCGGGGCCGAGCAGGGTGACGTCATCGGCGCGCAGTTGGGCGGCATTGCGCTGCGTGGCGGGTGCGGCCCACATCTGCCGGTTCATGGCGGGCGCGACGAGCAGCGGGCAATCGCGCGCGATGCACAGCGTGGAGAGCAGATCGTCCGCCATGCCGTGCGCGAGCTTGGCGAGGAAATCGGTGGAGGCCGGGGCGATGACGATGGCATCTGCCTCGCGCGAGAGGTCGATATGCGCCATGTTATTGCCGATGCGGTTGTCCCATTCCGACGTGAAGACCGGGCGGCCGGAAAGCGCTTGCATCGTCACCGGCGTGATGAAGTGCGTGGCGGCGTCGGTCATCACGACCTGCACCGTAGCGCCGGCCTTGGTCAGCAGCCGTACCAGTTCGGCCGACTTGTAGCACGCGATGCCGCCCGTCAGGCCGAGCACGAAATGTTTGCCTTGCAGTTCCATAAACACCTGCTTTTGAATCCGATTGACGCAATGTGCGTGGGCAGGATACAACCCGGTGCCCCAGTGTTTGCATTGCCCGCTGAACAGTGGCGATGATACCGGCTTGGCTTCAGGCGCGTCCGGCGCCTGGATTTGTCCTCAAATGCGCATTCTCGATATGGTTTTTGGTCTGGTTTTTCGTCGCCCGGCAGTTCGCAATGTATTGGCTGTGATTGGCGCTGGCGCTATCGTCGCCGTGGTGATTGGTGCCGTGCTCGTGCGCGAGTCCAAGGCTTGGTTACGGGAGGAATCGGTACCCGCCCGCGCAGACGTGATCGTCGTGCTGGGTGGGGAATCGGGCCAGCGTGTGATTGGCGCAGCGGAGCTGTTCCATGCGGGCGTGGCGCCGCGTGTGTTTGTGAGCGGCGAGGGCGACTGCCTGCTGATCGAGCGCCGCCTGGTGATGGCCGGAGTGCCGGCCGACCGTATCGGCCACGAATGCCAGTCCGGCAGCACAATGGAAAACGCGCAGATGACGCGGCAGACGCTGGCTGATCAGCCCGTGCACAGCGCCGTACTGGTCACGAGCTGGTACCACACCGGCCGCGCATTGAACGTGTTCCGCCAGGTCTGGCCGGAAGTGACGTGGGGTGTGCGCGGCGTATTCCCAGGTGACACACTCACCAAGTCCTTCCCCATCTATGAAGCCGGGACGATCGTGGCGGAGTACATCAAGCGGGCGTGGTACGTCGTGCGCTATTGAGGGTGACGATGGATGTTTCGCGGCCCGGCGCCTTGCCAATCAAGTGGTCCAGCACGTGCTGTCCTCGCCGGGGCGCAGCACGCCCGATGGAACCTTGGCCAGGACAGCCTTGACGCTAGCGACGCACGCGCCGCAGTTCGTCGATGATCAGCAGCACCGCGCCAATGCAGATACCGCAGTCCGCCACGTTGAAGGCGGGCCAGTGGTAACCGTTCAGGTGGAAATCGAGAAAATCCACCACATGGCCGTAGACGACGCGGTCAATCACGTTGCCCAGCGCGCCGCCCAGGATCAGCGCCAGCGCGAAGCAGAACATCTTCTGCCCACTGTGCCGCTTGAGCAGCCAGATGATGAACACCGCCGCCGCCACGCCCAGGCCCGTGAAGAACCAGCGCTGCCATCCACCGGCGGCCGCCAGGAACGAGAACGCCGCGCCCTTGTTATAGGCCAGCACCAGGTTAAAGAACCCGGTGATGGGGCGCGACTCTCCCCAGACAAAGGTCTTGCTGATGGCAACCTTGGTCAACTGGTCCAGCAGGATCCAGATGACAGCGAGGCCCAGCCACGGGCCCACGCCATGGCCGCTACCGCTTTTCTTTAACCCAACCGACTTGCTCTTACCGTTGTTACGAGTGGCCATCAGGCAGCGCTCCGTTGTTCACCGGCGCCGAACAGGTTGTCGGTGCAACGCTTGCAAAGGGTCGGGTGGGCGTGGTCGTGGCCGACGTCAGCGCGGTAGTGCCAGCAGCGTTCGCACTTAGCGTGCGTTGACGGCACCACGCTGATGAGCAGATCGCCGCCTTCGGGCGCGCGCTCGAGCTTGGCCGCCGACGTGATCAGCACGAAGCGCAGATCGTCGCCGAGGCTGTTCAGTGCGTCGTACACCGTGTCACCGGCCGCGACCGTCACTTCCGCTTGCAGCGACGAACCGATCTTGCCATCGGTGCGCAGCGTTTCCAGTTGCTTGGTCACTTCGCCACGCACGTTGCGGATGGCCGCCCACTTCTCCAGCAGGGCGCTGGCGCCTTGCGGCACCGGGGCGTCGTAGTAGGTGCTGGTGAAAATGGTGTCGGTGTGCTCCGTGCCGTGCGCGAAGACTTGCCACGCTTCTTCAGCCGTGAACGACAGGAACGGTGCCATCCAGTGCAGCATCGACAGGGTGATGTGGTACAGCGCATTCTGTGCCGAGCGGCGCGCCACGGAATCGGGCGCCGTGGTGTACAGGCGATCCTTCAGCACGTCGAGGTAGAAGCCGCCCAGGTCTTCCGAGCAGAACGTCTGTAGCTTGGAAACCACCGGGTGGAATTCATAGACGTCGTAGTGCGACAGCACTTCCTTCTGCAGAGCATCCGTCAGCGCTACGGCGTAGCGGTCGATTTCGAGCCATTGCTCGGTCGGCAGCGCGTGCTTGGCGTGGTCGTAGTCGGTCAGGTTGGCGAGCAGGAAGCGCAGCGTGTTGCGGATGCGGCGATAGCCTTCCACCACGCGCTTCAGGATCTCGTCCGAGATGGCGAGTTCGCCCGAGTAGTCGGTCGAGGCCACCCACAGGCGGATGATCTCGGCGCCCATCTTGTTGGCGATTTCCTGCGGCGCGATCGTGTTGCCGATCGACTTGGACATCTTGCGGCCTTCGCCGTCGACCGTGAAGCCGTGCGTCAGCAGGCCCTTGTACGGCGGCTTGCCGTACAGCATCGAGGCGGTCAGCAGCGACGAGTGGAACCAGCCGCGGTGCTGGTCCGAGCCTTCCAGGTACAGGTCAGCCAGGCGGCCGTCCGGCAGATCAGCCGAGGCGTCGTACAGGTCCGCCGCATGCGAGCCGCGGATGACGTGCCAGTGCGTCGTGCCCGAGTCGAACCACACGTCGAGCGTGTCGCGGTTCTTTTCGTACATGTTGGCCTCATCGCCGAGCAGTTCGCGCGGGTCGAGCGTTTGCCACGCTTCCACGCCGGCCTTTTCGATGCGCTGGGCAACCTGCTCCAGCAGCTCGGGCGTGCGCGGATGCAGTGCACCGGTTTCCTTGTGCACAAAGAAGGCCATCGGCACGCCCCATTGGCGCTGGCGCGAGAGCGTCCAGTCCGGGCGGTTGGCGATCATGTTGTGCAGGCGCTGCTTGCCCCACGACGGATAGAACGCGGTGGCGTCGATGCCGGCCAAAGCAGTCTCACGCAGCGTGGCGTTGCCGTCGTTGGGCTGCACGTCCATCCCCGCAAACCACTGCGACGTGGCGCGGTAGATGATCGGCGTCTTGTGGCGCCAGCAGTGCATGTAGCTGTGCGGGTGCTTGTGCGCGTCGAACAGGTTGCCCGAGTCACGCAGCACTTCCACGATCTTCGGGTTGGCATCCCAGATCAGTTGGCCGCCGAACAGCGGTAGCGTCGATGCGTACACGCCGTTGCCCATCACCGGGTTGATGATTTCCGAATCAGGCATGCCGTGCGACTTGCACGACTGGAAGTCTTCCACGCCGTAGGCGGGCGCGGAGTGGACGATGCCGGTGCCGGTGTCGATGGTCACGTAGTCGCCCAGGTAGACGGGCGAGGTGCGGTCGTAGCCGGCGTCCATCTTGGCCAGCGGGTGGTGGAAGCGCACGCCCGAGAGCGCGGCACCTTCGCACGTGGCCAGCACAGTGCCTTCGAGCTTCCAGCTCTGCAGGCAGGCCTCGACGCGCTCCTTGGCGACGATCAGCAGCCCGCGCGGCGTGTCGACCAGTGCGTATTCGATTTCCGGGTGCAGGTTCAGCGCCTGGTTGGAGGGGATCGTCCACGGCGTGGTGGTCCAGATCACGATCCAGCCTTGCTTGGCTTTGAGCACATCCGCGCCCACGTGGAAGGCGCTGGCCAGCGCGTCGATGTCCGCAAACGGGAAGCCGACGTCGATCGACAGGTCGGTACGGTCTGCGTATTCAACTTCGGCTTCCGCCAGCGCCGAGCCGCAATCAAAGCACCAGTTGACCGGCTTCAGGCCGCGGAAGACGTAACCCTTCTCCAGGATCTTGCCCAGCGCACGTACCTCATCCGCTTCGTTGCGGAAGTTCATCGTCAGGTACGGATCGGCCCAGTCGCCCAGCACGCCCAGACGCTCGAAATCCGCCTTCTGGCGGGCGATCTGGCCGGTGGCGTAGGCGCGCGCCTTCTCCTGCACTTCCTTCACAGGCAGGCCCTTGCCGAACTGCTTTTCGATCTGGATTTCAATCGGCATGCCGTGGCAGTCCCAGCCCGGCACGTAGACGGCGTCCAGGCCGGTCAGGCCGCGCGCCTTGATCACCATGTCCTTGAGGATCTTGTTGACCGCGTGGCCGATGTGCAGGTCTCCGTTGGCGTACGGGGGGCCGTCGTGCAGGATGAACTTCTTCGCGCCCTTACGTGCGGCGCGGATCTTCTTGTAGAGCTGTTTGTCCTGCCACTGCTTGACCCATTGCGGCTCGCGCTTGGGCAGATCGCCGCGCATGGGGAAGGGGGTGTCCAGCAGGTTGACCGGGTACTTGCTTTTCTCCGGCGTGGGCTTCTTGGCGTCAGACATGGTGTGATGTGGGGCAGATTCGGGCAAATCGGATCGGAGCAGCGCGCCTATCAGGGCAGGGCACGTGCGCGGCGTAGCTTCGGGCGGCGAGAGTATCGACCGCCTACTGAATTCGGTCGGTGGCGGAGGTAGCGGAATTGGCAAACTGCGCGCGCCGCAAGGCTGGCGATTCGCCGTCGGCAGGCACAGCCAAGCCGAAGAAATGGCGCGCGTCGATGCAGTCCTGCGCGATGGCGTCTTTCAGCGCGTCGAGCGAGTCGAAGCGGGCCTCGTCGCGCAGCTTCTTCATGAATTCCACGCGCACCAGCTTGCCGTAGACGCTGGCGTGGTAATCGAAGATATGCGTTTCCAGCAGCACGCGGCCGGAATCATCCACGGTCGGGCGCACGCCGATGCTGGCGACGGCCGGCAACGGCTTCTCAGCCAGCCCGTGCACCTGCACGACAAAGATGCCCGATACCGCTGGCTTTTTATGCGAGATGCGCAGGTTCAGCGTCGGGAAACCCAGCGAGCGGCCGAGCTTCTGCCCGTGCACCACATGCCCGCTGATGGCGTAACCGTGGCCGAGCAGGCGGCGCGCGTGTTCCAGGTCACCAGCGGCCAGCGCCTCGCGCACGGCCGAGCTGGAGATGCGGATGCCGGATTCCGACACCGAGCCCATCTGTTCGACTTCAAAGCCGAACTGGGCGCCGGCGGCCTGCAGATAAGTAAAGTCGCCCGCGCGCTTGGCGCCAAAGCGGAAGTCGTCGCCCACCAGCAGCCAGCGCGTGTGCAGGCCGTCAACCAGTACGTTGCGCACGAACTCGTCCGGCGTCTGGCCGGCGAAATGCGCGTTGAAGTGCTCCACGACCACACGGTCGACGCCTTGTTTGCGCAGGCTCTCCAGCTTGTCGCGCAAGAGCGCGATGCGGGTAGGGGCGCGGTCCGGCATGAAGAATTCGCGCGGATGCGGCTCGAAGGTCATCACCGTGAGCGGCAACCCGCGTGCGTCGGCCGCCGCGCGCGCGCGGGCCAACAGCGACTGGTGGCCACGGTGCACGCCGTCGAAGTTGCCGATGGTCAGCGCGCAGGGCGCGCGGCTCTCGGCGTTGGGCAGGCCGCGAAAGACTTTCACGAGAAGCGTCGGTGGTCGAAGAAAAAAGAAACGGCTGGGATACGGTTTCCGTGCCGGATTGGCGTGACAATCCGCAAAAATCCAGCAAAACGTACATTATATAAGGGATTGCCCCAGCGCCGGCGGCGCGGGGGG
The DNA here is from genome assembly GCF_008801405.1 of Ralstonia insidiosa. Taxonomy (NCBI): domain Bacteria; kingdom Pseudomonadati; phylum Pseudomonadota; class Betaproteobacteria; order Burkholderiales; family Burkholderiaceae; genus Ralstonia; species Ralstonia insidiosa. The sequence continues at coordinate 3,095,187 of NZ_VZPV01000001.1, read as the reverse complement.
CGAACGGGCAGGGGTGTTGCACAATCGTCCGAACGGTGTGCCCGTCCGCCGCAACCTTGCGGCACAATCCGATATCCGGTTTCTTCCCCACACCCCTTTGAACGCCCCGTTGCGCATCTTCTTCACTAAGTTTGGGCTCGCCAGCCGCGCGCCGCTTGAATTGGACGCCCGAGCCAAGCTGCTTGCCGCCGTGCATCGCGGCGCCCCCATGGGGATCGCGGCGTCCGTCGTGCTGCCCGCCCTGACGATGGCAGCTTTCTGGGGGGATGCCTCGATCCGCCCGGCGCTGCTGGGCTGGTGCCTGATCATGCTGTGCCTGACCGCCTCGGGCCTGCGCTTCTATTTCGGCTATCGCTACGACCTGACCCGCATGACGCTGGCCCCGCACACCCGCAAGTGGTGGACGGGCATGCATGTGATGTCGGCCGTGGGCGGGGTGGCCTGGGGCTGCTCGGCGGGGTTGTACCTGATGTCGCCCTCGCTGGAGTTCAGCAGCCTGCTGATGATCGTCATCATTGGGGTGGCGGCAGCGGCGGTGCTCTCGCAGGCGCCGGTGCCGTCCAGCCTGCTGATCCTGGGGACCGGCATTCTGGCGCCGCACTTTTTGCTGGCCGAGCAGGCGTTTCCCGGGCACGGGCTGTACCTGCGCGGCGTGCTGCTGTTCTTCGCGGCGTTGCTGACGCGGCACGCTGTAAATATCCACAACACGCTGGTGCGCGAAATCCAGCTTGAGAACGAAAGCCGCCAGCTCGCGCGGCGCTATCAGGACGAGAAACAACGCGCGCTGTCGGCGTCGGAAGAGAAGTCGCGCTTCCTGGCGGCTGCCAGCCACGACCTACGCCAACCGGTGCACGCGATCGTGCTGCTGGTGGAAGCGTTGCGGGCGCGCAATCAGTCGGAATCGCTGGCGCCGCTGGTGGAGCAGCTTGCCTCGGGCGCAGCCACCATCGATCTGCTGTTCCGCTCGCTGCTCGATCTGTCAAAGCTGGAGAGCCGCAAGACCTCGCCGACGCTGGAGCCGGTGGATCTGGGCGAGGTCATCACCGAGGTGGTTCAGCAGTTCATGCCGGATGCGCGTGCGAAGGGGTTGACGCTCACGCAGCGCATTCCGCCGCTGCCGGTGTTCGGCATGGCCGAGCCGGTGCTGTTGCGCCGGGCGCTGTTCAACCTGCTGCAGAACGCCTTGCGCTACACCGAGCGCGGTGGCGTGATGGTGGCGCTGCGCGTGCGTCAGAAGTATCTGCGCATCGAGGTATGGGATACCGGCATCGGTATCGCGCCCGAGCACCAGAAGGACATCTTCTCGACGTACTACCAGGTCGAGAACCCGGAGCGCGACCCGAGCCAGGGCCTCGGCCTGGGCCTGTCGATCTACAAGGAATGCGTGCGTCTGCTGCGTGGCACCTTTGGCGTGCGCTCAGTGCCGGGGCGGGGCTCGATGTTCTGGATGGCGTTGCGCCCGGTGCCGGCCGAGATCAAGGCGCCGCTGGCCGCGCAGCCGCGTGCCGAGCAGAAGCGTGCGGTGCTGGATCAGCCGCGCTTCTCGGGCGTGGTGCTGGTGGTGGATGACGATCCGCAGATCCGCAAGGCCTGGCATGCGCTGCTCGAAGCCTGGGGCGTGGAGGTGCACAGCGCCGCCGATGGCACTGCCGCCGATCAACTGCTCGCAAAGGGTCTGCGCCCGCAGATCATCTTCTGCGACCTGCGCCTGCCGGGCAAGGAAGATGGCCTGCAACTGCTGGAGCGCTGGCAGGTCAGCCATCCAGACGCGCACGCCGTGCTGCTCACGGGCGACCGCAACTCCGCCGCCCTGGCGCGTGCCGAAGAAGCCGGCTATCTACTGCTGGCCAAGCCGATGGACCCGAACATGCTGCGCGTACTGCTCAAGCGCTGGCTGCGCGGGCGCGCGGCTGAACCGCAGGTCGCGTACTGAGGTAAGAGGGGGGCGGCGCCGTCGAATGCGGCGCCGTGATCCAATCAGGCGATCAAGCCGCGCCGGTCAGGCGGAAGCGCTCCATGCGCGAGATGATCTGGATGCGCGTGCGCACGCCCAGCCGCTGCAGGATCGCCGAAACGTGTTCCTTGACGGTGTTTTCCGTCAGACCCAGTTGGCGGGCGATGGACTTGTTCGGCAAGCCCTCAAGCAGCAGTGCCAGTACTGAACCCTGACGCGGCGTCAGGCCCAGTTCGGCCGGCGTGATGGGGATGCCGTGCGAGGCGTTGCCCTTGCCGTTGATGCCACCCAGGTCGTCCTCCGATGGGAACGACGAATCCCCACCGAAGATACCGGCGACCGCCTTGGAAAACGCATGCGCATCGGCGTGCTTGCCGATGAAGCCGATGGCGCCCAGGGCCTGTGCCTTGGCGACGATTTCGGGTGTGTTCTCGGCCGACATGAAGGCAAAGCGGGCCTCGGGCAACTTGCCGCGCAGCTCGCGCATGGCATCGAAGCCGGTGCAGTCGGACAGCCATACATCGAGCAGCACGACGTCCGGGCGGACACCGTCATCGACGAGTGCCAGTGCCTGGCGGCGGCCGATGGCCGCGTGCACCTGGACTTCTGGCAAGGCTTGTGCAAGAAACGTGGTCGTGCCAGACAAGGCGAGAGGGTGGTCGTCGACCACCAGCAGGCTACGCAGCGAGCTCGTCATTCTTATTCCCCGGTGAGGGCAGTGCCCTCTTGTTGTTGTAACGCGTGCCGACCCGGCGCGGGCGGTGGCTGTCAAGCTTGGTGCCGATCAGCCGTCACGGTTATCGACCGCACGATGTTGCAGCGCAGGATGATCGTTGGCGAGATATGCGACGGATCACCGCTGGCAGCACCCCGACCCCCGGGTGCGCGGACAATTATGGGGCCGAGATTATCAGACCGCGGCGCAGCGCGCCAACGTCCCTACGCCCGTTTTTATCGGCACGATAGGGATTTTGCTGAAGCCCGTCGGCTAAATACCACGCTACCGGTAAAAGCGGGCCTGGCGCGGCCGTGGCGGCGGCGCCCCGGGCGTCATCCGAGGCATCACACCGGATTTTCTCGGGGGAGTGCGGCGCACTTGATAAAATGCCGCGATGAAAAACATCGTCATTCTCATTTCCGGACGTGGCTCGAATATGGAAGCCATCGTTCGCGCATGTCAGGCCGAGGGTTGGCCCGGGCGCATTGCCGCCGTGATCTCCAACCGCCCAGATGCCGCCGGCCTCAAATTTGCCGCTTCGCACGGCATTGCCACCGCGGTGGTCGACCACAAGGGCTTTCCCGACCGCAACAGCTTTGACACCGCCCTGGCGCAGGTCATCGACGGCTTCTCGCCCGATCTGGTGGTGCTGGCGGGCTTCATGCGCATTCTGACGCCGGGCTTCGTTAACCATTACGCCGGGCGCATGTTGAACATTCATCCGTCTTTGCTGCCGTGCTTCCCGGGATTGCATACGCATGAGCAGGCGCTGGCCATGGGCGTGAAGGTGCACGGCGCGACGGTCCATTTCGTGACTGCCGAACTGGACCATGGTCCGATCGTATTGCAGGCCGCCATCGAAGTGCGGCAGGGCGACACGCCGGACTCGCTCGCCGGACGGCTACTGACGCAGGAGCATGTGATCTATCCGCGTGCCGTGCGCTGGTTTGTGGAAGGACGCTTGCGCGTCGAACAAGGCGTGGTCCGGGTTTCGCCGGATGCGTCGCAACTTGTGATTGGCGTTGACGCCCAGGAGGCAGCATGAGTCAGGATCGTCAGCGTTCGCGCAACGGCGGTGGTAACAGCGGCGGTGGCAACAAGCGCCAGAGTTCAGGTCACGGCGCAGGCGGCGGCGGGTGGTACCGCGCGCCGCAGGGCAAGCCCCAGCAACGCAGTGCTCCGCGCCCCCGCACGGGCGTGCACGGCAGCCATTTCGAGCATCTGGACAAGGTGCTCGCCCGCTTGCTGCACTTTGCGGCACCGGCCGACATGGTGGTCAGCCAATACTTCCGTGAGCACCACGAACTCGGCCACCGCGAGCGCGGCATCATCGCCGAGGCGGCGTTTGCCGTGCTGCGCCGCAAGGTCGAATTCGGCCAGTTTGCCGAGAGCGGCTCCGGCCCCGCGCGCCGTCGCTTGGTGGTGCTCGGTCTGCTGCAGACCGCCGGCCGCGAGGCCATCGCCCCGTTCCTGACGCCGGTTGAGGCCGAATGGCTGGACCGCTGGGAACTCCGCGATCGCGCTGCTCTGGCGCCGCGCGTGCGTGCCAATTTGCCGGATTGGCTGTTCGACGCGCTGGTCGCGCAACACGGCGCCGAATTTACCGAGGCGCTGGCCCAAGCCTGGCTGACGCCGGCGCCGCTGGACTTGCGCGTCAACACGCTCAAGGGCGAACGCGATGCGGTGCTCGCCACGTTGGCCGAAGCTGGCATTGAGGGCGTTGTGGCGCCGCTGTCGCCGGTGGGCATCCGCCTGGCGGGCAAGCCGGCGCTGAACAAGCTCGACATCTTCACCAACGGCACGGTCGAGGTGCAGGACGAGGGCAGTCAATTGCTGTGCCAACTCCTGGCGCCCAAGCGCGGCGAGATGGTGGTGGACTTCTGCGCGGGCGCAGGCGGCAAGACGCTGGCGATTGGCGCGGCGATGCGCTCGACCGGGCGACTGTACGCCTTCGACGTATCGGAAAAGCGCCTGAGCAACCTGGGCCCACGCCTGGCGCGCAGCGGCTTGTCGAACGTACACCCGAGCCGCATCGACAGCGAGCACGATGCCAAGATCAAGCGCCTGGCCGGCAAGATCGACCGCGTGCTGGTCGACGCGCCGTGCAGCGGGCTGGGCACGCTGCGTCGCAATCCGGACCTGAAGTGGCGTCAATCTGCGCAGGCCGTGGAAGAGATGTCGGCCAAGCAGCAGTCGATTCTTGCCTCGGCGGCGCGGCTGTTGAAGCCGGGTGGCCGCCTCGTCTATGCGACGTGCAGTGTGCTGGCGCGCGAGAACCAACAGGTGGTCGAGCAGTTCCTGGCCGCGCACGAAGACTTCGTGCTCGTGCCCGCTGGCGAGGTGCTGGCTGCGCAGAAGATCGCGCTGGAGATGGGCCCGTACCTCGAGCTCTATCCGCAGGTGCATCAAACCGACGGCTTCTTCGCGGCTGTGCTGGAGCGCCGCGCATGATGTTGCGCCGGCTGGGTTTGCTGTTGGCCACCGTGTTGGCCTTCAGCGCGGGCAGCATCGCCCAGGCGCGCAACACGCCGCCGGTGCAGCCCGCCAAGGGCACGGTGCAGGCGGCCTTCACACCGGATGACGACATCGAGGGCTTGCTGGCCGACGCTATCGATCAAGCCCACGAACAGGTACTGGTGCAGGCCTACCTGCTCTCGAACAAGGCGATCACGCGGGCGTTGCTGGCGGCGCATCAGCGTGGCGTGGATGTACGTGTGCTGGCCGACCGTGAGCAGATGATGCGTTCGAACGGCAGCCGCATCCCTGAAATCGCCAACGCCGGTATCCCCGTGTGGCTGGAGGTGCGCTACAAGAACGCGCACAACAAGGTCATCGTGATCGACCCGCGTGGGTCGCATCCGGTGCTGGTGACTGGCAGCTTTAATTTCACGCAGACCGCGCAGCGCGGCAACGCCGAAAACGTACTGATCGTGCGCGGCGATACTGACCTTGCGCAGCGCTACGCCGCCAACTGGCAGAAGCATGTGGGCGATGCGTTGCCCTATCGTGCGCAATAACGGTGCCCAATGAGCGCACCCGGTAATCGACGTCTCGGATGAACGAACTGCCTCTGAACCACATCGCACTGGGCCACATGATCGGCGACATCGTCTCCGATCTGGGCGGCCCGCGCTTCATCTGGCAGCTGGGCGTGCTTGTGCTGCTGCTGGGCGCGGCCTGGCTGATGGCGCGGCCCATCGCGCGGCGCCTGCATGCCAGCCACGTGAATGAAACCTTCGCGCTGCGCTTCGCGTGGTCGAGCCTGGAGCGGGCGATGTTCCCGCTGATTGGCTGGCTGCTGGTGCTTGGGGCGCGCTATGCGCTGGTCGGGGTCATGCCGATCAGCGTGTTCCGGCTGGCGGCGGTGCCGCTGTTCGGCCTGACGATGCTGTACCTCACGTTTTACGTGCTGCGCCGCGTGCTGTCGGCCAATGGCGAACTGCACGGCATGCTGGTGCTGGTTCAGCGCGTGCTGACCACCTTGATGTGGATCGGCATGGTGCTCTACGTGCTGGGCGTGCTGGGTGACGTGATCGATTATCTGGACGGCATCCGGTTCGCGATCGGCGGCAAGCAGAAGGTGAGCCTCGCGGCCATGCTGATGGGTGTGGTGTGGATTCTGCTCACCGTGCTGATCGCAATGTGGTTCGGCTCGTGGCTGGATAACCGTATCACGCGCGCCAAGGCCATCGACGCCAACCTGAAGGTGGTGCTCTCGCGCGTGGCCAAGGCGGTGCTGCTGCTGGTGTCGCTGCTGCTGAGCCTGTCGCTGGTGGGGATCGACCTGACGGTGCTGTCGGTGTTTGGCGGCGCGCTGGGTGTGGGCCTGGGCTTCGGCTTGCAGAAGATCGCCAGCAACTACGTCTCGGGCTTCATCATTCTGCTGGAGCGCTCGCTCAAGCTGGGCGATCAGATCACGGTCAGCACCTATACCGGCATCGTCACGCAAATCCGCACGCGCTACACCGTGGTGCGCAACGGCGACGGCGACACGCTGGTGCCGAACGAGCTGATGGTTGCGCAGGCGGTGCAGAACCATAACGAGCGCGGCACGGTGCGTGTGGCGGTGCGGGTCCAAGCGTCGTATGCGGCGGATCCGGAAGTGGTGCTCGCGCTGCTCGTGCAATGCGCCGAGGGTGTTCCGCGCGTGCTGACCGAACCGGCCCCTGCCGCCTTCATGGCCTTGTTTGCCGACAGCGGCATCGAGTATGAGTTGGGTGTATGGATCAATGACCCGCACAACGGCAAGCTGGGCGTGCAGTCCGGCTTGAACCGCGCCATCTATCGCCGCTTCAAGGAGGCGGGGATCGAGATTCCGTATCCGCAGCGCGAAGTGCGTGTGCTGGGGCCGCTGGCGCTGCAGCAAGGTGCTTCAGGTGATGTGGGCGCCCCATCTGTTGATCCATCTGCGCCGGCTTGATGATTAGCACAGCGCCGTCAGGAACGATGTCCGTTTGTTTTGGGTCAAACTGACGGTTTTCCCTCATGGAATAGAGGGGGTATTCGGTTAAAATGCCGGCTGCTCCCACAAAGGATCAGACGGCACCGTCGCAGTGTTTTACTTGCGGCAAAGCGCCGCAAACCGCTTGCATTGCGCTGGGGCGGAGGTCACATGACCGGCGACGGAACGCTCGCCGATGTGACGCGCAAGCCGGGTGCCAACACCCGATTCCCCGCCAAGACGACCCCACTGTTGCAACGCTGCGACAGCGGATGGCCTCAAGAGGCAGCAACGTCGCTTTCGACCTAGGCTGCTTTGATCACCCCGAGTTGACCACGGAGAACACTTTGATCGACTCCTTTTTGAATTTCCTTGCCAACGGCACCCTGGATTGGGCTTGGTGGCAAATCCTGATTTTCACGCTGGTGGTGACGCATATCACCATCGCCGCTGTCACGATTTTCCTGCACCGCTGTATGGCGCACCGTGCGCTGGATCTGCATCCGATTCCCGCGCACTTCTTCCGCTTCTGGCTGTGGTTGACGACCGGTATGGTCACGCGTGAATGGACTGCCATCCACCGCAAGCACCACGCCAAGTGCGAAACCGAAGACGATCCGCACAGCCCGCAAACGCGCGGCATCCGCAAGGTGCTGCTGGAAGGCGCCGAGCTGTATCGCGCTGAGGCCAAGAACCAGGAAACAATCCAGAAGTTCAGCCACGGCACGCCGGACGACTGGATCGAGCGCAACCTGTATTCCAAGTTCACCTGGCAAGGCGTTGGCCTGATGCTGATCCTGGACGTGCTGATGTTCGGCGCGGTCGGTCTGACCGTGTGGGCCGTGCAGATGCTGTGGATCCCGATCAATGCTGCCGGCATCATCAATGGACTGGGCCACTACTGGGGCTATCGCAACTTCGACTGCGAAGACGCCTCGACCAACGTGTCGCCGTGGGGCCTGATCATCGGTGGTGAAGAGCTGCACAACAATCACCACACGTACGCCACGTCGGCCAAGTTCTCGGTCAAGTGGTACGAGTTCGACATCGGTTGGGGCTACATCCGCGCGCTGGAGATCGTTGGCCTGGCCAAGGTCAAAAAGGTGGCGCCTAAAGCACGCTTTGTGGATGCGAAGCCGGTTGACCAGAACACGCTGGAAGCCATCATCGCCAACCGCTACGACGTGATGGCCCGCTACGCCAAGACTGTCAAAGCGGCTTACCGTCAGGAACTGGCCAAGCTGAAGGAATCGCGCGACGTCGAATACCGTGCGCTGAAGCCGGCCCGCAAGTGGTTCCACCGCGATGAAACCAAGCTGGGCGCGCCGCAGCGCGAGCAGCTCTCGCAAATCGTGTCGGATCACTCGTCGCTGCACACCTTTGTTGAGATGCGCCGCGAGCTGGGCGCTCTTTGGGGGCGTTCGAACGCCACGCGTGAGCAACTGCTGCACCAACTGCAGGACTGGTGCAAGCGCGCCGAGGAAAGCGGTATCCACGCACTGCAGGAATTTGCCCTGCGCCTGCGTCGCTACGCCTGAGTTTCCTGTTTCATAGGTGAAGCCCCGCTCCGCAGCGGGGCTTTTCTTTTGGGTAAACTGCGTTCAATCACACGTTCAAAAGGCCGCACGAATCGCCCACGAGAGCGCATCGCGGCACGTGTCCTCCTCACACGCCGTCCGTTTCATTGCCACGCCACCTGCGCGGCGCCCTGCCGGACGGGGAGATCATCATGGAAGCCCACATCAAGACGGTTGAATTCGATCGCCCGGACATGCTCACCGATGAGCAGTCCGGCGCCAGCTGCGTCGCCCATGCCTGGGCCAAGGTACCGCCTGTGTTGTCGCGCGAGGAGCGCGATGAACTGAAGGCCCGCATCAAACGGCTGCTCAAGGAGCGCGAGGCTGTGCTGGTCGCGCATTACTACGTGGATGCCGATCTGCAGGACCTGGCCGAGGAAACCGGCGGTTGCGTGTCGGATTCGCTGGAGATGGCGCGCTTTGGTCGCGACCATTCGGCCAAGACGCTGGTGGTGGCGGGTGTGCGCTTCATGGGCGAGACCGCCAAGATCCTCAGTCCGGAAAAGACCGTGCTGATGCCGGATCTGGATGCGACCTGCTCGCTCGATCTGGGCTGTCCGCCGGATGAGTTCGCGGCATTTTGCGATGCGCATCCGGATCGCACCGTGGTCGTCTATGCCAACACCAGTGCCGCCGTGAAGGCGCGTGCGGACTGGATGGTGACGTCCTCCATCGGCCTGAAGATCGTGAAGCACCTGCATGAGCAGGGAAAGAAGATCCTCTGGGCACCGGACCGCCATCTTGGCAGCTACATCCAGCAGCAGACTGGCGCCGACATGCTCATGTGGCAGGGCTCGTGCCTGGTGCATGACGAGTTCAAGAGTGTCGAGTTGGACTTGCTGCGCGCCGAGCACCCGAACGCGAAGATCCTCGTGCATCCAGAATCGCCTGCCTCGGTGGTGGCGCAGGCGGACGTGGTGGGCTCGACCTCGCAGCTGATTGCGGCGGCACAGTCGCTGTCGGCGCAAGAGTTCATCGTCGCGACCGACAACGGCATCCTGCACAAGATGCGCATGGCTGCGCCAGGTAAGCGCTTCATCGAAGCACCGACCGCCGGCAATAGCGCCACTTGCAAGAGCTGCGCGCATTGCCCGTGGATGGCGATGAATGCGCTCACGAACCTGGCCGAGGTACTGGAAACCGGCCGCAACGAAATTCACGTCGATCCAGTGATCGGCAAACAGGCTGTGGTCTGTATTGACCGCATGCTTGATTTCTCCGCACGTGAGAAGGCCGCGGTCCGACCGCAGGGTGATCTGGCGGCCAACGCACAGCTCTTTCAAGGAATTGGCCCGGCATGACGGCGACTCAGATGAACGTGAACGCCGCACAGGCGATTTTCGATAGTTTTGGCCCGGCGCTGCGTGAAGCGCTGGCCGCTAACGTGGCCGCCGCCATTGCCGAGGACGTCGGTACGGGGGATCGCACGGGCTTGCTGGTTCCTGCCGATCGCCATGCGCGCGCACGCGTGATCGTGCGTGAAGACGCCGTGCTGTGCGGCACGCCTTGGTTTGACGCCTGCATGCGCGCGGTGGATCCGTCGCTGCGCGTGACGTGGCAGCAGCAGGAGGGCGACCGCATGGCGCCCGATTCGGTGGTGTGCGAGATCGACGGTCCGGCGCGTTCGCTGCTGACTGCCGAGCGCCCGTCGCTGAATTTCCTGCAGTTACTCTCTGGCGTGGCGACCGCAACAGCGCGCTATGCCGATGTCATTGCCGGTACGCGCGCTCGCGTGCTCGATACACGCAAGACGATGCCCGGTCTGCGCCTGGCGCAGAAGTACGCCGTGCGCATCGGTGGGGGCGAGAACCAGCGCCTGGCGCTGTACGACGGCATCCTCATCAAGGAAAACCACATCGCTGCGGCGGGTGGCGTGACGGCGGCCCTGCGTGCAGCGCAGGCACTGAACACCGGGGTGTCGATTCAGGTTGAGGTGGAAACGCTCGCGCAGCTGGATGAAGCGCTGGCGGCCGGCGCCACGTCCGTGCTGCTTGATAACTTCGACACGCCCGCCATGCGGGAGGCCGTGCGCGTGACAGCGGGCAGGGCGCTGCTGGAGGTGTCCGGCGGCGTGAACATCGATACGATCCGCGCATTTGCCGAGACGGGCGTGGACCGCATCTCCGTCGGCGCGCTCACGAAGGACGTGCGCGCCACCGACTACTCCCTGCGTATCGTCGAGTCAGTCTGACTAGTTCCTACGGGCGATCTGTCGATGGGTCGGCTGCATGACCGTCGGCAGTGCCTTGGGTAGTGTCTCGGGGTAGTCGCGCGAGAAATGCAGGCCGCGGCTCTCGTGCCTTGACAGCGCGCCATCGACGATCAGCGAGGCCACCTCGACGAGGTTGCGCAGTTCCAGCAGATCGTGGCTCACACGGAAATTCTTGTAGTACTCGGCAATCTCTTCGCGCAGCAGTGCAATGCGATGCTGCGCGCGTTCGAGCCGCTTGTTCGTGCGCACGATGCCGACGTAGTTCCACATCATGCGGCGCAGTTCGTCCCAGTTGTGCGAGACAACGACTTCTTCATCGGCGTCCGTCACGCGGCTCTCATCCCACGCCGGCATCTGGATGGCAGTTGGCTTTGACTGGGGTTGCGCGAGGATGTCTTCCGCCGCACCGCGCCCGATCACCATGCATTCCAGCAGCGAATTGCTCGCCAGCCGGTTGGCGCCGTGCAGGCCTGTGTAGGCCGTTTCTCCCACGGCGTACAGGCCGGTGATGTCTGTACGGCCAATGTGATCGGTCACCACGCCGCCGCATGTGTAGTGCGCGGCGGGCACCACCGGAATCGGCTGGCGCGTGATGTCGATGCCCAGCTCCAGGCAGCGCGCCAGGATGGTTGGGAAATGTTCCTGGAGGAATTCGGGGCTCTGGTGGCTGATGTCGAGGTACACACAGTCTAGGCCGCGCTTCTTCATCTCAAAGTCGATGGCGCGGGCAACGATGTCGCGCGGAGCCAGTTCGGCGCGTTCATCGTGCGCGGGCATGAAGCGTGTGCCATCCGGCAGGATCAGCTTGCCGCCCTCACCACGCACGGCTTCGGTAATCAAGAAGGATTTGGCGAACGGGTGGTAGAGGCAGGTCGGGTGGAACTGGATGAACTCCATGTTCGCTACGCGGCAGCCCGCGCGCCACGCCATGGCGATGCCGTCGCCGCTGGCCGTATCCGGGTTCGTCGTATAAAGGTAGACCTTGCCCGCACCGCCGGTGGCCATCACGGTCTGGCTGGCGGTAAGCGTTTTGACTCGCCCGCTCTTGCAGTCGAGCACGTACAGACCGTGGCAATGCATACCTGGTCGGCCCAGCTTTGCATCGGTAATCAGGTCGATCGCAAAGTGGTCTTCCAGTAGCGTGATGTTCGGGTGATTGCGGACTTTTTCCACCAGCGTCGTCACCACGGCGTGGCCGGTCGCATCGGCTGCGTGGATGATGCGTCGATGGCGGTGGCCGCCTTCGCGCGTGAGGTGGAAGCCGAGTTCAGCCTGCTCGTCACGCGTGAACGGCACGCCGTGTCCGATCAACCATTCGATGGCTGAGCGCCCGTTCTCGATGATGTAGCGCGTGGCAGCCTCGTCGCATAGGCCAGCACCGGCGATGAGCGTGTCGTCGACGTGCTCGTCATGGCTGTCGCCCGAATCGAGCACGGCGGCAATGCCACCCTGCGCCCAATCGCTGGCGCCTTCCGGCAGGCTGCGTTTGCTGATGACGACCACACGGCGGTGATCGGCGAGGTGCAGGGCGACGGTCAGGCCCGCCAGGCCGCTGCCGACAACGGCAACATCGAAATTCATGGGAGACGCGAGACGCTGGGCAGACGCGGCTGCGGACCGGGGCAAGCCCTAGCACAGTCGCGTGTCAATCGGAAAGAGAAGCAGTGTACACCGCGCCTTGCGCTAAACGACAGGCAACAAAAAACCCGCCTTGAAGCGGGTTTTTGCTGTCGGTCATGCCGACGGAAACAAGACAATGCAATCGCGAGGATTACTTAATCTTGGTTTCCTTGTAAGCGACGTGCTTGCGGGCGACGGGATCGAACTTCATGATCTCCATCTTTTCCGGCTTGGTGCGCTTGTTCTTGGTGGTCGTGTAGAAATGACCCGTACCTGCGGTCGATTCCAGCTTGATCTTGTCGCGTCCGCCTTTGCTGGCCATGATTTAACTCCTAATTAGACTTCGCCGCGTGCGCGCAGATCTACGAGCACTTCGTCGATGCCTTTTTTATCGATCAGGCGCAGACCGGCGTTCGAGACGCGCAGGCTCACCCAGCGGTTTTCGGATTCGACCCAGAAGCGGCGGTTCTGCAGGTTCGGCAGAAAACGGCGCTTGGTCTTGTTGTTTGCGTGGGAAACGTTATTGCCGACCATCGGCGCTTTCCCGGTCACTTGACAGACGCGTGCCATGGAGCACTCCTAACTAAATACGTTGGCTACAGTTTGCGACCGGGCGCTTTTGGCCAGACCTTGACCAAACCAAGCGCAGCGCCACTGTAGAGGTGGGACTTCAGCGAAACGCGGATTATACACACAAAACGGCTGGCAAATCAACGAGATCAGTGGATTGCCGTTGTGCAACCTGCGAGCCGGCGTCAGCGCTACATCTTGCCGTGTTCCAGAAAGCCATAGACCGTGGTGCGGCCGACGATCATGTGATCCAGAACGATCACGTCAAGCAACGCCAGCGCGCGGCATAGCTCGCGGGTCAGGACGATGTCGGATTCGCTGGGTTCGGCGTGGCCGGTTGGGTGGTTGTGGGCCAGGATGACGGCTGCCGCATTGTGATGCAGAGCGCGCTTGGCGATCTCGCGGGGGTAGACGCGTGCCTCGGTCAGCGTGCCACGGAAAAGCTCCTCCCACGCAATCAGCCGGTGCCGCACGTCCAGAAACAGACAGGCGAAGACTTCGTGTGGGCGGTGGCCGAGCGACAGTCGCAGGAAATCCTTCACGCTTTGTGGGGAATCGAAGGTCTGGCCATGAGTGATGTCTTCTTTGAGTGCACGCCGGGCAACTTCCAGCAACGCATGCAATTGAGCGTATTTGGCCGGCCCCATGCCGTTGATCGACGAGAACTCCTGTTGCGAGGCGTGGCACAGCCGCCCGAGCGAGCCGAAATGCGCCAGCAGTTCGCGCGCCAGGTCGACGGCGCTTTTGCCGGGCATGCCCACGCGCAGGAAGATGGCCAGCAGTTCCGCATCGGACAGTGCTGCGGGACCGTGGGCGAGCAGTTTTTCGCGTGGCCGCTCGTGGACGGGCCAGTCGACAATTGCCATATAGATAGTGTTAGGGGGAGGGCGTTGATTGCCCGCGCGCGGCCCGTGTGGAGCAGGCGCCGCGCCAGCGCCCGAGAGGAGGGCTGACGTACAATAACGGGTTACTTTTTGGTCAAGCAGGTTGAGCGTGCAAGATTTGACGAATCAGGCGTCGGCAAGCGGCGCAGGCAAGGTAGTTGGGGCGGATTCCTATTTGACGCTGCACTACCGCGTCGCCCTGGAGAACGATACGGACGTCGTTACCACCTTTGGTGACAAGCCTGCGACGCTGCTGCTCGGTCAGGGGCAACTGGCACCGACGCTGGAGCAGGCGCTGTTCGGTATGCGCGAGGGCGAGCGCACGACGTTCCGCCTGGCGCCCGAGCATGCATTCGGCCCGCGCAATCCGGAGCTGCTGCAGCGCGTGTCGCTGGCGACGCTGCGTGAGAACTCCTCGTTTGAAGAGGATTACCAGCCGGGCGACCTTGTCGAATTCAACGCGCCGAGCGGTGGTAAATACGCCGGCGTACTCAAAGAGATTGGCGAGACCTCCGCGCTGTTCGATTTCAACCACCCGCTGGCTGGGCAGACCATCCTGTTTGAAGTCCAGCTGATCGGCATTCTGTAATGAGCACCACCATGAACACCCCGGTCGACCCAGTCACCCAGATCGATGCTGAGGTTCTGCTCGCGCAGCCGCGTGGCTTCTGTGCTGGCGTGGACCGCGCCATCGAGATCGTCGAGCGTGCGTTGCAGCTGTTTGGCGCGCCCATCTACGTGCGCCACGAGATCGTGCACAACGCCTATGTGGTGAGCGATCTGCGCAACAAGGGTGCGGTGTTCGTGCAGGAGCTGGACGATGTGCCGGTGGGCGGCACGGTCATCTTCAGCGCGCATGGCGTGTCCCGCGCAGTGCGCGAGGCGGCAGAGGCGCGCGGTCTGCGTGTGTTCGATGCGACCTGCCCTCTGGTGACCAAGGTGCACGTCGAGGTTTCGAAGATGCGCTCACAGGGCTTCGAGATCATCATGATCGGCCACAAGGGGCACCCCGAAGTGGAGGGCACCATGGGCCAGGCCAACGACGGCATGCTGCTTGTTGAATCCGTCGATGACGTGGCGCATCTCGCGGTGAAGGACCCGACGCGACTGGCCTATGTCACGCAGACCACGCTGTCGGTGGATGAGACGCAGGAGATCGTGGCCGCCATCAAGTCGCGCTTTCCTGCCGTGAACGAACCCAAGAAGCAGGACATCTGCTATGCCACGCAGAACCGCCAGGACGCTGTGAAGTTCATGGCGCCGCAGGTGGAGGTGGTCATCGTGGTGGGTAGCCCGAACAGCTCTAACTCGAATCGCCTGCGCGAACTGGCCGAGAAGCTCGGCGTGCCTGCCTATATGGTGGATACACCCGAGCAGGTGAAGCCCGAGTGGGTGGCCGGCAAGCGCCGCGTGGGCCTGACGGCGGGCGCTTCGGCACCGGAAGAGCTCGCGCAGTCGATCGTCGATCGGCTCAAGGTGCTGGGTGCGCGCACCGTGCGTCCGCTCGAGGGCATTCAAGAAAACATGTCCTTCCCTCTTCCGAGGGGACTTCAAATCAATTGAAGTCGATTATGTAAATGCCCACTTAATTGCGGGGAATGCGCGCACAAAAGCGGTGCGCCCTAATGCGGTGCATAAAGCGCTTTTGACATGCGAACGGCCACTCAAACTGGAGTGGCCGTTTTGTTTTGTGCATCGCAAAAACGGCTTCAATGCCTGTAAAGCCTTGATTTGCCGTGCGGATCGCCCGCCAAGCCGCGCCGGTACAGGGTTTCCCCTACTCTGGCATGCTTCTTGATATATCTGCCTGCCATTCGCGAATGCCTGCGCGAAATGACGCCTGTTTGGGCATTGGGGAAAGCCCGTAAAGCGGCGTAGTTACTGTAAAAATCGTTGTTGCGACGCGTATTGCATCCGCAAAAAAAGGGGATACAATTCGCGCGTTTCAAATTGAAACAATCGGCGCAGGGGGAGCGGCCGGGAGGCAGGACGCTCTTCTTGCTCTTGCGAGATCTAGGAGATCACTCATGCAAATCAAGTTTGCCAAAGTTCTGCCGCTTGCGGCTGCCGTGGCACTCGTAGCAGCTTGCGGTAAGAACGAGGAAAAGCCCGCAGACCAAGCTGCTGCACCTGCAGCAACGTCGGCTCCGGCCGCTGCTGCTGGCGGCGGCGAGACCGTCGTCAAGATCGGTCACGCGGCTCCGCTCACGGGCGGTATTGCTCACCTTGGCAAAGACAACGAAAACGGTGCACGCCTGGCCGTTGAAGAAGCCAACAAGGAAGGCCTGACCATCGACGGCAAGAAGATCAAGCTGGAACTGGTCGGTGAAGACGATGCGGGCGACCCGAAGACCGGCACCGCCGTGGCGCAGAAGCTGGTTGACGAGCACGTTGTTGCCATCGTTGGCCACCTGAACTCAGGTGTTTCGATCCCGGCGTCCAAGATCTACAGCGATGCAGGCATCGTGCAGATCTCGCCGTCGTCGACCAACCCCGACTACACCAAGCAAGGCTTCAAGACGACCTACCGCGTGGTTGCGACCGACGCGCAGCAAGGTCCGGCACTGGCCAACTACGCCGCGAAGACCCTGGGCGCGAAGACCGTGGCCATCGTTGACGATGCCACTGCCTACGGTAAGGGCCTGGCCGACGAGTTCGAGAAGACCGCGAAGGCCGACGGCGTGAACGTGGTGGCACGTGAAGCCACCAACGACAAGGCCACCGACTTCAAGGCCATTCTGACCAAGATCAAGGGCAAGAAGCCGGACGTGATCATGTACGGCGGTATGGATGCCACCGGCGGTCCTTTCGCCAAGCAAGCCAAGGAACTGGGCATCACGGCCAAGATCGTTGGCGGCGACGGCGTGTGTACCGACAAGGTTGCTGAACTGGCGGGCGACGCCATCGACAACATCGTCTGCTCGGAAGCAGGCCTGGCGCTGTCGAAGATGGAAAAGGGCGCGGACTTCGACAAGAAGTACCAAGACCGTTTCCACACGCCGGTGCAGATCTACGCACCGTTCACGTATGACGCTGTCAACGTGATCATCGACGCGATGAAGCGTGCCAACTCGACCGATGCGGCCAAGATCCTGGCTGCCATGCCGGCAACCAACTACAACGGCGTGATCGGCAACATCTCGTTTGACGAGAAGGGTGACCTGAAGCAAGGCTCCATCACCCTGTACAACTACAAGGACAAGAAGAAGACCGTCCTTGACGTTGTGAAGATGTAATCAGTAATCGAAGGGCGATTCTCATTACGATTTGCCCTTAAAAACGGCACCGCGCATACCCTTGCGGTGCCGTTTTTTATAGCCTCGCCAGTGAAACAAGGCCCTCACCATGGGCGTGTCGGCAGGCCGCTTACCAGCAACCTCACCTTACCCATCCGATTGATCGCATACCTTGCGGGCACGCCATCCCGTCGCCTACAACAAAGCAAGGCATAGCAGGAGCTGTTCTCATGGATATCTTTATCCAGCAGATCGTGAACGGTCTGGTGCTCGGCAGCATTTACGCGCTGATCGCACTGGGCTACACCATGGTCTACGGTATTCTCGGCATCATCAACTTCGCCCACGGCGATGTCCTGATGGTCGGTGCAATGTCTGCCCTGACTGCCATCAACTTCCTCCAGAAGTACTTCCCCAATCTGCCTGACTGGCTCACGCTTGTCATTGCGCTGCTGTTTGCAATGCCGGTCTGTGCCATCGTGGCGTACACCATCGAACGGGTTGCCTACCGGCCGCTGCGCAATGCGCCGCGTCTGGCACCGCTGATCACCGCCATCGGCGTGTCGATCGTGCTGCAGACCCTGGCGATGATGATCTGGTCGCGTAACCCGCTGACCTTCCCGCAACTGCTGCCCTCGAACCCGATCGACATCGGCTCTACGGGCGCGACCATCACCGGCAAGGAAATCGTCATCATCGTGGTGGCTATCCTGGTGATGATCGGGCTGATCCTGCTGGTCAACCGCACCAAGCTCGGCCGCGCCATGCGCGCTACCGCCGAGAACCAGCGTGTGGCAGGCCTGATGGGCGTCAATCCGAACTTCGTGATCTCCGCCACGTTCATGATCGGCGCTGCCCTGGCAGCCGTCGCAGGCGTGATGATGGCGACCAACTACGGCAACGCTCACTTCTACATGGGCTTCATCCCCGGTCTGAAGGCGTTTACCGCCGCAGTGCTGGGCGGCATCGGCAACCTGGCGGGCGCCATGGTTGGCGGCATGCTGCTGGGCCTGATCGAGGCATTGGGTGCCGGCTACATTGGGGATCTGACTGGCGGTGTGTTCGGTTCGAACTACCAGGATGTGTTCGCGTTCATCGTGCTGATTGGCGTGCTGCTGTTCCGCCCGTCCGGCATCATGGGCGAACGCGTTGCGGACCGCGCATAAGGGGAGCGCCATGACAGAAAACTTCAAAGCGCCGATGAAGACGCGCGCCGCGCTCTACGGCTTCCTGATCCTCGCGATCTTTGCGCCGTTCATCGTGGGTGCCGCAGGTGGCAACTACTGGGTGCGCGTGCTGGACTTCGCACTGCTGTACATCATGCTGGCCCTGGGCCTGAACATCGTGGTGGGCTTTGCCGGCCTGCTCGATCTGGGCTACATCGCGTTCTACGCGGTGGGTGCCTACATGATGGCGTTGCTGGGTTCGCCGCACCTGTCCAACCAGTTTGAGTGGATCCACAACCTGTTTCCCAATGGGCTGCACCTCATCGTCTGGTGGGTGATCCCGCTGGGTGCCGGGCTGGCGGCGTTGTTCGGCATCTTGCTGGGCACGCCGGTGCTGAAGCTGCGCGGTGACTATCTCGCCATCGTGACGCTGGGCTTTGGTGAAATCATCCGGATCTTCATGAACAACCTCGACCGCCCGGTGAACATCACCAACGGTCCGAAGGGCATCAACCTGATCGAGCCGGTCAAGATCTTCGGGTTCGACTTCTCGAAGCGCCATGACTTCTTCGGCATCCGCTTCGACTCGGTCTACATGTACTACTACCTGTTCGTGCTCCTGGCCGCGATCATCATCATCGTGTGCCTGCGGTTGCAGAACTCGCGTATCGGTCGTGCATGGGTGGCGCTGCGTGAAGATGAAATCGCTGCCAAAGCGATGGGCATCAACACCCGCAACATCAAGCTGCTGGCCTTTGCGATGGGCGCGTCGTTCGGTGGCGTGTCGGGGGCGATGTTCGCGTCGTTCCAGGGCTTTGTGTCACCGGAATCGTTCGTGCTGTGGGAGTCGATCTACATTCTGGCGATCGTGGTGCTGGGCGGCATGGGCCATATCCCGGGCGTGATCCTGGGCGGCATCTTGCTGGTGGGTTTCCAGGAGTTGCTGCGTGCGTTGGCCGAGCCGGTACAGAACAAGCTGTTCGGCCATGTGATCGTGGAAGCGGAAGTGCTGCGTCAGTTGCTGTTCGGCCTGGCGATGGTCGGGGTGATGCTGTATCGCCCGTCGGGCCTGTGGCCCTCGCCGCGCAAGGAAGACCGTCCGCAAAAGCAGCGGGCCGGTGGACTGTCCCGTATCTGATGGAGGCACGCACATGAGCAATAACAACGTCCTCCTCTCGATCCGAGGAGTGCAGAAGCGTTTCGGCGGCCTGCAAGCGCTGTCCGACGTGAGCCTGGAAATTCGCGAAGGCGAAATCTACGGTCTGATCGGCCCGAACGGTGCCGGCAAGACCACGTTCTTCAACGTCATCACGGGCCTGTACACGCCCGACGCCGGCGAGTTCGTGCTGGGCGGTACACCCTACCAGCCGACCGCCGTGCATGAAGTGGCCAAGGCCGGTATCGCCCGTACGTTCCAGAACATCCGCCTGTTTGGCGACATGACTGCGGCGGAAAACGTCATGGTCGGCCGCCACGTGCGTACCAAGGCCGGCCTGATCGGCGCAGTGTTCCGCACGAAGTCCGCACGTGAGGAAGAAGCCTCCATCGAAGACTGGGCGCACGACCTGCTGGAGTATGTCGGTATTGGCAAGTACGCCAACTACACGGCGCGCAACCTGTCGTATGGTCACCAGCGTCGTCTGGAGATCGCGCGCGCCCTGGCCACGCAGCCCAAGCTGCTGGCCCTGGACGAACCGGCTGCCGGCATGAACGCCACGGAAAAGGTGGAACTCCGTGGCCTACTCGACAAGATCCGTTCCGACGGTAAAACCATCCTGCTGATCGAACACGACGTGAAGCTGGTGATGGGCCTGTGCAACCGCCTGACCGTGCTGGACTACGGCAAGGTGATCGCGCAAGGCCTGCCGCAGGAAGTGCAGAGCAACCCGGCCGTGATCGAGGCCTACCTCGGCGCATCGGCGCACTGATGCGGAGGAACGGAATATGAAACCAGTAATGTTGAAGATCGACGGCCTGAAGGTCGCCTACGGCGGCATCCAGGCAGTCAAGGGCGTGGATCTGGAGATTCGCGAAGGTGAGTTGGTCACGCTGATCGGTGCCAACGGCGCCGGCAAGACGACCACCATGAAGGCCATCACCGGCCTGCAGGGTTGGGCCGCCGGCGACGTGCAGTATCTGGGCAAGTCCATCAAGGGCGTGCCGAGCTACAACCTGCTCAAGCAGGGCCTGGCGATGGTGCCGGAAGGCCGCGGCGTGTTTGCGCGCATGACCATCGTCGAGAACCTGCAGATGGGTGCCTTCACGCGCAACGACGAGGCGCAGATCAAGGCCGACATCGACCGCATGTTCGGCATCTTCCCGCGCCTGAAAGAGCGAGCCAACCAGCTGGCCGGCACGATGTCGGGCGGCGAGCAGCAGATGCTGGCCATGGCGCGTGCGCTGATGAGCCAACCGAAGTTGCTGCTGCTGGACGAGCCGTCGATGGGTCTCTCGCCGATCATGGTGGAGAAGATCTTCGAGGTTGTGCGCGATATCTCGTCGCAAGGCGTGACCGTGCTGCTCGTTGAGCAGAACGCACGCCTGGCACTGCAGGCAGCACACCGCGGCTACGTGATGGACTCCGGTCTCATCACCATGAGCGGTGATGCCAAGCAGATGCTGGACGACCCGAAGGTGCGTGCCGCCTACCTGGGCGAATAAGCATCTCGCAGTGCCATGAGAAAGCCCCGCAACTGCGGGGCTTTTTCTTTGGCGTGTGCCCTACGTTTCAGGTGGCTGCCGTCTTGTAGATGTTCGGCCGATGCAACTGCATGAAGCCGATCCCCTCGGGCACATCGGTAAATCCATGCTTGCGATAGAGCCAGTCGGCACCCGTGGTGACCAGCACCGTGCGGCGCAGGCTCTGCAGTTCGGGGTGCTCACGCAGGAAATCCATCAGCGCGTGCGAGACACCCTTGCCGCGCCACTCGGGCAGTACGAACACGTCGCACAGGTAGGCGAACGTCGCGCGGTCGGTGATGGCGCGTGCGAAGCCTACGAGCTCACCGTGCGTGCCGTTGTCGTCCAGGCAGTAGGCGGCAAAGCACAGCGAATTGGCGATCGATCGGTCGAACACGTCGCGCGGCAGGCTATGGGCCCAATGCGTTTCCTGGGAGAGAAAACCGTAGATCTGGTCCAGCGGGAGCCACGCGGAATCGTCAGACAAAACGATCCCCGTGGCCGGAACAACATGCGTTGCGGCCATGGCAAACCTCAGGGTGGGAAACAGCGGAGGAGGGCGACGCGTTGCGCGCCGCCCCGGGTGATGCGTTGAAGCTTAAGCGTGCGCCTTGAGCAAGGTACGCAGCATGCCGATCATCGTGTCGATTTCTTCGGTCGTCACGTTCAGCGCCGGCATGAAGCGCAGGATGTTCGGGCGCGGCGCGTTGAGCAGTAGGCCCGTCGGGTTCATCTCGCGTGCGGCTTCGACCAGTTGTCCGCCGATGTCTTTGCCGAGCAGCAGGGCGCGCAGCAGGCCGTTGCCGCGTTCGCCGGCCAGGCCGAATTCTTCCGACAGTTGCAGCAGTTGCTTGCGCAGGTAGGCGCCGCGCTCCTCTACACCGGCCAAGAAGCCCGGGGCCAGCAGTTGTTCGATCACCGAGCAGCCGACAGCCGTCATCAGCGGGTTGCCGTTGTAGGTGCCGCCCTGGTCGCCGGCTTCGAAGCTGGCCACCTCATCCGTGCACAGCAGGGCCGACAGCGGCACGCCGCCGCCGATGCCCTTGCCCAGCGTCATGATGTCCGGCTCGATGTTCGAGAGCTGGTAGGCGAAGAGGGTGCCGCAGCGGCCGCAGCCTGCTTGGACTTCATCGACGATCAGCAGGATCTTGTGCTTCTTGGTCAGCGCGCGCAGTTGCTGCATGAACTCCGGCGTGGCCGGCAGTACGCCGCCTTCGCCCTGCACCGGCTCCAGCATCACGCCGACCGTCTCGTCGGTGATCAGCGCTTCCACCGACGCGATGTCATTCAGGATTGCCTTCGGGAAGCCCGGCACCTGCGGCGCGAAGATGGTGTCCCAGCCGGCCTTGCCCGATGCGCTCATGGTGGCGAGCGTGCGGCCGTGGAAGCTGTGGTCGAACGTGATGATCTGGAACGCGCCGTTCTTATGCTTCTTGCCCCACTTGCGCGCGAGCTTGATGGCGCCTTCGTTGGCTTCGGCGCCGCTGTTGGCGAAGAACACCTTGTCGAAGCAGCTGTGCGCGGTCAGCAGGCCGGCCAGCTTGGCCATCGGCT
Source organism: Ralstonia insidiosa (assembly GCF_008801405.1). Classification (NCBI taxonomy): domain Bacteria; kingdom Pseudomonadati; phylum Pseudomonadota; class Betaproteobacteria; order Burkholderiales; family Burkholderiaceae; genus Ralstonia; species Ralstonia insidiosa. The sequence goes on along the minus strand of NZ_VZPV01000001.1, from coordinate 3,072,576 downwards.
CGTTGTAGAAGGCCGGGCTCGGGTTGATCAGCTTCTTGGCCTGTGCGTTGAGCGCTTCGATCATGCCGTCGTTCGAATGGCCGAGGCAGTTGACGGCCCAGCCTTGCACGAAGTCCAGGTATCGCTTGCCGTTGTGATCCGTCAGCCACGAGCCCTTGCCTTCGGTGAAGACGATCTCGGGCCGGTTGGTGATGTACATCAGGGACTGGACGGGGTAGTCAGCAAACGCCATGGCAGAAGCTCCAGAAAAAGGCGGCAGGAAGATGAAAAACTAGAAAAGCGCTGGTTGGAAAAAGACAAAGGCCACGGGGGTTGCCCCGTGGCCTTGTGATCGTCGAATCCTGTGAACCCGATATGCAATCAGCAGACAGCCGCGCGGCTTCCCGGAGGGAGCAACGTACGGCGGCGTCGGAGGTGCAGGGCTTGGTTCATAAGGCGCAAGAATAAGACGGATGCCAAGTCAAGTCAAAACGAAATTTCGACCCGGTTTGGATTTGTGCAACGGTTAGCTCAGCCAGCCGGGTGCAGGTCCGCCTCCGAGGTGAACGAGTCCGCAAAGAACGCATCCGGGTGCATCTGGCACTGGGCGGCAAAGTCCGCGCGGGCCGAGTTGATCACAACCGGCGCACCGCAGGCGTAGACCTCGTGGTTGGACAGATCCGGGTGGTCGGCCATCACGGCCTGGTGGACGAAGCCGGTGCGGCCGGTCCAGGCGTCTTCGGGCAGGGCGTTGGAGACCACCGGCACGTACGTGAAGCCCGGGATCGTGCGCGCCCATTCCTCGGCCTTGGCATGCATGTACAGGTCTTGCGGGCGGCGGCCGCCCCAGTACAGCGTCATCGGGCGCTGGCTGCCGATGAACTGGGCGTGCTCAACGATGGCCTTGATGGGCGCGAAACCCGTGCCCGAGGCCAGCAGGATGATCGGCTTGTCCGATTCTTCACGCAGGAAGAAGCTACCCAGCGGGCCTTCAAAGCGCAGGATGTCGCGCTCCTTCATGGCCGGTGCGCCTTCCTTGGCACCGAACACGTAATCGGTGAACGCGCCGCCCGGCATGTGGCGGATGTGCAGCTCGATCGGGCCTTCTTCGTGCGGCGGGTTGGCGATCGAATAGCTGCGGCGCTTGCCGTCGCGCAGGATGAATTCCACGTACTGCCCGGCCAGGAATTGCATACGCTCGGTGGCAGGCAGTTGCAGTTTGACGATGGTGACGTCCGGCGCGGCCTTTTCCAGCGACGCGACGCGGCACGGGATCTTCTTGATGGGCACATCGCCGGCGCCTTGCACTTCGCGCACTTCAATGGTGACGTCAGTCGCAGGCGTGGCGCAGCAGAACAGCGCGCGGCCTTCCGTGGCTTCCTGGGCGGACAGCGCGTTGGGCGAGTGGTTGCCCTGCACGATGGAGCCTTCGCGTACGTGGCCCTTGCACGAGCCGCATGCGCCGTTCTTGCAGCCGTACGGCAGGCCGATGCCCTGGCGCAGCGCTGCTGCAAGGATGGTCTCGCCGTCTTCGGCCTGGAACTGGCGGCCGCTGGGCAGCACGTTGATCTGATAAGCCATACTACAATTCCGAATATGTTGAAAAGAGTGTCTGGCCGCCAAGGTGCGGCACCTTCAGTGGCGCATCCTGCGGCACGTCCAATCATGACCCCGGCAAGCGCCCGGCCACCTGAATTTACCCAACGCGCCATGTCCCGCCTGGGGCGTCCACGCGTGCTGATCGTCGGCTGCGGTGATGTCGGCCAGCGTTGCCTGACGCTATTGCGCACGCGTTTTCGCGTCTTTGCCGTCACCTCGCGCCCGGAAGGTAGCGCATCGCTGCGCGAAGCTGGCGCCGTGCCAGTTCTGGCCAACCTGGACGATGCCGCATCACTGCGCCGCTTGCGGGCCTTGAGCCCACGCGTGCTGCACTTGGCGCCGCCGCCATCCGCTGGCGATGACGACCCGCGTACCGCCGCACTGGTGCATGCGCTGGCCCGTCCGGGTCAACTGCCCCGAGGCACAAAACAACGCATTTTACCCGACCGGGCGCGTCGGTCTGGTGGCTTGACGGGCCGCTTGAAAACCCGCCTCCAAGCGCGTGCGTTCGTGTATGCGAGCACCAGCGGCGTTTATGGGGATGCGGCCGGCGCATGGGTGGACGAATCCCGCCCGGTCAAACCGACCACTGCGCGTGCTCAGCGCCGCGTGGCGGCGGAACGCAGGGTGCGCTGGTTTGGTGTGGGCGGCGGCTGGCGCACGTCGATTCTGCGCATTCCCGGCATTTATGCCGCTGACCGCCTGCCGGTGGCGCGTCTGCAGCGCGGCACGCCTGCCTTGCGCGCAGAAGACGACGTCTACACCAACCACATTCACGCAGATGACTTGGCGCGCGCGCTGATTGCTGCACTGGTGCGTGGCCGCGCACAGCGCATCGTGCACGCCAGCGATGCCTCCGAGTTGCGCATGGGCGATTACTTCGATGCCGTGGCCGACGCGCGGGGCTTGCCGCGGCCGCCGCGCATCTCCCGCGCTGAAGCCGTTGCGCAGATCGAGCCGTCGCTGCTGTCCTTCATGAGCGAATCGCGCCGACTGCGCAATGCACGGCTGATGCACGAGCTGCGTGTGACGCTACGCTATCCGACCGTGGCCGACTTCTTGCAAGCCGAGGCCTGACATGGCTGCGCCCACGCCTTCGCCAACCCCCGCGTCGACCTCGTCCGAGCGCCGCCGCATTGCGCGCGTTGCACTCTTGCTGGCGGGCTTGGCCGTGGGCGTGGTGCTGTGCTGGGTTGCCGCCAACATGGTGGCCGATGCGATGGGCGCGCGCGATGTGCAGCAGATGGTGGATGCGCGCCGCCAGTTGGCTGCGCAGGTGGCCGAGGGCATGTCGAACCAGATCACCGCTGATGTGGCGCTGCTGCGCGCCATTCCGCAGACGCTCGCGCAGATCGAGGCCATCCCCCGTGCCGTGGACCGTGTCGACACGCGGCGCTGGAACCTGATGGACCAGGGCTCGCGCGCGAAGGAAGCGCTGTCGCATCCGGAGGTTGTCGACACCAGTGCGTTCCTGGGCGCCGCTGCGGGCAATCTTGGGCTGGACTACGTGTGGGTTGTCAACCAGCGCGGCTACGTGGTGCTGGCCAACAACGCGAGCCATGCGGAATCGTTTCTTGGTGTGCAGTCGGCCATGCAGCCGTATATGAAAGAGGCGCTGCAGGGCGGGTTGGGCGAGGAGTTCACCGTGGGCATGGTGACTGCCGTGCCGGGCTTGTTCTTCGCAGCGCCGGTGTACAACGACGCGGGCTATCTGGTGGCGGCGATGGCCACCAAGGTGAGTCTCACGGGCTTGCAGCACTGGGTGTCGCACCCCACGTCGCTGCTGACCGACCCGAATGGGCTCATCATCCTGTCGACCGATGCGTCGCTGGTGGGCAAGATCCTGCCGGACTCACGCCTGCAGCACATGAGCGCAAGCGAGCGCTACAACGCGTATCAGCGTGTCGATTTTGATGCGTGGCCGTATCACCCAACCGGGCCAACGGCGCTGGCACGCCCTGACGTGCCCAACTGGGTGCCGGCGGAGGTGCGCAACGCGCTGACCTGGCGTGATGGCGTGGCGACACCCTCGCTGACCGTGTCGCGCAACGCGAGCGCTGACCTTACGATCATGGTGGCCGAGCCGCTGCCGGCGTGGTCTCAGCAGGTGGCCAACCACGACCGCAATCGTGCGATCGGCTTCTTGCTGTTCGTGAGCGTGTTGCTGAGCTTTGTGCTGGTGGTGTGGTCATTGGTGCGTGAGCGGCAGCATCACCGCCTGACGCGTCACCTGAACCAGCGGCTGCAGCGCACCAACAGCGCACTCGCCAACGAGGCACACTTTGACCACCTGACCGGTGTGCTGACGCGGCGTCGTTTCCTGGCGCTGTTCGATACGGTGCTCACGCGGGCCCACAATCGTGGCGAACCGCTCGTGCTGGTGCTGGCCGATCTGGACCATTTCAAGCGCATCAACGACACGTGGGGTCACGCAGTGGGCGACATGGCGCTACAGCGCTTTGCCTCGCTGGCCACGGGTGCGCTGCGCAGCAGCGATCTTGTCGGCCGCCTGGGCGGCGAGGAGTTTGCCGTTGTGATGGGCCGCACCACGCTGGAGGAGGCCACCGAGGTGGCCGAGCGCCTGCGCGCCGCCGTGGCCGAGCCTGACGAGAACTTCCCCACCGGCCTGACCATGACCGTCAGCATGGGCATGACAGGCTATCGCGCGGGCGACACGGCATCGGAGATGCTCAAACGTGCCGATCTGGCGCTGTACCGCGCCAAAGAGAGCGGGCGCAACCGGCACGTTGCGGGGTGACGACTTAACGCGCTGCCCGGCCAGCGCGCCGGCGCCTCAGCGCTAGCAGCGTGCGCGCGCCAGACAGCGGGCCGCGGCGGAAGCGCTCGCGGCGCTGCGCTTCCTCAAAGAACGCCAGCGACGGCTTGACCAGATCGCTGCGCGACACGATTCCCACCAGCTTGCGCGATTGCGAATCGGCCACCACGGGCAAGCGCTCCAGTCCATGCACGGCCAGGCGTGTGGCGACAATGCGCCAGGTTTCATCCGGCAGGGCCATCACGGGCGCATTGGCGCCAAACAGCCCGGCAATCATGGCGGCGCCATGTTTCTGGCCTGCCAGCAGGGTGTCGCGGTCGAGCGAGCCGACCAGCGCGCCATCAGCCCGACGATCAGCCCGCCAATGACCGGCACCACGATCGCCCACAGCCCCAGCGTGTTGGCCGAAGGCGAATGCTCCGCCAAGGACAGCGTCTGGAAGAAGAACAGGTTGGTGAATAAGCGGATCAGGTTGAGCAGCGCCACCGCCGCCAGCGTGGTGGTGCGAAAGAGCGTCGTGTCGGTCGCGAAATTACGCCGATGCGCGTGCTGATGGGCGACGGTCTGCATGACGCTACTGCTCGGCGGAGGGGTCGACGGGGTGCTCAACGGGTTGTTCAAGGTGGGGAATCTTGAAGGCGCGGCTGAAGGCGGACAGTTCACTCTGGTGCAGTGTGGCCAGCAGCGCGACCAGGCGGTCGCCCTTCTTGCTGAGGTGGACTTCCACTTGGCGGGCGTCGGTGTCGCTCGGGCGGCGTTCGACTAGGCCTGCTTCTTCGCAGCGGGTGACCAGTGCCACCGTGCCGTGCGGCGAGGCCTGCAAGCGCTCAGCCAACTCACCCACGGTCGCCCATTCGCGCCCCGCATAGCCCTTGATGTGCAGCAGCAGCTGGTATTGCAGCGGCGTGATCCCCTCGGACTGGATCAGGTCTTCGGACGCCCGCAGGAAGCGGCGCAGGTGATAGCGGAAATCGGACAGCGTCTCGAAATCCTGCTTGGACAGGGGGCGTGGGGTGGCGGGCGACATAGTGTGGCGATACGTTTCGGGCGGAATATATCGCGATATGACATATATGGGAAAAGTGACGAATAGACCAATTGCAACGTGACGATGCCCTTGGATTGTTGATTGAGATTCAAGAGTCTTTCTTGTCAGACCGGGTTTATGCGTACAGGCAAAGCCAGCACACTCCCGTCATTCCCACGACGCCAAGCGGTCACCCCCGGGGTTATCGCCGTGCGCGTGCTGGTCTTCGGAGCGCACCAACATGAACCCAACCACCCCCTCCACCGAGCGCAGCAGTGCAACACTGCCGCTGCTTGCGCTCGCCGCCGGTGCCTTCGGCATCGGCACCACCGAGTTTTCGCCGATGGGCTTGCTGCCCGTGATTGCCGACGGCGTACATGTGTCGATTCCGCAGGCCGGCATGTTGATCAGCGCGTATGCCATCGGCGTGATGGTCGGCGCGCCGATCATGACGCTGCTGCTGGCGCGCTGGCCGCGCCGCAAGGCGCTGATCGCGCTGATGAGCATCTTCACGATCGGCAACCTGCTGTCGGCCGTCGCGCCGGACTACACGACGTTGCTGCTCGCGCGGCTCGTCACCAGCCTCAATCACGGCGCGTTCTTCGGGCTGGGTTCCGTGGTGGCGGCAAGCCTGGTGCCGCGTGAGAAGCAGGCGAGTGCGGTGGCGACCATGTTCATGGGCCTGACAATCGCCAACGTGGGCGGGGTGCCGGCTGCAACGTGGCTCGGCCAGATGATCGGCTGGCGTATGTCGTTTGCTGCCACGGCCAGCTTGGGCTTGATCGCCATCGCGGGCCTGTTCGCAGCCTTGCCGAAGGGTGAGGCCGGCACGATGCCCAACCTGCGTGCTGAACTCGCGGTGCTCACGCGGCCTGTCGTGCTGGGTGCGCTCGCCACCACGGTGCTCGGCGCCGGTGCCATGTTCACGCTCTACACGTACGTCGCCCCGACGCTTGCGCAACTGACCGGTGCCTCACCCGCGTTCGTGACGGCAATGCTGGTGCTGATCGGCATCGGCTTTTCGATCGGCAACATCGCGGGTGGCCGCCTGGCCGATCGCTCGCTTGATGGCAGCCTGATCGGCTTCCTGGTGCTGTTGATCGTGACGATGCTTGCCTTCCCCATGCTGGCCAAAACGCACCTTGGTGCGGCCGCAGCGCTGCTGGTGTGGGGTGTCGCCACCTTTGCCGTCGTGCCCCCGCTGCAGATGCGCGTGATGCGCGCAGCGGCCGAAGCGCCAGGCTTGGCATCGTCTGTCAACGTGGGCGCGTTCAACCTCGGCAATGCGCTGGGTGCGGCAGCGGGCGGTGCCGCCATCTCGGCAGGCTTTGGTTATGCGGCTGTGCCGATTGTCGGTGCGGTGATTGCGGCGGCGGGTCTGGCATTGGTTGGCCTGCAGGTCACGCAGCGGCGGACGCGCGTGGCCATGAACCCTTGACTTGATTTTACGGAGCATAGGATGAACAAGATTCCCGCTTTCGGTCTCGGCACGTTCCGTCTGAAGGACCAGGTTGTCATCGACTCGGTCCGCAATGGCCTTGAACTCGGCTATCGCGCGATCGACACCGCGCAGATCTACGGCAATGAAGCCGACGTGGGCAAAGCGATTGCCGGCTCAGGCGTCCGCCGTAAAGACCTGTTCCTGACCACCAAGATCTGGGTCGACAACTACGCGAAGGACAAGCTCGTGCCGAGCCTGGAAGACAGCCTCGCCAAGCTGCGTACGGACTATGTCGATCTGACGCTGATCCACTGGCCCGCGCCCAACAACGGCGTGCCGCTCGATGTGTTCATGACCGCGCTGGCGGATGCCAAGGCCAAGGGCCTCACCCGGCAGATCGGTATCTCGAACTTCAACATCGCGCTGACGCAGCAGGCGATCGCCGCCGTTGGCAAAGACGCCATCGCCACCAACCAGATCGAGCTGAGTCCGTATCTGCAGAATCGCAAGCTCGTCGATTTCCTGCGGCGCGAGGGTATTCACGTCACGTCGTACATGACGCTGGCCTACGGCAAAGTGCTGGGCGATCCGGTGATCGGCGCGATCGCGCAGCGGCATCAGGCGACGCCGGCCCAGGTCGTGCTCGCCTGGGCGATGCAGCTTGGCTACTCGGTGATCCCGTCGTCGACCAAGCGCGAGAACCTCGCCAGCAACCTGCTTGCGCAGACGCTGCGTCTTACCGACGACGACATGGCACAGATTGCCGCGCTTGAGCGCAATGGACGTGAGGTCTCGCCCGAGGGTCTTGCCGCGCAGTGGGATTGAACCGCGCATCATCAAAGCAATGAACAAGGCCAAGCAACGCGCTTGGCCTTTTTGTTCTTTAGACGTGTTCCGAGGTAACTAGCCGGACTGCCGGGTAGAAGCGTCCTGCGCATCGCCTGCGGTGGGGGCGTCCGCAACGGGCATCACGCGGCCGCAGCAGGGGCATTGCGGTGCGTCGTGGCCGGTAGAGGGTTCGGCCGGCTGTTGGGGGCGGTGGCGCTCCAGCGCAGTGGCGACGAGTTCTGCACCCATGATGCCGGTGGGAAACGCGATGATGCCGTAGCCGAGCAGGATCGCGCATGACGTGATCAGCCTGCCCAGCGGTGTCTGCGGCGTGAGGTCGCCGTAGCCGGTGGTGCTCATCGTTACCGCTGCCCAGTACACACCCACCGGGATGCTCGTGATGCCGTTCTCCGGCCCTTCCACCAGATAGATCACCGTGCCCAGGATGACCGTAAGCACGAACATGCCGCCGATGAAGACGAAGATCTTGCGGCGTGCACGGGTGAGGGCGCGCATCAGTGCTTGCCCTTCTTCTTGATAGATCGACAGCCCGAGAATGCGGAACACGCGCAGCAACCGCAGCAGGCGCACGTCAATCAGTGCGTGCAAGCTGGGGAAGAAGAACGCGAGATAGGTTGGCAGCACCGACACCAGATCCACGATGCCGAAGAAGCTGCGCGCATAGGCGACGGGCTTGGGCGCGGTGAGCAGGCGGAACAGATATTCCGCCGTGAACAGCAGCGTGAATGCCCACTCGGCCACGTATAGCGCGCGGCCGTACGGGGCATGCAACTCCTGCACGCTGTCGGCCATGACGACGAGCACGCTGGCTACGATCAGCCCCAGCACCACGATATCGAGATTGCGTTGGAACCGTGCCGGGCTGACGGCATCGCTTGCGGCGTGGCGCACGATGCTCACGAGTTTTCGGATCGATGTCTTCATGCGCCCGACTGTAGAAGGCACAAGTCGTAACGCATATCAGAATTGACTGATTTGACGGTGCCCCGCCGCGTCAACGGGCCCTAAGGCTGGAGACGATGCTCCACCACGTCTTTGAGGCGCGCGGCGGTGATCTCACCCATGTGCGAATCGACCAGCTTGCCCTGGGCATCGAAGAACAGCGTGGTCGGCAGCCCACGTGAGCCGAAGGTCTGCATCGCTTCTGATAGCGGGTCGAGCAGCACGTGGTCGAATGACAGCCCTTGCTGCGCCAGGAACTGCTGCACGGTGGGCGCCTGCTCTCCTTGATTGACCATTAGGAAGACCACCCCGGGGTGGTCGGATTGCGCCTGGGCGAGGATCGGCATCTCGCGTCGGCAGGGCGGGCACCAACTGGCCCACAGGTTCAGCACGACGGGTTTGCCGATGGGCTTGTCGAACGACACCGCCGATCCGTCCATCCCTTCAAGCTGCAATGCAGACAGGGATGGCGTGGCACGCTGCAGCGTCGCCAAGGTGCCTTGTGCTGCGGCCCACGCCAGCATGCCGGCGGCAATGCCGATCAGGGCTGGCCGGCGCAGTGCGCGCGCATGATGCGATTTCCACAGGACGAGTGCAACGGCGGCCGGCAGCCCGATCCACCAGTCGAATCCGCCGTCACCGATCGCGAGGATGGACCTGGGCGTGGCGAGGTACTCTGGCCACCAGCGTGCGACGTAGCCAAGGCGTGCGGCAATCAGGCCAACGAGCAAGGCGTCGAGCAACAGATGGGCTGCTGTCTTGCGCGGGCTGTTCGGCTCAGCACGCTGCATGGATCGCGCAACGAGCCAAGCGATCAAAGCTGCCAGCACCACGACAATCACGTGCACGGAGAACGGGCCAACACTCATCATGGGGAAACCTGCAGTCAGGGTGGGGTAGGCATCAACAAAGAAAAAAGCCGCTCCGGAGAGCGGCTTTGGCAACTGGGCATATAGCCCGTCACCACATCAGTCGTCCAGCAGCGACAGGTCGCGCACGGCGCCCTTGTCAGCCGACATGACCAGCTTGGCGTACGCCTTGAGCGCAGCCGACACCTTGCGCGGACGCGCCTTGGCGGGCTTCCAACCCTTGGCGTTCTGTTCCTCACGGCGGCGCGCCAGCTCTTCATCGCTCACCAGCACGTTGATCGTGCGGTTGGGGATGTCGATGCGGATCTTGTCGCCATCGCGCACGAGGCCGATCGCGCCACCCGCAGCCGCTTCCGGCGAGCAGTGGCCGATCGACAGGCCCGACGTACCGCCCGAGAAGCGGCCGTCCGTCAGCAGCGCGCAGGCTTTGCCCAGGCCCTTGGACTTGATGTAGCTCGTCGGGTAGAGCATTTCCTGCATGCCGGGGCCGCCCTTCGGACCTTCGTAGCGCACGATTACCACGTCGCCGGCCTTGACCTTGTCGGCCAGGATGTTCTCGACCGCTTCGTCCTGCGATTCGGTCACGTGCGCCGTGCCTTCAAACACCAGGATGCTGTCGTCCACGCCGGCGGTCTTTACCACGCAGCCGTCGAGCGCGATGTTGCCCGTCAGCACGGCCAGGCCACCTTCCTTCGAGAACGCGTGCTCGTTCGAGCGGATGCAGCCTTCTGCGCGGTCCAGGTCCAGGCTCGGCCAGCGCGTGTTCTGGCTGAACGCCACCTGCGTCGGAATGCCGGCCGGGCCTGCACGGTAGAACGTCTGCACGGCTTCGTCCGAGGTGCGGACGATGTCCCACTGGTCCAACGCGTCTTTCAACGTGGGCGCGTGCACGGTCGGTGCATCGGTATGCAGCTTACCGGCGCGGTCCAGCTCGCCCAGGATGGCCATGATGCCGCCCGCGCGGTGCACGTCTTCGATGTGGTACTTGTTCGTGTTCGGTGCGACCTTGCACAGCTGCGGCACGACGCGTGACAGGCGATCAATGTCGGCCATCGTAAAGTCGATCTCGGCTTCCTGCGCAATCGCCAGCAGGTGCAGGATCGTGTTGGTCGAGCCGCCCATGGCGATGTCCAGCGTCATCGCATTCTCAAACGCCTTGAAGCCCACCGAGCGCGGCAGCACGCGCTCGTCTTCCTGTTCGTAGTATTCGCGAGCCAGCTCAACGATGCGGTGGCCGGCGCGCTTGAAGAGTTGCTCGCGGTCTGCGTGCGTGGCGACCACGGTGCCGTTGCCCGGCAGCGAGAGCCCCAGCGCCTCGGTCAGGCAGTTCATCGAGTTGGCCGTGAACATGCCCGAGCACGAACCGCACGTCGGGCACGCCGAGCGCTCGACTTCCGCCACTTCCTCGTCGGTGTACTTGGTGTCGGCGGCGATCACCATCGCGTCAATCAGGTCGAGCTTCTTGATCTCGATCGCCTTGGTGACCGGGTTGGCCAGGCGCGTCTTGCCCGCTTCCATCGGGCCGCCCGACACGAAGATCACCGGAATGTTGAGGCGCATGGCGGCCATCAGCATGCCCGGGGTGATCTTGTCGCAGTTCGAAATGCAGACCATCGCATCGGCACAGTGCGCGTTGACCATGTACTCGACGGAGTCGGCAATGATCTCGCGGCTCGGCAGCGAATACAGCATGCCGTCGTGGCCCATGGCGATGCCGTCGTCCACGGCAATCGTGTTGAATTCCTTGGCGACGCCGCCCGCGGCTTCGATCTCGCGCGCGACGAGCTGGCCCAGATCCTTCAGGTGCACGTGGCCGGGCACGAACTGGGTGAACGAGTTGACGACCGCGATGATCGGCTTCTGGAAGTCTTCGTCTTTCATGCCGGTGGCGCGCCACAGCGAGCGCGCACCTGCCATGTTGCGGCCGGCGGTGGATGTTTTGGAACGGTATGCGGGCATTGTGGGTACTGAAGAAGGTCGATTGTGGGATCGGGCCACGCGGATAAAGGCCCTCGCGCGCCCGTGCGATCAACCTCTTGAGCCGCGCCCGGGGCAAAGACTTTCATTATCCCACGTCTATCCGGAGCGCTGTCTTCAGCCAACGTTCTTGCGCCTCCGTACAAAGCGCTTCGGGAGGCCTACCGGCGTAGAAGGACAATCATGACGCCCAGCGCGAGCAGGATCAGAACAACGCCCGAAATGCGCTCCAGCCAAGGTAGCGTCCGCGTGAAGCGTCGCAACACGGTCTGGTTACCGATCAGGATGGCGATCAGCAGGTCCCACAGCAGCACTGCGCTGAACATCCATGTCCCGTAGATCAGCTTCCAGCCAACGCTGGCGTGCGGCCCGGTCAGCATTGCGGCCAGGCTCGCGTAGAACAACGCGTTTTTCGGATTGAAAATGCCCGAGAGAAAACCCACGCTGGCCGCGCGTAACCACGCCACAAGCGGTTGCGTGAAGGCTGCGCGACGGCCCGAGACCGACACCTCCAACGTGCTGCTGCCGGCATGGCGCACGAACAGCACACCGAGATAGAGCAGGTAGGCGCATCCGGCCACTTGCAGCACAAGGAACAGCATCGAGTCAGGCCGAAACGCGGCCGTGCCCGTGAACGCGGCAACGATGAACACGCCGTTGGCCAGCGCAATACCCATGCATGCGCCACTGGCCACGCACCAACCGGCCGATAGTGAGGTTCGGGCGATCAGGAAGAAGTCAGGGCCAGGGGAGAGCAGCGCTAGGAAATGCGCTGCGGCGATGATCAGGAACTGCTCCATCTGGGGCACACGTGCGAGTTGTTTTCCGCAGTGTGCTGACGACGGCGTTTTCTGTATTGAAGGAAATTGCAATCGCAGTGTTATGGGCGAAAGCTGCCTGGCGTGGCGCCCGCATGCGCCTTGAAGACCCGTTGGAAGTGCGCTTGATCGGCAAAGCCCAGGTATTGCGCCACGTCCGAGAGGCTGTTCCCAGCGCGTATCGACTCCCTGGCCAGGTTAATTCTGTGGTTGAGTTGCCAGGCATGCGGCGTCATGCCCGTGACGGCGCGGAAGGCGCGAATTGTTTGATAGCGGCTTAAATCCGCCAGGCGCGCCAGCGTCTCCAGGGGCACGTTGGACGCAGGCGCTGCCCGCAGGCAGTCCAGTGCGGGTTCGATCTGCTTGGCCAAGTGCTTGGGAATGCTGGGGGTCTCGATGCGCAAGCCTTGTTCGGTGTCGCAGTCGCCAATGAACTCGACTAGCGCCGCTTCTTTGGCGCATGGGCTGGCTTCGGAGAACAGCAACGCGTTGAGCTGACAAAAGCGCGCATAGACGGTCGGCGCGGTAACGATGTGCACGGACTCGGCGTCGACGGGGTTGGCCTGGACATACTCCTGCCTGAGCGCTCGCAGCCAGTCGGCATCCAGGTGCAGCATCTGGTAGCTCCACGCTGTGTTGGGGGCTGGGTTGCAGGCATGTACGCGCGCGGCGGGCACGAACACCAGCGTGCCGGGATGCAGCGCGACTGGGCCATCGGCCGCGCCGGTGAATAGGCTGCTGCCGTCATCGACCGCCCCGATGGAGTAGGTCGGGTGGCAGTGCGGCTTGTAGCAGGCACGGCTATGGCAGGCGCGGCGGCTCTCGACGAAGGGCATGGCAGGGTCGTGCCAGAATGCCTGGGTCGAATCGCGACTCGACTTCGTGCGGAATGGAGTGGCCGGCATAGTGGGAGCCTCGGCGAGGTGGGTTGCGTTTCGTGACAACGGCTCGTATGGCCCCGCGACACCCTGCACAGAATGAAAAAGCCGCTTCTGAATGAACAGAAGCGGCTTGGAATCTGGTGCCCGAGGCCGGAATCGAACCGGCACGCCTTGCGGCGGGGGATTTTGAGTCCCCTGCGTCTACCAATTTCACCACTCGGGCAGGTACAGCTGAGCCAGTCATTATGCCAGAAGTCCGGCCAGCCAAACAAGGCAGGGCGGAAGGAGCGCAGTCAACCCGCTTTTTGCGCGTTCTGCAGCTCAAGCACACGCAGCAGCGACGCCGTATCGTCATACCCCCAGCCGTTGGCGACCAGCGTGTTGAGTTGCGAGGCCACCAGCTCCATTGCCGGCATTTGCAGGCCCAGTTCCTGAGCAATTTCACGTACGAGACCGAAATCCTTGTCGTGCAGGCGCGCTTCGATGCCGGCGGCAAAGTTGCGCTCCGCCATCTTCGGCCCTTCCATGTCGAGCATGCGGCTGCCGGCAAAGCCTGGGCCGATGGCGGCCAGCACGCGCGACGGATCAGTGCCCTGGGCGCGCGCAAACAGCATGGCCTCGGCGATGCCCTGGATGTTGATGACCTGCACGATCTGGTTGCACGCCTTGGCAACCTGGCCCGAGCCATGGCCGCCGATGTAGGTGATGGTGGTGCCCAGCAGTTGCAGCAACGGGCGCACGCGTTCGAGCACCTCCGGCTTGCCGCCCACCATGATCGACAGCGTGGCCTTCTGCGCGCCGCCCGTGCCACCGGAGACCGGCGCATCGAGGAACTCCAGCCCTGCGGCTTCCAGCTCGGCTGCAATACGGCGCGTGGCCACGGCGGAGATCGTGCTGTGGTCGATGCACACCGCGCCGCGCGGTGCACCGTTGACAACGCCATCGGGCCCGAGCAGCACGCCTTCCACATCGGCGGTGGAGGTGACGTTGGTAAAGATGACCTCCGCGTCGCGCGCCGCTTCAGCAGGCGTGCTGCACGGTTCGGCGCCGATGGCGCGGGCGTTGTCGGCAGCTTCCGGGCGGCGCACATAGGCGCGCACGGTGTGCCCGGCGGCAATCAGGTGCTGGACCATCGGCGTGCCCATGTTGCCGAGGCCGATGAAGGCGATGCGTGTCATGGCAAGTCTCTGAAGAAGTATTGGCGCTATTCGATGTCTACGATGGTGCTGCGATCAACATGTGCAGCACCGCCAACCATGAGGAGGGAGACCCCGGCATCGTTGGTTTCCAAGTCAATCTGGATCAGGCTGGGGGAGGGCGGTTGCATCAGCCAACCTTGCTCGATGCGGATCTGCCGGTCTGCGATGCCGAGGTGATCGTGGAGCAGGCACGCAAGCGGGCCTGCCGCGGTGCCGGTTGCGGATTCCTCGGGAATGCCGTAGCGCGGCGCAAACATGCGCGCGCCAGCATGCCGGCCAGGCTCACGGGTTGACTGCGAGAACACGTAGTAGCCAATCAGATTCAATGCTTGGCTGACGGCCTCTACTAGGGCGAAGTCGGGTGTCAGCGAGGCAACGGTGTGCTCATCTGGCAGGTGCACCATGAGAAATGCGTTGCCCGTATTGACGACAGTGAGGCCGTGCGTGTTTGAAATCCGGCCCAGAGGCAAACCAAGGGTGGCCGCCACCCGCTGCGCAAGTTCGGATGTCAGGGCGATGCTGTAGTAGGTCGGTGCGCGCTGCTCCATATACACAGCGTTCGCGCTGACCTGGATGTGGCGAATCCCGTCGACGGTTTCCTTGGTCAGCGCGCCGAGCGGAACCAACCCGCGCGCTCGCAAGAGCGAAAACGTGGCAATGGTTGCGTGCCCGCAATGCGCAATCTGCTGGGTTGGCGTGAAGAACTCTAGCTTGACCGTGGCGCGTTCCGATGTGGAGACAAACGCGGTTTCAGACAAGCCGATGCGTTTTGCAACCGCCAATTTTTGCGGGGTGGTCAAACGGTCCGCATTGATGACAACGCCAGCGGGATTGCCTCCGGAGCGTTCGTCGACAAACGCGTTGACGATATGAGCTTCGATCTGCATGAAAGGGTTTGAGCGGATGCGTTGTGCTCGTGCTTAGCGCGGGCCCGCGTAAGCAAAGCGGCCGTTCTTGATGATGCCCATCACGCGCGAGCGTTGGTCGAACCCCTGGTGATCCTGGGCATTCAGGTTCAGCACGCCGTTGGGCACGGTCAGGTCACGCGTGGTTTCGAGCGCATCGCGCAGGGCGGCGCGGAAGGCCGGGGTGCCAGGTTGTGCGCCGGTCTTGAGCGCACGAGCCGTAGCGTTGTCGAGCAACTGCCAGGCGCCCCAGGCATCGCCCGCAAATTGCGTGACGCTGTTGGGGCCGTACTTGGCTTCGTAGCGATCGGCAAATTCCACGGCCACCTTGCGTACCGGATGGCTGGCCGGCAGCTCGCGTGCCACCACCACCGGGCCGGTTGGGAAGAGGGTGCCTTCCACGTCCTTGCCACCCACCTTCAGGAACTCCGTGCTGGCGATGCCGTGCGTCTGATAGATGCGGCCCTTGTAGCCGCGCTCGACCAGGGTGCGCTCGGGCAGGGCAGCCGGCGTGCCGGCGCCGGCAATCAGGATGGCGTCCGGTTTGGCGGCCATCAGCTTGAGCGCCTGGCCGGTGACGCTGGCGTCTGTGCGGGCAAAGCGCTCGTTGGCGACGACCTTCAGCTTGCGCACGTCGGCCAGCTTCGAGAACTCACGCCACCAGCTCTCGCCATACGCATCGGTAAAGCCGATAAAGCCGACCGTGTGCACGCCGCTATCGGCCATGTGCTGTGTGACGAGCGTCGCCATCTGCGAGTCGTTCTGCGGCATCTTGAAGGCCCAGCGGCGCTTGGCGTCCTGCGGCTCGACGATCGAAGCCGATGCCGCCAGCGTGATCATCGGTGTCTGTCCTTCGGCCACGGCATCAAGGGATGCCAGCGCCGTCGGCACGATCGTCGGGCCGACGATCACGTCCACCTTGTCTTCGGCGATCAGCTTGCGCACGTTGCGCACCGCCATTGACGGGTCGGACGCATCGTCCAGGATGATCACCTGCGCGCGCTGCCCACCAATGGTGGCAGGCCACATCTGCACGGTGTTTTTGCTGGGGATGCCGATGGCCGCAGCCGGGCCGGTGGTCGACAGCACCACACCCACACGGATGTCGGCTTGGGCGGGCAGGGCGGTCATGGCAATTGCGGCAGCGCTCGCAAAGAGCGCCACGCCACACAACAGGCGACGTCGGGTCGTCATGCAATCTCCGGAAAATTCAGGTTTCAGGCGAATCAGAGCTCGTAGGCTTCGTGCTCGCCGGACATCAGTTGTTCGACCAGCTTGCGTGTGAGTGCCGGGGCAAACAGTTCGATGAAGGTGTAGACGAAACCGCGCAGATACGCGCCCTGCTTGACGCCCAGGTGCGTGACATTGGTGCCGAACAGGTGCCCGGCCGGAATGGCGCGCAGGTTGCGGTCGCGCTCGGGGTCAAAGGCGACGCCGGCTACGATGCCGACGCCCAGGCCCACTTCCACGTAGGTCTTGATGACGTCAGCGTCGATGGCCTCCAGCACGATGTCCGGCTTGATCTGGCGTAGCTCGAAGGCATGGTCGATCTTGGGCCGGCCGGCAAAGTGCTGGTCGTACGTGATGAGCGGGTATGCCTTCAGGTCTTCCAGCGTCAGGTGCTGGCGCGAGAGCAGCGGGTGATCGGGTGGCGTGACCACCACGTGCTGCCACTGGTAGCCCGGGATCGAGATCAGGTCCTTCACATGCGACATGCCCTCGGTGGCAATGGCGATGTCGGCTTGGTCGTGCAGCACCATCTCGGCGATCTGCGCGGGCGTGCCCTGCTGAATAGAAAGGCGCACCTTGGGGTACTTGCGGGTGAATTCAGCAATCGCCTTCGGCAGGGCATAGCGCGCCTGCGTGTGGGTGGTGGCGATCGTGAAGTTGCCCTGATCCTGGGCCGCGTAGTCTTTGCCCACGCGTTTGAGGGTTTCAACCTCTTCCAGCACGCGCTCGACCGAGGCCAGGATGCGGCGGCCTGGCTCCGTGAGACCCCGGATGCGCTTGCCGTGCCGTGTGAAGATGTCGACACCCAGCTCTTCCTCCAGCTCGATAATGGCCTTGGAGACGCCTGGTTGTGATGTATAGAGCGCTTTTGCCGCTTCGGTCAGGTTGAATTTCTGCCGCACGGCCTCGCGAACGAAGCGAAATTGGTGAAGGTTCATGGCTGGCGATCGAATGCAAGAAAAGCGAGCGATCAGATCGTTACTTATAACCGAGCCCATATAAACAAACAATTTTTTATTGGTTTGGGATATGAGGCCACTTCATTACGATGCTCGAACTTCGTGATAACACGCCCTCACTGTCCCTTTTCCCCCGCGCTATGACGCTCGCCTATACGGTTTCCGGTTTGCTGGTCGGCCTGTTGGTCGGCCTGACGGGCGTTGGCGGCGGTTCGCTGATGACGCCGCTGCTGACGCTGATGTTCGGCTTCTCGCCGGCCACCGCGGTGGGCACGGATTTGGCGTTTGCGTCGCTGACCAAGGGTGTGGGCACGATTGCGCACCGCAGCCACGGGCATATCCGCTGGGACATCGTCAAGCGCCTCTGCCTGGGCAGCCTGCCCGCTGCGCTAGTGACGGTGATCGTCTTGAAGAGCGCCGGCAACCTGGATGCCGAGTGGATGCGCCTCATTCGCCTGACGATCGGCGTGTCGGTCATCCTGACGGTGATCTCGCTGCTGTTCCGCCAGCGCGTGCTGGGCTGGCTGGCCGCCAACCCGCGCTACCGCCTGCAGGGCACGGCGCTGGCCGTGGCGACCATCGTCGTTGGCGTGGTGCTGGGCGTGCTGGTGACGGTGTCGTCCATTGGCGCCGGTGCCGTGGGCGCGACGCTCATCCTGATCCTGTACCCCGAATTGAAGAGTGCCGAAGTGGCCGGCACCGATATCGCCTATGCCGTGCCTCTGACCGCCGTGGCGGGCCTCGGCCATATGTACCTGGGCACGATCGACTGGAACCTGCTGGCCTCGCTGCTGGTGGGCTCGATCCCGGGTATCTGGCTGGGGGCGCGCCTGTCGAAGAATCTGCCGGAACGTCTGGTGCGCGGCGCGCTTGCCGCCACGCTGACGGTCACGGCCATCAAGCTGGTGTCGTGATGCGGGACGCTATGCCGATCCGGTCCATGCCGACCCTGCTTGGTTGTTGTTGCTGTCGTTGAATCGACGGCAACAGCAACACAAAGAATCGTTTCCCCCAATTGAATCGCACGCCGGCACAGACCGGATTGGACTGAACAGTCATGTACCAATACGACGCTTACGATCACCGCCTTGTCGCCGACCGCGTCGAGCAGTTCCGCGACCAGGTGCGCCGCCGTATCTCGGGCGAACTGACGGAAGAAGAATTCCTGCCGCTGCGCCTGCAGAACGGCCTGTACTACCAGCGCCACGCCTACATGCTGCGCGTGGCGATTCCGTACGGCCACCTGCGTGCCAACCAGATGCGCATGCTCAGCCATATCGCCGCCGAGCACGATCGCGGCTATGGCCACTTCAGCACGCGCCAGAACATCCAGTTCAACTGGATCAAGCTGGAAGAGGTGCCGAACATCCTGAGCAAGCTGGCTTCGGTGGAAATGCACGCCATCCAGACCTCGGGCAACTGCATCCGCAACATCACGACCGACCAGTTTGCTGGTGTGGCGCCGGATGAGGTGATCGACGCGCGCCCGCTGGGCGAAATCCTGCGCCAATGGTCGACCTTCATCCCCGAATTCGCGTTCCTGCCGCGCAAGTTCAAGATTGCCGTGTCGGCCTCGCGCGAAGACCGCGCTGTGACGCAGCTGCACGACATCGGCGTCTACGCCTATGAGAAGGACGGCCAGACGCTGCTGCGCATCCTGGCTGGCGGCGGCATGGGCCGTACCCCGATCCTCGGCGCGATCATCAAGGAAGACCTGCCTTGGCAGCACCTGCTGTCGTACATCGAAGCCGCTGTGCGCGTGTACAACCGCCATGGCCGCCGCGACAACAAGTACAAGGCGCGCATCAAAATTCTCGTGAAGGCCATCGGCGCGGAGGAATTTGCCCGCCAGGTGGAGGAAGAGTGGCAGCACATCAAGGACGGCCCGTCGACCATCACGCAGGCCGAGTTCGACCGCGTAGCGCAATGCTTCGCGCCGCCCGCGTATGAAAAGCTGGCCGATACCGACGCTGGCTACGAGAAGGCCCTGCTGGAGAACAAGGCGTTCGCGCGCTGGGTGAGCCGCAACGTGCATCCGCACCGCGTGCCGGGCTATGCCGCCGTCACGCTGTCGCTCAAGCCAGGCGCTGCATTGCCCCCGGGCGATGCGACGGCCGAACAGATGGCACTGGTGGCCGACTGGTCCGAGCGCTTCGGCTACGGCGAACTACGCGTGGCGCACGAGCAAAACCTGATCCTGCCGGACGTGAAGAAGCACGATCTGTTCGACCTCTGGCAACTCGCCAAGGAACACGGCATGGCCACCGCCAACATCGGCCTGCTGACCGACATCATCGCGTGCCCGGGCGGCGATTTCTGCTCGCTGGCCAACGCCAAGTCGATTCCCATCGCACAGGCGATTCAAGCGCGCTTTGACGATCTCGATTACGTGCACGACCTGGGCGAGCTGTCGCTCAACATCTCGGGTTGCATCAACTCGTGCGGCCATCACCACGTCGGCAACATCGGCATCCTGGGTGTCGATAAGCACGAAGAAGAGTGGTACCAAGTGTCGCTGGGCGGCGCGCAGGGCAACGACTCGGCGATCGGCAAGATCATTGGCCCGTCGTTCAAGGCAGAAGAAATGCCCGACGTGATCGAACGCATCATCGACACCTTCGTCGCCAACCGCACGGAAGACGAACGCTTCATCGACACCTACAACCGCATCGGCATGGCCCCGTTCAAGGAACGTGTCTACGCCCGTGAAGAAGCCTAACGCCGAGGGAAACGAACATGAGCAAGATCATCAAGCTGCAAAACGGTGCCCCGCAAATCGTGGCCGATGAATGGACGGTGCTGCGTGCACCCGAAGGTGGTGAACTGACGCAAGCCGATGTGGATGCCGCCACGCACGCCATCGTGCCGCTGGCCTTCTGGCAAGCCAATCGCGACGCGCTGCTCACGCGCGCCCGCGCCGGCACGCTGGCCGTGTGGCTGGCTCCGGACGACGAGCCGTTCGCGCTGGAAGCTGACCTGCCGAACCTGCCGCTGGTAGCGGTGGATTTCCCCGTCTTCCGCGATGGTCGCGGCTACAGCACGGCGTTCCTGCTGCGCCAGCGTCTGGGCTTCACGCGTGAGCTGCGCGCCATCGGCGACGTGCTGCGCGATCAGCTCGACTTCATGCGCCGTTGCGGTTTCGACGCCTACGCCGTGCGCGCCGACAAGAGCATCGAAGATGCGCTGCACGGCTTCGGCGAGATCAGCGTCCGCTACCAGGGTGCCATTGACGAGCCGCGCCCGCTGTTCCGCCGCGAGCGTGCACCCGAAGCGAGCGCGGCATGAGCGATCTGCAAGAAGCTGCTGTGTCCGAAGTGCCGGTGTTCGCGATCGGGCGCCCGGTGCTCTGGACGCGTCCCGCCTACACCGGCACGGCTGAAGCCCTGGCTGCGAAGGAAGCCGCGCTGCTCGAGCGCCTGGCCGAGATTGCCGCCAAGCACGGTGTGGCAAAGTTCGCCACCAGCCTGGCCGCTGAGGACATGGTCGTGACGGATGCGATTCTGCGCAGCCCCGAAGCTGTGCGCGCGCACCTGCCGATCTTCACGCTGCAGACGGGCCGTCTGCATGCTGAGACGCTGGCGATGCTGGACCGCATCCGCGAGCACTACGGTTATGCGATCGAGCAATACGCGCCGGACGCCCGCGCAGTGGAAGCCTACGTGCGTGACAACGGCCTGAACGCGTTCTACGACAGCATCGAGCTGCGCAAGGCCTGCTGCAACATCCGCAAGGTGGTGCCGCTGAACCGCGCGCTGAAAGATGCCGACGCGTGGCTCACGGGCCAGCGCCGCGAGCAGGCCGTCACCCGTGGCGAACTGTCGTTTGCCGAAGACGACGAGGCGCGCGGCATTGCCAAGTACAACCCGCTGTTCGATTGGTCCGAGCCCGAAGTCTGGGCTTACCTCGAACAACATAACGTGCCCACCAACGCACTGCATGACAAGGGCTATCCCAGCATCGGCTGCGAGCCCTGCACGCGCGCGGTGCGTGCTGGTGAAGATGTCCGCGCCGGCCGCTGGTGGTGGGAATCGCGCGACAGCAAGGAATGCGGTTTGCATGCGGCCAACGTGTCGCACAAAGCTTGAGGAAATGAAGATGGGTGTGATGAGCGAAATCCCCGGCACGGCACTGACGCCCGTGCAGAACGAGCACCTCGACTGGTTGGAAGCCGAGTCGATCTACATCATCCGCGAGGTGGTGGCCGAGTGCCGCAACCCGGCGCTGCTGTTCTCGGGCGGCAAGGATTCGATCGTCATGCTGCACCTGGCGCTCAAGGCCTTCCGCCTGGGCGACCGCAAGATCGATCTGCCGTTTCCGCTGGTGCACATCGACACGGGCCACAACTACCCGGAGGTGATCCAGTTCCGCGATGAGCAGGTCGCCAAGCTGGGCGCGCGCCTCGTGGTCGGCCATGTGGAAGACTCCATCAAGCGCGGCACGGTGCGCCTGCGCAAGGAAACTGATTCGCGCAATGCTGCACAGGCCGTCACGCTGCTGGAAACGATCGAATCGCACGGCTTCGACGCCCTGATGGGTGGCGCCCGCCGCGACGAAGAGAAGGCGCGCGCCAAGGAGCGCATCTTCTCGTTCCGCGACGAGTTCGGCCAGTGGGACCCGAAGGCCCAGCGCCCGGAACTCTGGAGCCTGTACAACGCCCGCATGGCGCAAGGCGAACAGATGCGCGTGTTCCCGATCTCCAACTGGACCGAGCTCGACGTGTGGCAGTACATCGCCCGCGAGAACCTCGCCCTGCCGCCGATCTACTACGCGCATCAACGTGAAGTCGTGCGCAAGAACGGCCTGCTGGTGCCCGTGACGCCGATCACGCCCAAGGCTGACGGCGATGAAAGCGAAGTCCTGTCGGTGCGCTTCCGCACGGTGGGCGACATCAGTTGCACGTGCCCGGTGGCGAGCACCGCCGCCACGCCGGCCGAGATCATCGCCGAGACGGCCATCACCGAGATCACCGAACGCGGTGCCACGCGCATGGACGACCAGACGAGCGAAGCCTCGATGGAAAAGCGCAAGAAGGAAGGGTATTTCTGATCATGAGCAACCAAACATCGCACCAAGGGCTGCTGCGCTTCATCACCGCTGGTTCGGTCGACGACGGCAAGAGCACGCTGATCGGCCGTCTGCTGTACGACAGCAAGGCCGTGCTGACCGACCAGCTGCAGGCGCTCACGCGCGCCAAGAACAAGCGCACCGCTGGCGAAGACATCGACTTTTCGCTGCTGACCGACGGCCTGGAAGCCGAGCGCGAACAGGGCATCACGATTGACGTGGCGTACCGCTATTTCTCGACCGCGCGCCGCAAGTTCATCATCGCCGACACGCCGGGTCACGAGCAGTACACGCGCAACATGGTGACGGGCGCCTCGACCGCGCACGCCGCCATCATCCTGATCGACGTCACGCGCGTGACGACCGTCGACGGCAAGGCTGAGCTGCTGGCCCAGACCAAGCGCCATTCGGCCATCGTCAAGCTGCTGGAGCTGCAACACGTGATCGTGGCCGTCAACAAGATGGACCTGATCGACTACAGCGAAGCGCGCTTCAACGAAATCCGCACCGCTTACGATGCGCTGGCCACCCAGCTCGGCTTGCGCGATGTGCGCTACGTGCCGGTGTCGGCCCTGCGCGGTGACAACATCGTGCACGCCTCCGAAGCCATGCCGTGGTACCAAGGCGAGCCGCTGCTGGCGCTGCTGGAAGACCTGAAGGTGGAAGAGACGGCGCCGACTGGTGACGATGCGCTGCGCTTCCCGGTACAGCTCGTGGCACGCCAGGATGGCTCGCAGGCCGATGATTTCCGTGGCTACATGGGCCGCGTCGAGGCCGGCACCGTGCGCGTCGGCCAGGCTGTGCGCGTGCTGCCCGCCAACCGCGAGACCACCGTGGCCGAAGTGCTGACGCCGAACGGCGCGGCTGATTCCGCTGGCCCCGGCGAGACCATCACCGTGCGCCTGGCGGACGATGTGGACATCTCGCGCGGCGACACCATCGTTGCAGCACCCACCACGGCCGCCAACGCCGCCAAGAAGCTGCATGCCGATCTCTGCTGGTTCGACGAACATGAGCTGAACCCGGCCCGCAAGTACGTGCTCAAGCACACGACCGCCACCGTGTTTGCGCGCGTGTCGGAAGTCGAGCGCGTGCTGGACGTGCATACGCTGTCGCACGAAACTGGCCGCAAGCAGATCGCGCTGAATGACATTGGCACCGTCAATATCAGTCTGCAGAAGCCGATCGTCTGCGATGCGTATGGCGACAATCCGGCCACGGGCGCATTCATCCTGGTGGACGAAGCGACGCACCATACGGTGGCAGCAGGCATGATCCGTGCGTTTTCCTAAAGTGAAGGGGCGCCGCATGTCGCAAACTCGCCTGCGCCCCGCAGGAAAAAGCAAAGGAAGCTAGGCAAATGGAAGCGAAGACCCACAAGACACTTGGCCACGTGAGCCTGATTGGTGCGGGCCCCGGCGCCGCGGACCTCATCACGGTGCGCGGTGCACGGCTGTTGGGCGAAGCCGAGGTCGTGCTGCACGACGCACTGGTCTCGCCCGAGGTCTTCCAGTATTGCCCGCAGGCGGTGCTGATTGCCGTCGGCAAGCGCTGCGGCAAGCGCTCGACCGCGCAGCGCTTCATCAATCGCCAGCTCGTCGATCTGGCGACCAAGTACCAGCGCGTGGTGCGCCTCAAGGGCGGTGACCCGATGTTGTTTGGTCGTGCGGATGAGGAACTGCAGGCGCTGGAGCAAGCCGGTATCGACTACGAAGTCGTGCCGGGCATCACCGCAGCACTGGCAGCCGCATCCGCCATTCGCCAGCCGTTGACCAAGCGCGGCGTGGCGCGCAGTGTGGCCTTCGTCACGCAAGCCAAGGCCGCCGACCCCGATACGCCGCTACCCGAGGGTGTGACGCCCGAACCGGTTGCGCAGGCCGATTCGCTCGTCTACTACATGGGCCGCGATCAAGCCGCGTCGATCGCAGCAGACCTGCTCGCCCGTGGCCGCGCACCGTCGACGCCCGCGTGGGTGGTTGAAGCCGCCACCACACCCGAACAGCGCTCGGCGTGCTTCACGCTGCAGCAGATGGCCGAAGGTGCTGCGGCCGCGTGGATCAACCCTGAACACCCAAGCCTGCTGATGATTGGCGACGCGTTTGCCGCGCGCGCAACTAATGCTGCGCCGGAAGTGTTTTCCAGCGAGTCCCACGTTCTGGCCGCCTGAGCATCGCTTAGAACGCCAGCGCGATTTTCCCAAAGACTTTCCCGGCTTCCATCACCCGGAACGCCTCCGACGCGTCTTGCCACGGCAGCACCTGATCGACGATCGGGTGCAGGCCGTGCAGCGCCAGCGCCCGGTTCATCGCCTCAAACGACGCCCGCGAGCCGACCGATGCCGGCCGGATCACCGCCTTGCGCGCGAAGATTTCCAGCGGGCTCACGCCGCCCTCACGCCCAGCCAGATAGCCGACGAGGTGGATCTGCCCGCCCACCCGCAACGCCTTCAGTGAGCGCTGAAACGTACCCCCGCCACCCACTTCGATGACGTGATCGACGCCGCGGCCGTCCGTACGCGCGAGCACCGCTTCGTGCCAGTCCGGCGTGGTGCGGTAGTTGATCGTGTCGGATTCGGGCACGCCAAGCGTCTGCACGCGTTCCAGCTTTGCGTCGCTGCTCGACAGCACGATGGGCCGCGCCCCGGCCATCAGCGCGAACTGCACCGCGAACATCGACACACCGCCCGTGCCCTGCACGAGCACCGTTTCGCCGGGCTGCAGGTTGCCCGCTTCGATCAGGCAGTGCCATGCGGTGAGCCCGGCGCAGGGCAGGGTGGCGGCTTCGGTATCGCTCAGGTGCGCTGGCACCACTACTGCGCCGCCCGCATCCAGGCGGATGGTGTCGGCCAGCCAGCCGTCGATGGGGCCGCCGAGCATGCGGCGTGTGTCGGCGTTGCGAAAGTCGCCGCCGTCCCAGCGCTGCCAGAACGTACCGGCGACCCGATCGCCGGGGCGCACACGTGTCACGTTGTCGCCAACGGCCACCACCTCGCCCACACCGTCCGACAGCGGAATCAGCGGTAACGGATAGCGTGTGAAGAACTTGCCGGAAACGATCTCCAGGTCGCGGAAGTTGAGAGAGGCAGCGCGCGTGCGCACGATGATTTCGTCGCGGGCGGGCGTGGGGTCATCGCGCTCGATGGTGCGCAGGGCGTCGATGCCGTAACCGTCGGTCAGTGCCAGGGCTTTCATGGTGTCCTCGTGGTGGGTGGGGGAGGAAAGCAACGCAAAAGCGCGTCTGGCGATACTGTGGCCTGTCGCTTAAGATGAATCCAATTCAATTTGTTCACAGAAAACATAACGATTGGGAATGTCGTCATGCTTGAAGAGATGCGTACCTTCGTGTTGCTGGCACAGACCGGATCGATCGCCCGCGTGGCCGAGCACCTGCCGCTCACACAGCCGGCCGTCACCAAGCAGATCCAGCGGCTGGAGCGCGCGCTCGATACCGTGCTGTTCGACCGGCGCGTCAAACCGTTCCGGCTCACCGCCGAGGGCGAGGCGGTGCTGGCGCGCTGCCGCACCATCGTTGGTGAATTCGAGGCGCTGCGCAGTGCCGTGCGTGCCACCGGCGAGCCCGAGGGCGCGCTGCGTGTGGGTGTCAGCCATGCGGTGAGCGATGCGCGGTTTGCGCGCCTGTTGTCGAGGCTGCGATTGCGCTATCCGGGCGTGTCATTCCGTCTGAGCTGCGAGTGGGGTGGCGTACTGCGCGATCGCCTGAAGCGCGCCGAGCTGGACGTCGCGCTGTGGCTGGCGCCGGCCAACGTGCGTGGCATCCATGCCGATGCGGACATCCGCGTGATCGGCACGGAGCCCGTCAGCCTGATTGCCGCGCCCTCGCGCAAGTTGCCGCCGACGTTGTCGATGGCGCAAGTCACGGAGGAAGCCTGGGTGCTGAACCCGGCCGGCTGTGAGATGCGGGCGTGGCTGCTGGGTCGCTATGAGGCCGATCGCTTGACGCCGAATGTGGCCGCTGAAGTGCAATCCGTGCCGCTGCAGCATGCGCTGGTGGCGGAGGGCTTTGGGCTCGGGTTCGCACCCGTGCGGCTGATCGGGCCGCAGCTTGCCGAGGGCGTGCTGTCGGCGCACAAGCTCACCTCGGCCCCATCGGAATGGGATGTCTGCGTGCAGCGTGCGCCGTCACTCGGGCGGCTGGCGCGGGTAGTGGATGCGCTCGAATCGGCGATGTCCACCGAGGCTGCGGCGGCGCGTTAATCACCTAACCCCTTCTTCGGACGCCTGCGATGCCGCACGTCATCATCGAGTACACCGCCAACGTTGAAGTTGATGCGCGCATTCCCGAGCTGATGCGCCTGCTCAACGGCGTGCTGATCGGCCATGCCGATGTGTTTCCGACCGGCGGCATCCGCACACGCGCGCTACGCCTGGACCAGTACCGCATGGCAGACGGCGCCGCGGACGATGCCTTCATTCACGTGGTATTCCGCATCAAGGCCGGTCGGCCCAAGGCTGTGACGGGGCTGATCTGCGCGGAATTGTTCGCTGCCCTGCGCGCGCATCTGGCCGACGTGTTTGCACGCCGCTATCTCGGGTTGACGCTGGAGTTAGAGGAGTTTGACACCCACGGTTTCCACGTTGAAAACAACGTGCACGCGCGCTTTGCGCAGCTCGAGCCCGAGGGCGGCTAAACGGGGTTGTGTGAGACGTGGCGAAAGCTTGGTGAGACACCCGCACCAATCGCACGCACCGCGCGCCTGCGCGCTTGAGCGAGCAGGGTTGCCATGGGAGTATCCACGCCGCCTCCGCCCGAGTGCGGGATCTCCAGCCCCATGCCATGCCTGCTACCCATTCGTCGAATCAACCATCCGCCGTGCGTCTCGGGGCGTGGATGCCCGTCGTCGCAGTGCTTGCCACGCTGGCCGCGTGCGGGGGTGGCGAGGACAGTGCGAGCGCCGCATCGGCCCCGCGCATCATGAGCGGCACCGTGGCGATGGGCGATCTTCTGTCGGGTGCCCAAGTCAAGGTGACCGATGCCCAGGGCAGGACGCTGAGCACGGTCACCGACAGCACGGGTCACTACGAGATTCCGCTGACCGGGTTGACGGCCCCGTTGCTGGTCACCGCAGACGACGCCAGCGGCGACGATCCGACGCTCTATTCGGTGCTACCTGAATTGCCGGCCAATGAGGATGAGGCGATCGTGAATGTATCGATCCTGACGTCGGCCCTGGTGGCGGAACTGAGCGAACACGATGATCCTGCCGAGCTGGCGTCGCCGCAGATGCTGACCCGGCGTGTGACCCCGATCAGCGTCAACGCTGGTGTTGCCAGGCTGAACCATCAACTTTCACCGATCCTGGCTGCCGCGGGCGAGAACGCCGCGTCATACAGCCCCATTCATCAGCGGTATCTGACCGCGCCGACGCCCGCGGGCGTCTTCGGGGATCTCTTGAAGCAGGTGACGCCGACGATCGGCTCGGCCGTCGGGCAACTGCTCCCATACATGCGCTGTCAGGGAGGCGTGATGCCAAGGTATGCAACGCGTGTCGATTTCGGTCGCGCTGTGGTGGATCTGACCTCGCTGATGCCGATCATTGGGAGTATCAACCCCCAAGGGGCTTGCGGCACCGGCGGGGGCGCTCTCCTGCCGCCCTGAAGGGAGGCGTGCCGGCGGACGGCAGATCAGGTTGGCGAGGTGAGCTGCCGTACACAATAGCTGGCAATCGCGTCGAGCACGGCGTCGTCTTCACCGACGGCATCGGCACAACGGATGGAGAGGGCGGGGTGGGCCTGTGCGCAGCGCTCGATCAGCGCCGGCAGATCCCGCCGCAAGTGGCCGCCCTGGCCAAAGAACACCGGCACGATGGTGATGTGCTGCACACCGGCGGCAGCGAGTTCGTCGATCGTGCCCGGCAGATCGGGCGTCATTAGCTCAAGAAAGGCAAGGCGGACGTCGACATCGGGTTGCTGAGCAGCGAGGCGCGTGTGCAGCCGGTCGAACGGCTCGCGCCAGCGGGCATCGCGCGCGCCATGCGCAAACAGCACGAGTGCGCGCGCGGTCATCAGTGACGCTCCACCCAGCGTAGCGCCACCAGCGCGAATGCCAGATACAGGGCGCCTGGCACAATGGCCGTGAAAATGGCTGGCCACGTATTGAGCAGCCCTACGTGTGAGAACAGGTTGTTCACCAGCTGGAACGACAGCCCCAGCATGATCCCGCCGAACACCTTCAGACCGACGGCGCCGGCGCGTGCGTGCAGGTAGGCGAAGGGCAGGGCCAGCGCCATCATCACCAGCACGGTGAACGGGTAGACCACCTTCTTCCACAGCGCGATCTCGTAGCGCTGTGAATCCTGTTTGTTGTCACGCAGATGGCGGATGTACTGGAACAGATCCAGCGTGGCCATGCGGTCAGGCGTGACCATCAGCACCGACAGCAACTGCGGCGTGAGCTCTGAGCGCATCTCCTGTTGCGGCACCGTGGTCTGCTCGCCACGGAATTCCGGCGCCAGTGCATCGGGTGCGCCGGGTGCGGCCTGCACGTTGTCCTGCGGCGTGGCGGCAACTGCCTTGCGCGGGAATTCAATGAAGCGCGTCTCGGTCACGTTGCTCAACTGCCAGTTCTGGTGACCTTCATACCGCGCCTGCTGCGCCACGCGAATCGTGCTCAGACGGTAGTCCGAGTCGAATTCATAGATGCGCAGGCCCTGGATGGACTGGTCTGCCTGCAGCGCGCCCACGTTGATGAAGCGCGTCACCTCGCCGCCACTGCCATCCGGCTTGGCCGGGCCGCGGTCCTTGACCCACACGCCCGAGCGGAAGCCGGCTGACACCGTGGCGCCCAGCGCTTCAAGTCGCACCTTCTGCGCGTACTGTTCCGCCTTCGGGCCGATGAACTCGCCGAAGATGTACGTCACCAGCGCCAGCGGCAGCGCAATCTTGAACAGCGACATCAGCGCGCGCCGCGTATCCAGCCCAGCCACGCGAAAGATCGTGAACTCCGACTGGCTCGCCATCTGCGAGAACACGTAGATGGCACTGATGAGCGCGGCCACCGGAATCACTTCATACACACGCGTGGGCGCCTGCAGCATCACGTGGAAGAACGCGATGAGCGTGGTGTAGCGGCCCATGACCGAGCCCAGCTCGCCCAGCATGTCGAAGAAGATGAACAGCGCCAGCACCGCAAACAGGATGAAGATGAACACGCCGTAGATCTGGCGTGCGAAGTATTTTTCGTAGACCGGCATCTTCATCATGCGCCCGCCTTGCTGGAGGCCGATTTCGGTGCAAAGCCGAGCAGGGCGGAAATGCCCTTTAGGCCGGCCGCGCTGTAGTGGCGGAAGCGGAACAACAACACTGCGCAGATGAAGGCTGCCAGGTGGATCGGCCACCAGGCCATGAACACGTTCATCTTGCCCTGCGAGACCCAGGCTTGCGACAGGTTCAGCAGGTTGGAATACGTCAGATAGATCAGCACGGCGAAGATCATCGGCGTGTAGCGGCCCAGGCGCGGGTTGACGTAGGCCAGCGGAATGGCGATCAGCACGAAGTTCAGCGCCAGCAGGGGCAGGCCGATGCGCCAGACCAGTTCGCCCAGGTTTTCGGGCGTCGGGTTGGCAAGCAGGTCCTGGGTGGGGCGGCTCTTGGTGGGCTGGTTGGCATCTGCCTCAGGCGGCTTGTTGGCCACCTTCACACCGTACTTGTCGAACTCGACGATACGGTAGTCGAGCTGGCCGGGCGTGCCTTCATAGCGGCGGCCCGTGTCGAGCACGACGTAGCGATCGCCGTTGGGCATGGTCTTGAACTCGCCGGTCTTGGCCAGCGCCACGCCGATCTTGTCCTGCGCGGCATTCGCCACGAACAGGTTGCGGGCGTGTTTCATGCCCGAGTCCACGCCTTCGATGAAGAGCACGTAGTTGCCGTGCGCGGGCTCGATGAAGCGGCCGGCAGAGATCATCGACAGCACGTCGCGTTGCTCGAACCGGTCACGGAACAGTGCGCTCTGCTGGTTGGCCCACGGCCAGCCGAACAGTGCCAGCAGCGCCACCAGCACGATGAACGGCAGCGAGAAGCGCAGCACCGGGCGGATGAAGTCGGTCAGGCTGATACCCGAGGTGAACCACACCACCATCTCGGAATCCTTGTACCAGCGCGTGAGCACCAGCAGCACTGAGATGAAGAGGGTGGCGCACAGGAGAATGGCAAGGTAGCCCAGCGTAGCCAGGCCGATGAGCAGCAGGACGTCGTTCGGATTGGCTTCACCATTGGCGGCCATGCCGAGAATGCGGATCACCAGGGTGGTCAGCATGAACGTCAGCAGCACGAGGAAGACGGCGCCGGCGGTAAAGGACAGCTCGCGTCGCAGGGCTTGTTCGAAAATCATGCGGATGCGGGAAGGGAGGGCGAGGTCTTGGCCACGGTTGGGACGATGTACACCCCATTGGGGTTCCATCGGAGCCCCCGCGCAAAATCGCGGATAATGTGGGCTTTCGTTGACTCGCCTCATAGAGAGAAGCGCGATGGAATTTAGCACAAAAGCCCTGGACTGGGCCAAAGCGGGCGCCCTGGCGGCCAAGAGCGATTGCCTCGTGATCGGTCTGTTCGAGTCGCAGACCCTGGCTGGCGCCGCCAAGGCGCTGGACGTGGCGACCAAGGGCCTGGTCGGCCGCTTGATCAAGCTGGGCGACTTTGAAGGCAAGCGCGGCACCTCGCTGCTGCTGCACGAGGTGGCCGGCGTGGGCGCCGCCCGCGTGTTGCTGGTCGGCCTGGGCAAGGAAGCCGACTTCACCGACCGCGCCTACGCTGAAGCCGTGCGCACCGCACTGCGCGCGCTGGCCGGCACCAAGGCCGCCAACGTGACGTGGACGCTGACCGAGCACACCGCCCGTGACAAGGACACCGCCTGGGCCGTGCTGACCGCTGTTTCGCTCATCCGCGAAACCAGCTACCGCTTCATCGAGCGCCATCCGGCGCTCAAGAGCAAGGGCGACAAGAGCGGCACCAGCCTGCGCAAGGTCGTGCTGGCTGTGCCGGCCGCCGATGCCAAGGTCGCCAGCGTGGCCGCCGCCCGCGGCACTGCCATCGCCAACGGCATGGACCTGACGCGTGACCTGGGCAACCTGCCGTCCAACATCTGCACGCCGACGTACCTGGCCAACACCGCGCGCCAGATCGCCAAGGAATTCAAGCTCAAGGTCGAAGTGCTCGGCCGCAAGCAGATCGAAGCCCTGAAGATGGGCGCCTTCCTGGCCGTGACCAAGGGCAGCGAAGAGCCGCCTCAGTTCATCGTGCTGCGCTACGAGGGCGGCCCGGCCAAGCAGGCGCCCGTGGTGCTGGTTGGCAAGGGCATCACGTTTGATACGGGTGGCATCTCGCTCAAGCCGGGCGAGGGCATGGACGAGATGAAGTACGACATGTGCGGCGCGGCCTCGGTGCTGGGCACGCTGCGTGCCGTGGCCGAAATGGGCCTCAAGCAGAACGTCATTGCCGTGGTGCCGACCT
Organism: Ralstonia insidiosa; assembly: GCF_008801405.1. NCBI lineage: Bacteria > Pseudomonadati > Pseudomonadota > Betaproteobacteria > Burkholderiales > Burkholderiaceae > Ralstonia > Ralstonia insidiosa. The sequence goes on along the minus strand of NZ_VZPV01000001.1, from coordinate 3,040,597 downwards.
GCGAGAACATGCCCAGCGGCATCGCCACCAAGCCGGGCGACGTGGTCACCAGCATGTCGGGCCAGACCATCGAGATCCTGAATACAGACGCCGAAGGCCGCCTGATCCTGTGTGATGCGCTGACCTACGTGGAGCGCTTCAAGCCGGCCGTGGTGATCGACGTGGCAACGCTCACGGGCGCCTGCATCATCGCGCTTGGTCACATCAACACCGGCATGTACGCCCGCAGCGATGCGCTGGCGGATTCGCTGATCGCGGCCGGCAAGCAATCGCTCGACACCGCTTGGCGCATGCCGCTGGACGAGGAATACCAGGAACAGCTCAAGTCCAATTTTGCCGACATGGGCAACATCGGCGGCCGCCCGGCTGGCAGCGTGACGGCGGCCTGCTTCCTGGCGCGCTTCACCGAGAAGTACGACTGGGCGCACCTGGACATCGCCGGTACGGCCTGGAAGAGCGGTGCGGCCAAGGGCGCCACCGGTCGCCCGGTGCCGTTGCTGACGCGCTTCCTGATGGACCGCGGTTGATTCATCTGAGGCGAAGCACCGTATGACCCGCGTCGATTTTCACAGCAACGTGCCCGGCAAGCTGGCCTATGCCTGCCGGCTCGTGCGCAAGGCTTACGGCGCGGGCCAGAAGGTGATCGTGGTCGGAGATCAGGCGGCACTGCAAGCGTTCGACACGCAGTTGTGGACGTTCAGCGCGCTCGATTTCCTGCCGCACTGCGGCCTGCGACACGCGCTGGCCGACCAGACCCCCATCTTGCTGGCCGACATCTCCGAGCCGCTGGACGACGCCCCGCATCACGACATTCTTGTCAATCTGTCGAGCGAGCCGCCGCCGCTGTTTGCGCGCTTCGAGCGGCTGATCGAAATCGTCGGTGATGACGATGCCGACCGCGCCGCCGCGCGCGACCGCTTCCGTTTCTACCGCGATCGGGGTTATCCAATCCAACATCACGACGTGGGGCGCGCATGACCGACGGCCGCAACTCTGGGTCCCCCGCGGACAACAACATCCCCGTTCTGACGGAGATCGTCGAACTGGAGGATGCTGAAGCGGTGGTCGCTTCGGCGGCTACGCCATCACCAGTTGTTGCCCCTGCTGCACCAGCCGTGCCGCCTGTCTTGCGCGAGCAGGGCCTGGCGCCCACCCCCGCCCTGCCGCCGGCCGGTACCGATGCTGCGCGTGTGATGGGGCACGTGATGTGGCGCTTCCAGACTGAATGGCCGACGCTGATCGAGGCGCAATGTCGCGCGGCGCTGGAATCGCGTCTCTCGCTGCTGACCGAACAACTGGCTGCCGATCTCACGCGCACGCTGGAAGCCCGTCTGATGGACTGGCTGGGTGCTGCGCTGGACGATGCGTTGGCCGACCAGCGCAAGCCGCCGTCGCGCTAAGCAACGTCTAACGGCACGCGGACCTACTGAGCAAGTCGCGCCACGCCATACAAGCCGACCGCGAAGACGCTGTGGCTCACGATGCTCAGACAGCGGATCTGCGTGGCGTTGGCACGCTTGGAGACCGCCCAGCCCGCTCCCATGCCCGGGTGCAGCAGAAACCAGCCCGGCAGGATCGTCACCATGCCGAATATCCAGGCCGGCAGTAAAGCCGGTGCGACCAGCCAACCGGGCGCGATCAAGACCAGGATGATGGCGTAGGCGATGCCGATGGCGTAGTGACAGAACCAGCCGAACGCCAGTTCATGCGCGTAAGGTCTGGCGAGGGCAATTTCGTCGTGGAAGACCTTACCGGTGCGCAGGTGCCAGAACCAGCGCCCCACGAGCGCCCAGTTCGTCATCGGCTGCCCGAATACGCGGTGCAGCGTGTAGATCCAGAAATCCATGAGAGCGGTTGCCCCAATGCCGATCAGCACGGCGGCGCTCGTCGTGTTCCACATGATGTCGGGAGGGAGGCGCCGTCCCCGTGTGCAGCCTGGGGACGGCGGTTACCGGATCAGTCCGTCACGGCACCCTTGCTGGCCGGCGCGGCCAGCTTTGCAAACTTCGCCAGCACACCACGCGTATAGCGCGGCGCGGGTTGCTTCCACGCGGCACGGCGGCGGGCGAGTTCATCGTCGGGCACGTTCAGTTGCAGCAGGCGCTGGTGCGCGTCGATGGTGATCGAATCACCCTCGTGCACCAGGCCAATCGTGCCGCCCACATACGCTTCCGGTGCGACGTGGCCGACCACCATGCCCCACGTGCCACCCGAGAAACGCCCATCGGTGATAAAGCCCACCGACTCGCCCAGGCCCTTGCCGATGATGGCCGAGGTCGGTGCCAGCATCTCTGGCATACCCGGGCCCCCTTTGGGCCCCAGATAGCGCAGCACGAGGATGTCGCCGGCCTTGATCTGGTCCCCCAGGATGGCGCTCATCGCGCTCTGCTCATCGTCGAACACGCGCGCCGGACCGGTGATGACCGGGTTTTTCAGGCCGGTGATCTTTGCGACGGCACCTTCCTCGGCCAGGTTGCCCTTCAGGATGGCGAGATGGCCTTCCTTATAGAGCGCCTTCTCAATCGGCAGGATCACGTTCTGGTCCGCACGCGGTTGGTCAGGCACGTTGGCGAGTTCTTCGGCGAGCGTCTTGCCAGTGATAGTGATGCAGTCCCCGTGCAGCAGGCCGGCGTTGAGCAGAAGCTTCATCACCTGCGGGATGCCACCAGCGGCGTGCAGGTCGGTCGCCACGTACTGGCCCGACGGCTTGAGGTTGCAGATCACGGGTACGCGCTGACGCACGCGCTCGAAATCATCGATGGTCCATTCCACTTCCGCCGCGTGCGCAATCGCCAGGTAGTGCAGCACCGCATTGGTCGAGCCGCCAGTGGCCATGATCACCGCCACGGCGTTCTCGATGGACTTGCGCGTGATGATGTCGCGCGGCTTCAGGTCGCGGCGCACAGCTTCGACCAGTACACGCGCAGATTCGGCCGCGCTGTCGACCTTCTCCTGGTCCGGGTTCGCCATCGTCGACGAATACAGCAGCGACATGCCCAGCGCCTCGAACGACGAACTCATCGTGTTGGCCGTGTACATGCCGCCGCATGAGCCAGAGCTCGGACAGGCGTTCTTTTCGATGCCCTCGAAGTCTTCATCGCTCATGCGGCCGGCGGTGAATTCGCCCACGGCCTCGAATGACGAGACGATGGTCAGGTCCTTGCCCTTCCAGTGACCGGGCTTGATGGTGCCGCCGTACACGTAGATGCCCGGCACGTTGGTGCGGGCCAGGGCGATCATGCCGCCCGGCATGTTCTTGTCGCAGCCGCCGATGACGACCACGCCGTCCATCCACTGGCCGTTGACGCAGGTCTCGATGCAGTCGGCAATCACCTCGCGCGAGATCAGCGAGAACTTCATGCCCTCGGTGCCCATCGACATGCCGTCGGAGATGGTGGGGGTGCCGAAGATCTGCGGGTTGGCCTTGGCTTCCTTCACGGCAGTGACTGCCGCATCGGCCAGCTTCTGCAGGCCTGAGTTGCACGGCGTGATGGTCGAATGGCCGTTCGCCACGCCAATCATCGGGTTGTTGAAGTCGTCTTTCGTGTAGCCCAGCGCGTAGTACATCGAGCGGTTGGGCGAGCGCGCCACGCCCTGGGTGATGTGCTGGGAACGCTTGTTGTCTGGCATGGGAGTCTCCGTGGGGGCGGGAATGTCGTTATAGGAAACAGCGTGGCGCCCAGCATGCGCTTGGACAAAAGGCGCGTCAAATATATTATTGAGCGGTTATTGAGTCGAAAAAACTATCAATCGACGATATGGATTTGCGCCAACTTCGTTATTTCGTGACGGTTGCCGAGGAGCTGCATTTCGGCCGCGCAGCCGAGCGTCTGTCGATGACGCAGCCGCCGCTGTCGCAGCAGATCCGTGCGCTGGAGGAGGAACTGGGCGTCACGCTGTTCCACCGCACGCAGCGCTCGGTGGCGCTCACGCCGGTAGGCGCGCGCTGGCTGGTCGAGGTGCGACGCGTGCTGGCCGAGGCGGGCGCACTCCCCGCGCTGGCGCAGAGGCTTGCGCGCGGGGAGGTGGGTTCGCTGTCGCTGTCTTTCGTCAGTACGGCCGACTACGGCATCCTGCCTGCCGTGCTGCGGCACTTCCGTGACGCACGCCCAGATGTGCAGTTCCAGTTGCGTGAAGCCACCAGCGATGTGCAGATCGAAGCGCTTCTGGCCGACGAGGTGGATGCGGGCATAGTGATTGCGCATCACGCAGGCTCGGTCCCCGGCGAGCTGGAGTATCGCCCCTTGGTGCGGGAGCGCTTGGTGCTGGCGGTGCCCACATCGCGTGCAGAAAAGTGGGGTGTCGCGCCCGGCCAGCCCTTTGCGCTGGCCGATGCAGCAGCCGAGCCGCTCATCATCTTCCCGCGGCGGTCTGCGCCTGCGCTGTATGACATCATTACCGGCTATCATGCCGCGCACGGTGGCCGGCCTGGAGAAACTGGGGCCGCCACGCGCATCGGCCAGGAAGCCATCCAGATGCAGACCATCGTCAGCCTCGTCTCTGCCGAGATGGGCGTCGCGCTGGTGCCCGCATCGCTATGCAACCTGCAGCGGACTGGCGTGGTCTATCTCGAACTCGCCGCGCCCAGCCCGTTCATCGAAACCGGGTTGGTATGGCGGCGCGATGCAGCCTCGCCGGTGCTGCCGTGGTTCGTGGCCAGCGCCGAGGCCGTCGCCAAGCTGCACAAAGACAACTCAACCTGAACCCCAGGATTCATGCTCATCCATCCGCAATTCGATCCCGTCGCCCTGCATCTGGGGCCGCTCGCCATCCGCTGGTACGGCCTGATGTATCTGGCGGCGTTCATCATGTTCCTGTGGTTCGGCCGGCTGCGTACGCGCCAGCCACACATCGCCGCCGAGGGCTGGAGCGGCCGCGACCTCGACGACATGCTGTTCTACGGCGTGCTGGGCGTGATCCTGGGCGGGCGTCTGGGCTACGTGCTGTTCTACAAGGCCGACTGGTACTTCGCCCACCCGCTCGACATCTTCAAGGTGTGGGAGGGCGGCATGGCCTTCCACGGAGGGTTCCTGGGCGTGGTCGTGGCGATGATGGTGTATGCCCGCATGCGCGGCCGCTCGTGGATGCAGGTGACCGATTTCATCGCGCCGATGGTGCCGTGCGGACTCGCTGCGGGGCGCTTGGGCAACTTCATCAACGGTGAACTGTGGGGCCGTGTGGCCTCGCCCAATCTGCCGTGGGCGATGATGTTCCCGCAGGCGCAGGGTGAAGACCGTGAGTGGTTGCTCTCGCACGCACAACAGGCGCTCACCAGCGGCGTGCAGGCCGTATTCGACCAGTACCACATGCTGCCGCGTCATCCGTCGCAGCTCTACCAGTTCGCGGGCGAGGGCGTGCTGTTCTTCATCCTGCTGTGGCTGTACGCGCGCAAGCCGCGGCCGATGGGCGCGGTGTCGGGCGCCTTCCTGCTCGGCTATGGCGTGTTCCGCTTCCTCGCCGAGTTTGCGCGTGAGCCGGACAACTTCCTCGGCCTGCTGGCGGCGAACCTGTCGATGGGGCAATGGCTGTCGCTGCCGATGATCCTGGCAGGGATTGCGATGCTGGCGTGGGCGTATCGACGTAATGACCGCGCCGGCAGCAACGGCGCGAAAACCCAGGCACACGCCTGAGGCCACATCGGCGCAAAGACAAAGCCACCGCAAGCGGTGGCTTTTTTCATGGCTGGCGGATGTGTTACTTCAGCATCTGCACGGCGCCGGAGACGGTCACCGTCACTTGCGCCTTGCCGCCCTCGATGGGCACCGGTGCCGAATCGAACGAAGCCGGTGCGGCCGCCATGCGCATCATCGGACGCGGGCCCGGGTTGTTGCTGCCTTCGCTCACGTGCACGTCGCGGATCGTGTAGCTCGTGTAGCCAAACAGCTTGGTGGTTGCCAATGCCTTGTCGCGGAATGAGGCAACGGCTTGGTCGATCAGCTTGGTCTCAGCCGCCGTGCGCGCCTCGCGCGAGAGCGTGAAGTTCACGTTCTGCACCTGCATCTGGTTGGCCAGTTGACCGGCCAGTTTGGAGGCTGCAGCAAAGTCCTTCGACGTGATGCGCACTTCGGCATGGCCGCGCCAGGTGCTGATTTTGCCGTCACGATTGGTATTCGGGTAGATGTTGAAGCCGCCGGTTTCTGCCTGCACGCCGGACGTCCGCTTGGCCTGGGCGATCACCTCGTCGGCCTTGCGCGAGAGTGCCGTGGAGATTGCACCCGGGTCCGCGCCTTCCTGTTCGGCACCCAGCGTGAGGGTGACGGTGTCGGTCGGCACTTCGGTCACGGCCTGTGCATCCAGCGACAGTACGCCTGAATGCGCGCCCGAATAATTCGTCTCAGGTGCGGCTTGTGCGAAAGCAGTCGTCATCATTGCGGTCCCCAGAATGGTTGCGGCCAGGACAGATTTCATTGTGTTCTCCCAAAAAAGCAATGTGATGCGTCTGACCGGCTACAACGCGCATCGTTCATCACGTTTGTAACAATTCCCAACCGTTGCGTGCCATTTACTCAGGATCACGCATCAATTTGGTGGTGATGTAGCGCCATTGTGCGGGCGTGACCGGCGTGATCGACAGGCGATTGCCGCGCTGGAGTACGGTCATGTCGGCGAGTTGCTCTTGTGCGCGCAGCGTGGGTAGATCAATGAGCGCACATTTGCGCACGAACTTCACGTCAACCAGCATCCAGCGCGGTGCCTCGGGTTTGGAGGCGGGATCGTGGTAGTGGCTTTTGGCGTCGAACTGCGTGGGATCGGGGTAGCTGGTCGAACAGACCTCCGCCAGCCCAGCGATACCCGGCTGCGGGCAGGACGAATGGTAGAACAGCACGCCATCGCCGATGCGCATGCGGTCGCGCATGAAGTTGCGCGCCTGATAATTGCGTACGCCAGTCCAGGGCAGGGTGCCCTCGGTGTGCAGTGTGTCGATGCTGGCCTCGTCGGGCTCGGACTTCATCAACCAGTATTGGGCGGCCATCGGGTTGGGCGTACGGAAGTGACGGTGTGCGCAGCATAGCAATAGCGCCATGGCCTTGCTATTGGCGATGCACCACCGAATGCACAAAGGAAACGCGCAAAGAAAAAGGCGGTAGCGCACATGTGCACTACCGCCTTTGTTGGGTCCCCACCTTGGCCGCTAGACCCGCATCCTGAACCCAAGTGAGGTTCAGAGTGGCAGCGGAAGCCGCATTTTGGGTACATCACCGGCACAGGGAGCACACGACTTGCGTCGCACGCTATGCGCTGGAAGACGCGCTCGCCCACACGGCATATCCCGCACCAAGCAAATGCTTATCGGTTCAAGGAATTAATGGCCATGGCGAACCAGGCAGGGAAACTGTCAGACGCATCACCACGGTGTGGTGCATGTTTTTGACGACATGGCGATGCGTCTGAGAGATTCATCGCGAGCAACCGGCTTGTGAGTCTGTAGTCGCTAAAGCCTTATGGTGTAAGGGTTTGCGGGAGACTGCCGGCAGCCATTGGGTGACACTATACACCCGTTCGCATCCGAACCCAAGCCCGGATGCGATCCGGTTACAAACACGTTTTGTATTGAGTCAAATGACCTCGCCATACTGGCGCAGGGCCTCGTCTGCGCGGGCGTTCAGGTCGGCCAGCTTGGCGCGAATGGTGTCGATCGGCAGGGCGGAATCGGAGGCGGCCTGGCGCTGCATCGACAGCAAATCCGACGCGATGCTGATGGCGGCCATGACGGCAACGCGCTCGATGCCCTTGGTGCTCGAGCCGTTCTTGATGCGCGTCATCTGGTTGTCGACCATGGCGGCGGCTTCACGCAGTGCGGCTTCGTTGTCGGGAGAAACGGCAAACTTGTAGGCTTGGCCCGCAATGTTCACTTCAATTTGCTTGCTGCTCATGCTTAGGTCTCCGAGTGCGGGGCAGTGGCGGCATCCTCGCCGGCGGCCTGGCCAAGGAGGTCAAGCTGGCGGGCGTCGGTGGCCGTCGGCAGCTTGTCGAGAATCGACTGGATGCGCAGTTGCGCTTCTTCGATCTTGGCATTGAGCACGCTGCGATCGGCCACCATGGCGTCGCGCTCGGTCTTGGAGACCTCGGCTTCCGCGGTAAGCCGTTCGACTTCAGCGCGCAGGCGCTGGTTCTCGGCGGCAAGCGCATCGGCGTGACGCAGCACGCGCGCAATCTTGTCGGCAAGGCGTTCGAGTTCGTTCAGCATCGGTTGTCAATCAGAATCGAGTGGGGGGATTTTAGCCCATCATGTCAATTGCGCCTGTCCTCCATACGGATGCGCAGTCGCGCTGAAGTCCACAGGCGGCGGCCAGGGCACAACAGCTTTTCCCGTCTTTTCCCGTCTTTTGGCGCGATGGTGGGTATTTGACGGTAAACTCGCTGCCGTCCTGGTGCCCGCAGCACCATCTGCAGTTAAACGGGAAGCAGGGAGCGCCGCCCCACAAGCGATGCGCCAACCTGCGCTGCCCCCGCAACGGTAAGCGAACGTCGCGTGTGCCCGCCATCTCTCGCAAGAAGAGGAGGGCACCGCGCGGTCTGTCCAACCAGCCACTGTTTCTTCGGGAATGGGAAGGCGGACAGGCCGCTTCGCCAGCCCGGATACCGGCCAGGACGGTGGATCTCAGCGAACCGGTCCACGATCCTACTGCGCGGCCCGATCTTGGCCCTGTGATACTCGCCGTACCCACGTACGGCTGCGTTTCTCGGGCCAACCTCGGACCGCTCGCTACGGATCGTGGACCGGTTCTGAGCCGATGTGAGGGAACCGCATCGAGATCCTGCTGCCAGCGACCCGCGGGGGAACGGGTCCGGCTGACGCTTCTTGTCTTTTCAACATGAGCTTGACTACAAAGCGGCCACTCCGGATGCCCCGGACGGCCAAGCGCACGCTTGCCAGCGTGCTGACGGGGGTCATGGCGGGTGCTGTTGCACCGGCCTGGGCACAAAGCAATACACAGATGGCGAGCACGCCGGTGGGCGAACTGAATCCGACGGTGGTGACTGCTTCGCGCAGCGAGCAGCCCTTGTCGGATGCGTTGCCGCATACCACGGTCATCACGCGCGCTGACATTGAGCGCTCGCAAGCGCCGGATGCGGTGAGCCTGCTGCGCCGCGAGGCCGGCATCGAAATCGCCCAGAACGGCGGCCCTGGCACCAATGCCAGCCTGTTCATGCGCGGCGCTGGCTCCAACCAGACGCTGATCCTGATTGACGGTGTACGTGTGAGTTCCGGCACATCGGGCAGTGCGCAGATCTCGCAGTTGATGGCCGACCAGATCGACCACATTGAAGTCGTGCGCGGCAACGTGTCTGCGCTGTATGGCTCGGATGCGATTGGTGGCGTGGTGCAGATTTTCACGCGTAACGGCCGCGGCCATGGCCTGCTGGGCAATGCCGAGATCGAGTACGGCGCGCGCAACACCAAGCGTGCGCAGGCGGGCATCAGCGGGTCGCTGGGCGAGAACGGTGATACGTCGTTTGCGGTGTCGGTGTCGGAGTTCAAGACCAACGGCTTCTCGACCATCAACCCGCTGCAGGCACCGAAGGCCAACCCGAACGACAACTACTACACGAACAAGAGCGTGTCGGCGCAGTTGTCACATCGGTTCTCCGCGGACTGGCAGGCGGGGCTGACGTACTTCCAGACCTGGGGCGATGTCAGCTACGACAACGCCTTCGGCAAGCCAACCGACATCAACATCGCACACAACGTGGTGCGCTCGATGTCTGCCTTTGTGGATGGCAAGGTGACGCAGGACTGGAAGACGCGTTTCACGCTTTCGCAGGGCGATGACCGCAGCCTGAACTTCACCAACGGCGTGCTGCAGGTGCCTGCGCGTTTCAATACGCGTAACCAGACCGCAAGCTGGCAGAACGATTGGACCTTCATGCCCGATCAACTGCTCAAGGTGGGCCTGGAGCATCTGCAGACGAGCATCGACAGCGATGCCTACAACGTGCCCACGCGCAATGTCGATTCCGGCTACATCGGCTACGAGGGCAAGTTCGGTCCGCACCAGTTGCAGCTGAACCTGCGTCGTGACCGCTACTCGGACTTCGGCGGTGCCAACAGCTACTACGCTGGTTACGGTTTCGCTTTCAACCCGCAGTGGAAGGCCGTGGCGAGCGTGAGCAATGCTTTCCGTGCACCGACATTCAACGAGCTGTACTACCCGTTCTACGGCACCCCCAACCTGCAGCCTGAGAAGGCCCGCTCGGTGGAAGGCGGCGTGGAGTACAGCAGCGCGATCGGCCTGGTGCGCGTGACGGTGTTCGAGACCGACTACAGCAACCTGATCACGTCGGTGTGCGATGCGTCGTTCAACTGCACGGCGGCCAACGTCAACCGTGCGCGCGTGAACGGGCTGGAGACCTCGTATCGGGGTTCGATCTATGGCGTGGACCTGCGTGCCAGCTTTACCATGCAGAACCCGCAGGACTTGTCGGCCAACCAGTTGCTGTCGCGCCGCGCGCGGCACTTCGGCAGCGTGTCGGCCTACAAGACCTTCGGGCCGTTCTCGGCGGGTGTTGAGTGGAATGCGGCGGGCGACCGTCAGGATTCGACCAAGACGCTCGGCGGCTATGGCCTGCTGAACCTGGTCGGCCGCTACCAGATCACGCCGGATTGGGCACTATCGGCACGCCTTGAGAACGTGACGAACAAGAACTACCAGTTGATCTATCCGTACAACACGGCATCGCGTGGGGTGTTCTTCACGCTGTCGTGGCAACAGCACGAGCCAAAGAAGTAAGGAAACGCGGATGACACCTGCGCTGCCCGTACGCGGTTTTGCCTGGCGACTGTGGTCGCTGCTGGCGCTCGCGTGCGTGGTGGTGCTGATGGCGTCCTTGATGCTCGGCAGCGTGAAGCTGTCGCCCGCCGAAGTCTGGCGGGCTCTGATTGGCGGTGGCGATAGCTTGGCTGCAGGCATCGTCACCGAATTACGCCTACCGCGTGCGGGCGCTGCGTTTGCTGCTGGCGGGCTGTTGGCTTTTGCCGGTGCGTTGATGCAGATGTTGCTGCGTAATCCGTTGGCCGATCCGTATGTGCTGGGAGTGTCCGGCGGCGGAGCGGTGGCGGCGTTGACGGCCATGTTGTTCTCGATGCCGTGGTGGGGGGTGCAGGTAAGCGCCTGCGGGGGCGCACTGCTCTCGATGGCATTGGTGGCCGCGCTTGCGCGCCAGCACCTGTGGCGTGGTGAACCTGGCGAGGCCAATGCACGCTTGCTGCTCGGCGGCGTGGTGATGGCCTCTGGCTGGGTCGGGCTGATTACCCTCATTCTGACGGTCGCGCCCGAGAACAAGCTGCGCGGCATGATCTTCTGGATGGTTGGCGACCTGGGTGGTGCCGATCGTTATTTTGGCGCGCTGACCGCTCTAGCGGTGGCGGTGGTGGTGGTGCTACCGCATGCGCGTGACCTCAACGTATTACTGACCGGCGAGACGCGCGCCCGCGCGCTGGGCGTGCCGGTCGCACGCGTGCGCACACTGATCTACGTGGTGGCCTCGTTGTGCACAGCGGTGGCCGTGACGATTGCCGGCTCTGTCGCGTTTGTTGGCTTGCTGGTGCCGCACATGGTGCGCCTGGCGTGGACGCGCGACGTGCGCATCCACCTTCCCGCTACGGTACTGGCCGGTGGGGGCATGTTGATGCTGGCCGACCTGATCGCCCGCACGCTGATCGCACCGACGCAACTGCCGGTGGGCGTGATCACCACGCTGCTGGGCGTGCCGACATTTCTCTACCTGTTGATGCGGAGCACGCGATGAGCTGGTTGCGCCGCGCCCCTGCTCCGGCTGCGTTTGTAGAGGTCGATGCTGTGCCCGAACTCGCGCTGCGCGATCTGCGTGTGGCCATTGATGGGCGTGTGCTGATCGAGTGCCTGTCGATGACAGCCACCGGCGGGCAGCTCTGGTGCGTGGTCGGCCCGAATGGCGCAGGCAAATCGACGTGGCTCTCGGTGCTGGCCGGTTTGCGCGATGCGGATGGCGGCAGTGTCATGTTGGACGGCCAAGCGCTCGCGGACTGGCCCGCCGCTGCAATGGCGCGCCGCCGCGCGTTCCTGCCGCAAGCGCTGCATGACACGTTCCCGATGACGGTGTATGAGGCGGTCATGACCGGCCGCCATCCGCACCTCGCGCGTTGGGAGTGGGAGAGTGATGCCGATGCACACGCCGTTGATGCGGCAGTATCTGCGCTGCAGTTGCAGCCGCTTGCACAGCGCGATGTGCGCACGCTCTCCGGCGGCGAGCGCCAGCGTGTGGCCATGGCAGCCGTGTTTGCGCAAGACGCGCGTGTCCTCATGCTCGACGAACCCGTTGCGCATCTGGACCTGCACCAGCAGATCGCCGTGCTTCGCCTGCTGCGCGAAGGTTGTCGCAACCACGGTTGGCTGGTTGTACTGACGGTGCACGATCTGAACCTCGCGCGTCGCTTCGCCACGCACGCACTTCTGATGGATGGCGAAGGCCACACCAATGCAGGCCTTGCTGCCGACGTGCTTACCCCCGAACACTGCGCCCGCGTGCTGCGCACCCCGATTGCCGAGGTGGCGGATGGCCGCCGCACGGCCTTGATTCCCGATGACCCTGATGACGACTTCTGACGACAACGACAGCGGCCTGAACGAGCGCCACCGCACACGCATGCAACGCAAGAAGGCCGTGGTGGACGCCAAGATTGCCGCAGCCACCGACGTGCGCGGTGTGTTGCTGGTCAACACCGGCAACGGCAAGGGCAAATCCAGCTCCGGCTTTGGCATGGTGATCCGCGCCATGGGGCACGACATGCAGGTTGGCGTCGTGCAATTCATCAAGGGTGCGATCCCGACCGGCGAGGAGCGCTTCCTGCGCCGTTTCCCCGAGCAATGCGAGTTCTACGTGATGGGCGAAGGCTACACGTGGGAGACGCAGGATCGCACGCGTGACATTGAAAAGGCAGAAGCTGCCTGGGCCTGCGCGCGTGAACTGTTGAGCGACCCGTCCATCGGCCTGGTGCTGTTGGATGAACTGAACATCGCGCTCAAATACCACTATCTTGATGTGCAGACAGTGCTGGCCGACTTGCGTGCGCGGCCGGCTGCGCAGCACGTCGTCATTACCGGACGCGGGGCGCCGCCCGAGTTGATCGAAGCCGCCGATACCGTGACCGACATGACACTCGTCAAGCACGCATTTTCCCAAGGCATCCAGGCGCAGCCGGGTGTCGAACTGTAGGCCTTGTGGGCTTCAACCATGCAGATTCCTTCTTTTGATCCGGCGCTGCGCACCCGCCTGCAGACCGCTGTTGATAGCAAGACCAAGCCGCTGGGTGCGCTGGGTCGGCTGGAGCCGCTGGCCGTGCAGATCGGCCTGATCCAGAACACCGAGGCACCGGTGCTCACGCGCCCGGCGATGGTGGTGTTCGCGGCGGACCACGGTGTCGCCCATGCGGGCGTGAGCGCCTATCCGCAAGCGGTGACAGCGCAGATGGTGCTGAACTTCATCGCGGGCGGTGCGGCCATCAACGTGTTCAGCCGTCAGCATGGGTTTGCACTGGAAGTGGTCAATGCCGGCGTGGCCGCGCCGCTGTGGACGGCGGACACGCCGGGTCTGGTCGACGCACCCGTCGGCCCCGGCACGCGCAACTTTGCGGAGCAGCCTGCCATGACCGCCGACGAGCGTGATCGCGCAATGGCACTCGGCGCGCAGCGCGTGGCACACCATGCATCGCTCGGCACCAACGTGATCGCGCTGGGCGAAATGGGCATTGCCAACACGGCGTCTGCTGCGTGCTTGATGGCGCGGTTGTGCGACCTGCCGGTGGCCCAATGCGTGGGCCGCGGTACGGGGCTTGATGACGACGGCCTCGCCCGCAAGCGGGCCGTGCTGGAAGCCGCGCTCGCCAAACACACCGATGTGCGGGATCCGTTGGACGTGCTGGCCTGCTTTGGCGGCTTCGAGGTGGCGGCGATTGTCGGGGCGGTGATCGAGGCGGCCAAGCGGCGTATGGTCATTCTCGTCGACGGGTTCATCGCCACTGCAGCCGTGCTGGTGGCGGCGCGCGTGGCACCTGATGTGCTGCACTACTGCGTGTTCGGTCACGTGTCGGATGAGCGCGGTCATCGCGCGCTGCTGGAGGTGCTGGATGCGCGGCCGCTGCTGTCGCTGTCGTTGCGCCTGGGTGAGGGCAGCGGGGCGGTGCTGGCGTATCCGCTGGTCGTGTCCGCCGTGGCCTTCCTGCGCGAGATGGCGACCTTCGCCAGCGCGGGTGTGAGCGAGCGTTCAGGCTCATGAACGCATTGCGCGAGCACTGGCAGGCGCTGTGGACGGCGGTCGGGTATTTCACCCGCATCCCCGTGCCGGCGTCGATCGGATTCTCGCAAGCGGGGTTGAATCGCGCGGCACGCTACTTTCCGCTGGTCGGCTGGCTGGTGGGCGCGGTGGCAGCGGCGGTGTATTGGCTGGTGTCACGCACGGTGCCGGCGCCCGGCGTGGCGGTCGCCGTGTCGATGGTGGCCACGCTATTGCTAACCGGCGCCTTCCATGAAGATGGCCTAGCCGATTGCGCTGATGGTTTTGGCGGCGGCTACACGCCGGAAGACCGGCTGCGCATCATGCACGACTCGCGCATCGGCGCGTTCGGGGCCATTGCGGTGTGCATGGCGCTGTTGTTGAAGTGGCAACTGCTGACGGCATTGGCGGTGCATCCGGTGGCCTTTCTGGCGGCGATGGTGGGCGCACATGCCGCCAGCCGCGCCGCTGCGGTCAGCTATCTGCTCACGCATGACTATGTACGTGCTGAAGGCAAGGCCAAGCCCGTTGCACAGCGCATGCGCTGGAGCGATGCGTTGTGGGCAGGCATGTTCGGTATCGCACCGCTGCTTTGGTTCGGGCCGGTGTGTGCGGCGCTCGTGGTCGTGGGGGTGTCTGTTGCGCGCTGGCTGCTGGGCCGCTACTTCGTGCGCCGCATCGGTGGCATCACGGGCGATTGCCTGGGGATGGCACAACAGGTGTTCGAACTGCTGATCCTGTGGGGGCTGCTGGCATGGATTTCATCCTGATCCGCCACGCGCGGCCCGCCATGACGGCCGGCCTGTGCTACGGGCGCACCGATCTGCCGCTCGATGCGCCGATGGACCCTGATCCGTCGGCCATTGCCGAGAAACTCAGTGCGCATCCACCGCAGCGTCTGCAGGCCAGCCCGCTGCAACGCAGCCGGCTCACCGCACAGGCAATCCGGCAGGTGGCTGAGCTGCCCGCGCTGGAGATTGACGCGCAACTGATGGAACTCGACTTTGGCGCCTGGGAGGGCCGCCAGTGGGATGACATCCCGCGCATGCAAGTCGATCGCTGGGCGCGCGATCTGGTGCACGGCAACCCGCACGGGGGAGAGTCTGCCGCCGACTTGCTGGCGCGCGTAACCACGTGGGCCGACGCGATGGCTGCATCTCCCGTCCCGTGTCTATGGGCCGTGACGCACGCGGGTTGCATGCGCGCGCTGGCGGCGCACTGGCTGCAGCGTCCGCTGGCCGAAACGCTGCAGTGGCCGCTGCAATGGGGTGGTGCGTGCGGTTTTCGCGTGCACCCTGGGCAACCCGACGCGTTGCCCATCCTGCTGTTCTGGAACCGCTGACGGTCAGCGTCCGCTGGCTGCCTGTGTGTTGCGGCGCTTCATCCGCGCCTGCTCCAGGTCATCGCACAACTGCGCCGCGGCTTCCACCAGACGCGGGCCGAAGCGGTTGATCAGATCGCCATTGATGCTGAAGAGGTTGCCGCGCTGCACGGCCAACAATTGCGGCCAGCGTTTCCAGCCGTCGAGCGTGTCGATGGGGCGGCTGCCTTGCGTGGCGCCCATGCTTGCGGTCAGCAAGACTTCGGGGTTGGCCGCGATGACGGCCTCAGGCGATACCGTCGGCACCAGAAGCGGCTCGCCCGCAAAGATATTGCGGCCACCGCACAGTGCCAGCATGTCGGTGAAGATGTGCTGGCCGTTGAGCGTCATCAACGGCTGCTCCCATACCTGATAGAACACCTGCACCGGTGGCTTGCTTGCATAGCGGTTGCGCAGCGTATCGACCTGCTGGCGGAACTGCTGTGCGGCATCGTGAGCGCTGGCGCGCGTGTCGAGCAGCGTGCCGAGTGCTTCGATGGAGCGCGGAATGTCACCCATGTGGTGTGGTTCGGAGAAGAACAGCGGAATGCCCAGTGCACGCAGGCGGTCGATCTGCTTTTGCGCATTGCCGTGGCGCCAGACCACCACCAGATCGGGTTTGAGCGCAGCGATGCGCTCCAGGTCGAGCGCACGGTTGTCGCCCACGTGCGGAATGTCGCGTGCGGCTGGCGGATAGTCGCTGTAGGCCACCGTGCCGACGATGCGCGCGCCGCCGCCCGCAGCAAACAGCAGCTCAGTCGCATGCGGTGCCAGGCTGACGATGCGCTGTGCGGGGTGTTGCAAGGTGACCGTGGCGCCGGTGTCATCGGTAACGGAAATGGCGGCAAGCGCGGGTGCAGCAGCAACGGCCAGTGCAGCAAGGCCAAGCACACACAAACGACGGACAAAGTAGGGGAAGCGAGCGGGCATCGGGGTGGGTCAAACGGAGAGCGACAGCGATGCTAGCGCATCGCCAAGACGTTGCCATCCGGTCTCATCCGGAGGCAGGCCAAAGCGTATGCCGAGCACGTCATGTGTGGGGTGCATGCCGTCACCCCGGCCCGGCACATCAAACAGGCGCGTCCAGATGCCGAGCCGCGCCAGTTGTGCGTGAAGCGACGGCGCACGTAATGTCGGCGCCCAGGCAAAGAGTGGCGTGGCGGTGTTGGGCAGTCCGTGGCAATTGAGCAACGTGTGCAGGCGCGTGCCCTCGCATTGCAGACGGGTGCGGTTGGTGGTTTGCCAGGCGCTATCCGTCAGCGCGGCGCGCACGACGGCACGAGCGGGGCCGTTGACGGTCCAGTGTCCCAACGCATCGCGCAGCGCAGCCAGCAGATCCGGCGCGCCCAGCACAAAGCCGATGCGCGCCCCGGCCAACCCGTAGAACTTGCCGATGGAACGCAGGATCACCAGCCCCGGCGCGCCTGCCAACGGCGCGAGCGTCGGGCCATCATCCAGCGCTTCGATAAACGCCTCATCGACGATCAACGTGCCGCCGCGCGCGTGCAGGCGGGTATGCCAATCACGCAGGGTGTCGGCCGATAGAACACGCGCGGTCGGATTGTTCGGGTTGACGACGACGAGGTGTCGAACGTCGTCGGGCAGATCGCCCAGGAATGCCGCTTCAGATAGTACGGCGACGTCATGTCCAGCGCGTGCAAAGGCCGGTGCGTATTCGCTGTAGCCGACCTGCGCCACGCCGACCCGGCCGCGGGGCAGCAGGGCGGGCAGTGTGCGGATGGCGGCCTGTGAGCCTGCGACTGCCAGCACCGCGTTGGCGTCGGTCACGCCGTAGTGCGCGGCGGCCAACGCCTCGAGCCCATCGTCTTCCGGCAGGCGCAGCCAGGCATCGGGTGGAATGGGCGGGATCGGGTAGCCGTGCGGGTTGATGCCCGTGGAGAGATCGAGCCAGCCTCCCGCCGGTTCGCCATATCGTGCGCGTGCGGCGGCGAGGTTGCCACCGTGGACGATGGCAGTCATGCCAGGCTCCGGGCGATGAGCGCAGTGGTGCCCAGCAGGCCAAGCCATAGCCACAACGTGCGCGAGACGAGTGCGAGTGCGCGGTGGATGTCGGTGGCGCTCGCGGGCTTGCCGGCGCCGAGCAGTGGGCGGGCTTCGTCCACGCCTTCGTAGCGTGCCGTGCCGCCAAGCTGCACGCGCAGGCTGCCAGCGCCGGCTGCCATCACCGGGCCCGCGTTGGGGCTCGACCACTGCGGTGCCTGTTTGCGCCAGCAGCGCAGCGCATCGGCGGTGTGGCCAAGCAGCGCATAGCTCATCGCCGTCAGCCGGGCTGGAATCCAGTTGAGCACGTCGTCGATGCGCGCCGCTGCCCAGCCAAAGCCCGTGAAGCGCGCATTGCGGTAGCCCCACATGGCATCGAGCGTGTTGACCAGCCGGTAGAGCACCACGCCTGGCGCACCGGCCACAACCAGCCAGAACAAGGGGGCGAATACGGCGTCGCTGCCATTCTCCAGCGCCGATTCCACAGCAGCGCGGGCGATCGGTTCGTCGGCCGCTGCGGACAGATCCCGCGAGACGATGCGCGAGGCCAGTGCGCGTGCGCGGGGCAGGTCGGCTGCGCGCAGGGCAGACGCTATCGGCGCGATGTGGTCATGCAGGCTGCGCGCGCCGATCGCAACGTAGAGCGCCACCGCATCAAGTGCCACCACCGCCCACGCTGACGCCGCATACGCCGTTGCGACGAGCCACGCTGCCACCAGCGCGATCGGCAGTACGGCAATCGCCCAGGCGAGCAGGCCGATGATGCGCGACCAAACCAGCGCTGCCGGCTTGCGGTTCATGGTGTGCTCGATGCTGTTGGCAATGCGCCCGAAGCCCACCAGCGGATGCCAGCGCGGCACTTCGCCCAGCAGCCGGTCGAGCAGCACACCGGCCAGCGCGGCCAGTGCCACGAGCGACCAGCCGAGGTTGGTCACACCGCCTGTCGGCAAGCTCAGGGTCACGATCCGGTGCCGAGCGCCGGCCCTTTGACCACCATCGGAATACCGGCCACCAGCAGGTGCACGTTGTCGGCCAGTGCAGCCAGACGCTGGTTCAGACGGCCCAGTTCATCCACATAGAAACGCGTGACGGCACCCATCGGCACCACGCCAAGACCGATCTCGTTGCTCACGAGAATCACCTCGCCGGGCAGCAGCGGCAGGGCGGTGAGCAGGGCGTCAATCTCGGTCGTCCAGGCTTCGGGGGGCGTGATGAGGCCGGTGTCGGGATACGCGTGGTGTTCAGAGAAAAGGAGGTTGTTGAGCCACAGCGTGAGGCAATCGACCAGCACGCAACCGCCGTGCTGGGTGTGCGTGTACAGCGCTTCGGCCAGGTGCACGGGCTCTTCGACCAGACCCCAATGCTCGGGCCGACGTGCGCGGTGCAGGGCCACGCGCAATTGCATCTCTTCATCGCCTTCGCCCGCCGTGGCGACATACGTGACGGGCCCCGCGCATTGCAGCGCGAGTTGTTCAGCGTGGTGGCTCTTGCCTGAGCGAGCGCCACCGAGGACGAGGGTGAGACGGCGGGACATCCGCGTATTTTAGCCTGGGGGCCCCTTGATGCAGAGCGGGCGCAGATATGTGAATGCGATAATCCGCGCATGCCAAAGCCACCCTTTCCTGTGCCCCCGTCCTTCCTTCGCGGCACGCTGATGATCCAGGGCACCACGTCCGATGCCGGCAAGAGCACGCTGGTGGCCGGGCTGTGTCGCGTTACCCATCGCGCCGGTGTGCGCGTGGCGCCGTTCAAGCCACAGAACATGGCGCTCAACAGTGCCGTCACCGCAGATGGCGGCGAGATTGGCCGTGCCCAGGCACTCCAGGCGCAGGCCGCAGGCGTTGCACCCACGGTGGACATGAACCCCGTGCTGCTTAAGCCCAACAGCGACACCGGCGCGCAGATCATCATCCACGGCCAGCCGCGCTGTGATCTCGACGCCCGCGCCTACCACGACTACAAGCCCACCGCGATGGCTGCGGTGCTGGAGTCGCACACGCGCCTGCGCATGCAATACGACCTCGTATTGGTGGAAGGCGCCGGCAGCCCCGCCGAGATCAACCTGCGCGACCGCGACATCGCCAACATGGGCTTTGCCGAAGCCGTTGATTGTCCGGTCGTGTTGGTCGCAGACATTGACCGTGGTGGCGTGTTCGCACATCTGGTCGGCACGCTCGCCTGCCTGTCCGAGAGTGAACGGGCGCGCGTGGCCGGCTTCGTCATTAACCGGTTTCGTGGCGACATCTCGCTGCTTACGCCGGGGCTGGACTGGCTGACGGCGCAGACGGGCAAGCCGGTGTTTGGCGTGCTGCCGTATCTGCACGGTCTGCATCTGGATGCCGAAGATGCCGTTCAGACCGCGCAGCGCACCGCCTCAGTTGATGCGTTGCGCGTGGTGATTCCGGTGCTCCCGCGCGTGTCCAACCATACGGATTTCGATGCGCTGCGCGCGCACCCGCAGGTGGATGTACGCCTGGTCGGCCCGGGGCAGCCGATTCCACCAGCCGATCTCATCATCCTGCCCGGCAGCAAGAGCGTGCAGGCAGACCTCGCGTGGCTGCGCGCCAATGGCTGGGAAGCTGCCATCGCGCGGCACCTGCGCTACGGCGGCAAGCTGATCGGCATCTGCGGCGGCATGCAGATGCTGGGGCGGCGCCTGCATGACCCGCGAGGGCTGGAAGGCACGCCTGGCAGCGTCGACGGTCTCGGCTATCTCGATTTCGAGACCACGCTGGAGGCCGCCAAGCAATTGCGCCAGGTGCGCGGTGCGCTGGCGGAGGGCGGGGCAGCCATTGCCGGCTACGAAATCCACATGGGCGTGACCAACGGGCCGGCGCTCGCGCAGCCCGCCGTGCGGCTTGATGATGGGCGTGCTGATGGCGCTGTCTCGCCTGACGGACAGATCCTCGCCACGTATCTCCACGGGCTGTTCGATGCGCCTGAAGCCTGCCGGGCGCTGCTCGCCTGGGCCGGCGTGCGCGATGCACAGGCGCAGGACTATGCAGCACTGCGTGAAGCGTCGCTCGAATGCCTGGCTGACACGTGCGAGGCGCACCTCGACCTAGCTGCCCTGTTCGCGGCGCTGTCACGTGCGGGCTGAGCCATAATCACCGGATAGGTAGATCCGTCGAGTGATCGACTCGGCACACTATTCAGCGATCGCAAGGAGGCAGGCATGCCGGTGGCCGTTGTAGCGAATCCGAAGGGCGGGGTAGGCAAGAGCACGCTGGCAACCAATCTGGCGGGCTACTTTGCCAGTCAAGACCACGCCGTGATGCTGGGCGATACCGATCGCCAGCAGTCATCGCGCGAGTGGCTGGCGTTGCGCCCCGAGACGGCCAAGCCCATCCACACGTGGGAGATCAGCGCCGACCACATCGCCAAGCCGCCCAAGGGCACCACGCATGTGGTGCTTGATACGCCAGCCGGGTTGCACGGCTGGCGGCTGACCGATCTGATCAAACTGTCAGACCACGTGATCGTGCCGCTGCAGCCCTCGATGTTCGACATCCTTGCCACGCAGACTTTCCTGCGCAAACTGGCCGATGAAAAGACGGTTCGCCACGGTGAGGTCAAGCTGGGCGTGGTCGGCATGCGCGTGGACATGCGCACGCGCGCCGCTGAGCAACTCCAGCGTTTCGTACAGGGGCTGGAAGTGCCCATCCTCGGTTATCTGCGCGATACCCAGAACTACGTGCAACTGGCCGCGCACGGCCTGACGCTGTGGGACGTGGCGCCCTCGCGCGTGGCGAAGGATGTAGAGCAGTGGGGCGGCATCCTCGGTTGGCTGGGGGAAACACCCCCGCAGGCCACCGTGGCTGATACGTCAGCGGCGGCATGAAAAAAGCCCGGCAACTGCCGGGCTTGTTTGTTGGGCGATACGTCGCTCAGATCTCGAGGTTGTCGATCAGGCGCGTCTTGCCGAGCTTGGCGGCTGTCAGCACCACCAGCGGTTCGCCGGCGGCGATGTTCTCGGGCGTCGGCTGCTGCAGGTCGGTGCGGCGGCGAACGGCCACGTAGTCGGGCTGCCAACCGCGGCCACGCAGGTACTCCATCGCCTTGTTGGTCACCGCTTCGTGCGAGGCCTGGCCTTGCAGCACGGTCTCCAGCACATCCTGGCGCACCTGGTGCAGCGTGCGGTACAGCTCGGGCGCCTCGGCGCGTTCATCGCTGGACAGATACATGTTGCGCGAAGACAGTGCCAGCCCGTCCTCCGCACGCACCGTCTCAGCGGGGATGATGTCCACCGGCAGCGCGAACTGGTGCGCCATGCGGCGCACGATCATCAACTGCTGGTAGTCCTTCTTGCCGAATACGGCCACGCGCGGCTGCACGGCGCAGAACAGCTTCATCACCACCGTGCACACGCCCTTGAAGAAGCCCGGGCGGAACTCGCCTTCCAGCGTGTCGCCCAGGTCATGCGGCGGGTCGACGCGGTATTCCTGCGGCTCGGGGTACATGTCGCGCTCGGTGGGTGCGAACAGCACGTACACGCCTTCCTTCTGCAGCTTCTCGATGTCGTCCTGCAGCGTGCGCGGGTACTTGTCGAAGTCCTCGTTCGGGCCGAACTGCAGGCGGTTCACGAAAATGGACGCCACCACCGGATCGCCGTGCTGGCGCGCCAGGCGCATCAGGCTCAGGTGGCCCTCATGCAGGTTACCCATGGTCGGCACGAAGGCGACGCGGTTCTGGCCGCGCAGCTGGTCGCGCAGTTCCTGGATGGACGAGATGACTTTCATGCGTTTGTGGTGTGAGTCAGCGGCTGACTTTGGCCGGATGTGGTGGCCGAATTACGTCGGGGAATAGGCGAGGCGCACGTAAATGGGCGCGTACGGTTCCGCCTGGGTGATCTCCAGCAGCGATTCGCGCGAGAGCTCCAGCATGGCGACAAAGTTGACCACCACGATGGGCGCGCCCTTGCCGGACTGGATCGCTTCTTCAAACAGCTCGGTGAACTCCATGAACCGCGCATGCTGCAGCTTACGCAGGATCTGGCTCATGTGCTCCCGCACGGACAGCTCTTCGCGCGAGATCTTGTGATGCTGCGTGAGCTTGGCCCGGCGCAGCACGTCGGCCCACGCGACGCGCAGGTCGTCGGCGTTGACGTCGGGGTAGCGCGGCGCGAGGCTCTGCTCGATATAGACCTGCGCACGCAGGAAGTCGCGGCCGAGCTGCGGCAGCGTATCGAGCTTTTGCGCGGCGAGCTTCATCTGCTCGTACTCGAGCAGGCGGCGCACCAGTTCGGCGCGTGGGTCTTCGGGTTCTTCGCCGGAGTCGGTCTTCTTGACCGGCAGCAGCATGCGCGACTTGATCTCGATCAGCATGGCGGCCATCAGCAGGTATTCGGCGGCCAGCTCCAGGTTGGTCGCGCGGATCTGCTCGATGTACGCCAGGTACTGCCGCGTGACCTGCGCCAGCGGAATGTCCAGCACGTTGAAGTTCTGGCGCCGGATCAGGTACAGCAGCAAGTCCAGCGGCCCTTCAAACGCTTCGAGAAACACCTCGAGCGCATCGGGCGGGATGTAGAGGTCTTGCGGGAGCTTGAACAGCGGCTCGCCGTATAGCCGCGCGAAGGCAAGACCGTCGACCTGTACTGGCGTGGAGTCCTGCTCGGGCGCCACGCTGGGCAACTCGACGGGCAGCGGCAGCTTGTCCTGCGCAGAAGTGGTCATGCGGCGGCGGGCCTGGGGATCGGCTTGCCGATCAGTCCAGCGAGTAGACGTACGGTTTTTGCGCCACGCGTGCTGCCTGGGCGCGGGTGCGTTCGTCCAGGTCGATCGGGTCCTTGTCCCACAGCAGCGAGCGGCCTTGGCGCTGTTGCGCTTCCAGGTCGGGCTTCTGGGTCTTGAGTTCTTCCAGGAACTGGGTGATCTCGGACTTATACAGGGCCATGGCAGTCAGTGATATTGGGTGATCCGGCCCGCACGGGAGGTTCCCGGGCGGAAAACGGCGCATTTTACCGTATTGGCCGACGGGCACGGCGCACACGAAGCCCTTCGGATTGATCCGAAAGCTAGGTTTCGTTGCATTTGCCTGGGCACCTGCCGGGGTCCGTATGGTCAAATACGCCTTTCCTTTGACTGAGCCGGCCCGTGGGGGCGGCGCCACGCTAGCCACGATGACCGGCCCTCGTCGACCGTCACGACCGTCTCACTTTCGTTCGCCTGCTGCCAATGCCGCTGTGCTCGCGGCGGGCATCGTCCTGTCGCTCGCGTGCGCGCCGGCCTGTGCCGAGTACGACGTCAAGATCGAAGCGCCCAAGGCCATCCGCGATCTGCTGGAGCGCCATCTTGATCTGTCGCGCTATCAGGATCGCAAGGACATCACCGACGACCAGCTGCAGTACATGGTGGAGACCATTGGCGACCAGGTCACCAAGCTGACGGCCACCGAGGGCTACTTCGTGCCCAAGGCCACTGCCAGCATGGAGGGGCCGCCGGATCACCGTGTCGTGCATGTGAAGGTCGAGCCCGGCCCGCGCACCACCATCGACAGCGTGGCGCTGGATTTCAACGGCGCGATCACGCAGGACCCCAAGCGCATCGAAGAATTGAAGAAGGCCTGGGGCTTGCAGAAGGAGATGGCGTTCCGCCAGTCCGGCTGGGACAAGGCCAAGGACGACAGCCTGGCCGCGCTGCAGAGCAAGCGCTATTACGCGGCCAAGCAGACGGCGTCGCAGGCGCGTGTGGATCCGGACGAGAACAAGGCGGATCTGTCCGTTTCCTATGACAGCGGCCCGGCCTACACGCTGGGGCCGCTGGATGTACAGGGTTTGACGCGCTATCCGCTGAGCATCATCAACAACGTCAATCCACTGCGCGTGGGCGAGGATTACTCCGCCGACCGCCTGCAGGCATTGCAGGCGGCCATCCAGGGCCAGCCGTACTTCGCCAACGCCATTGTTGATCTGGGTGACGAACCGAAGGACCCCGTCAACGCGCCGGTACGTGTGCGCGTGCGTGAATACCCGCCCAACCGCCTCACTAGCGGTGTCGGCTATGGCACGGACACGGGGGCCTCGGTGGAAGGGCGCTATCAATACCTGAATCTGTTCAACAAGGCATGGGTGCTCGACACCCAGGCGCGCATCGAGCAGCGCCGGCAATATCTGTTTGCCGGCGTGACCCTGCCGCCCGACGAGAAGCAGTACGTCAACAGCCTCTACAGCAGCATGGACCGGACCGACACTTCGGGCACCGAGACGCGCAGCTATCGCTCGGGTTTCAAGCAGACGCGCGTACGCGGCATCTACGAAACCTCGTTCACCATCGACTTCTACTACGACGACCTGCGCCCGGAGGGTGCCGAGCGCCAGTTGAGCAAGGCGCTGGTACCCGGCTTCGCGTGGACGCGCCGTGACGTGGACGACCCGCTGTTCCCGCGCCGGGGCAACATCATCACCACGCAGATCGGCGCTGCGGTGAAGGGCTTCCTGACGGACCAAACGTTTGTGCGCTCGTATAGCCGCATTCGCCAGTTCGTGCCGGTCGGGCAGCGCGATATTTTTGTCGCGCGGGCGGAATTAGGCGCTGTCATCACCGGCGGCACGGGCGATGGCGTGCCGGCCACGCTGCGTTTCCGTACGGGCGGCACGCAGTCGGTGCGCGGCTACGACTTCCAGAGCATCGGCAACGAGGTCAACGGCAGTACGCTGCCGACGAAATTCCTTGCGACGGGCGGGCTGGAGTACCAGCGCTGGTTCCTGCCGCAGTGGGGCGGCGCGGTGTTCTGGGATACCGGTACCGCCACCGACAACTGGTCGGAGCGCCGCTGGTTCAACGGCGTGGGTGTGGGCGTGCGCTGGAAGAGCCCGGTCGGGCCAATCCAGCTCGACTTGGCCTACGGTATCCAGCAGAAGCAATTCCGGCCGAGCGTGTCGCTGGGCATCGCGTTCTGAGCATGACCATGACTGACTCTCAGACGCCTGCATCCACCCAACCCGACGCGCCGAAGCCCAAGCGCGGCTGGGGCCGTCGTCTAGCACGCTGGCTGGGCGGCCTCGTCGCTCTTGTGCTGGTAATCGTGCTTGGCATTGCCGGCTGGCTGGCCTGGGCCATCCACTCGCCGACGGGCACGGCACAGTTGTGGGCGCTTGCCACGCGTTTCGGCCACGACTACGTATCGGGCACGCTGGCCGGCGGTACGTTGCGCGAAGGGCTGTCGCTGCGGGACGTGCATGTGCGTGCGGGCAGCACCGAAGTGCGCATCGACCACGTGGAAGGCCGCTGGACCATCACGCGTGGGCCGTGGCATGTCCGCATTGCGTATCTCACTGCAGGCAATGTCGAGGTGATCCTGCATCCGACGCCGCCATCGCCGCCGAGTGGTCCTCCGGCTTCGCTGGTGTTGCCGCTGGCGTTGGATGTGGATCGGCTGGCCGTAGACCGCCTCGCCATCCGCGAGGGCACGTCGACTACCGAACTCAAGTCGATTGCCGGCGGCGTGCACACCGATGGAATGCATCACAACGTGCTGCTCGACGGCGTGGAAACGCCCGCCGGCAAGCTGGCGGCCACGTTGCGCATGACGGGCACACGGCCGTATCCGCTCACGGGGGCGGCGACGCTGGCCACGCAGTTCGAAGCGAACGGGCAGAAGCAGGATGCGTCGGTGTCGGCGCAGCTTTCGGGCTCGTTGGAAGCGCTGCACATCGACGCGACCGGCACCGGTGCCAAGCTGACTGCGCAGGCGCAGATCGACGCCACGCCGTTTGGGGCATTGCCCCTGTCGCGCGCCGTGGTGTCGGCCGATCACGTCAACCCGCGCGCGTTTGCGCCAGGCGCACCGGAGGCCTCGCTTACCATCCGCGCGGATCTGCGCCCCGACGAGAAAGCCAAGACGCTGACCGTCGCGGGCCCCATCCAGATCGACAACGCGCAGGCCGGTACGCTCGACAAGCAGAAACTGCCGCTGCAATCCCTGCGCGCGCAGGTGCGGCTGAACGAAGATGATCAGCAACTCACCGGCCTGGACGTGCGCCTGCTGGGTGGCGCGCAACTGACTGGCGGCGCCGATGTGAAGAAGGGGCATGGCACGTTGCGCGTCGATGTGCGCCAGCTGGATCTGCAGGCGCTGCACGCGTCGCTGGAGAAAACGAAGCTCGCCGGCCCCATCACCGTGGACTTTGCAGGCGGTACGCAGCATGTGGCGCTGGATCTGGCAGGTGGTGACATGCGTGCGCAAGCGAAGGCGGTGCTAGATGCCGCGCAGGTGGCTGTGGAGAGCGCGCAGGTGTCGCTGGGCCGCTCGCGGCTGACGCTGGCGGGCACGCTCAAGCATGACGACGCGCAGTCGTTCGCCTTCAAGGGTGATCTGGCGGAGTTCGACCCGTCACGGCTGGCCAAGGTGGCCAAGGGCCGTATCAACGCGACTTTTGACGCGCGTGGCACGCTGGGTGAGCCGATTGATGCGGCGATCAAGTTTGCGGTGCGCAACAGCGACTACGCCGGTCTGCCGATGACGGGCGACGGCAACGTCCATCTGCGCAAGGTTGACGAATTGATGCGCCTGCTGCCGAGCGACGCCAAGCTGGATGTGGCCGGCAACAAGGCCAGCCTGCGCGGCAGCTTTGGCGCCACTGGAGACCGCCTGCACGTGGAAGTCGATGCGCCACAGCTCGCGCGCCTGCAGCTTGGCGTGAGCGGGGCGCTCACCCTGTCTGGCGACGTGTCCGGCACGATCAAGCGCCCGCAGGTGGATGCCACGTTCCGCGCGCAGCAGCTTGCGTATCAGGGCAACAAAGTCGAATTGGCGAATGGCCGTGCGCAGATGCGCGATGGCATTGACGGCCCACTGCAGTTCGAGCTGACCGCGCAGCGTGTGACGGCCCCGAGTGTGTCATTGCGCGAGGTGCACGCCACGTTGGACGGTACGCGTCGTGCTCACCGCTTCCGCGCCGATGCCGACGGCAACGTGCGAAGCCAGCCGTTCAAGTTCGCGCTGGCTGGTGATGGCGCACTGACGCCCGGTAAAGAGGGTGATGCGTGGGACGGTACGATCTCCACGCTGTCGGCGCAGGGCGCGCCCAACCTCCAACTGACGGCGCCGGTGCGTGTGTCGGTGGCGCCAAATCGCTTGATGATCGGCCGCGCAGATCTGACGCTGGATCAGACGCCCATCCACATCGAGCGCGTGGAATCCAACCAGGGCCACCTGCGCAGCGCCGGCCGTGTCGACGGATTGCAGATCGCTCGCGTGCTGGAGCTGGTGCACACCTGGACTGGCCAGGCACCACCGGTGCGCACGGATCTCGTCATCGATGGCCAATGGGATCTGGACCTCGGCGGTACAGCCACCGGTACGGCGCGCTTTGCCCGTCGCAGCGGTGACCTGTCGATCAACGCTGGCCGTGGTTTCACACCGCTTGGGCTGACCGAGTTGGTGGTCGAGGCGCGCGGCGAGGGCATGCGGCTGGCACTGCGCGGCGATGCGCAATCGACGCGCGTTGGCAATCTCTACCTCGATGCCGGTATCGGACTGACGCGCGATACCGCGCCAGGTGGGCTGGCGCTGATGTCGCCCGCATCACCGCTGACGGGCGGGCTGACCATCAGCCTGCCGCATCTCAAGGGCATCGGCGATCTGCTTGGCCCCGACGTTGCAACCGACGGCCAACTGGCGGCCAGTTTGCAGTTTGCTGGCACGGTTGGCGCGCCCAAGATCAGCGGCTTCCTGACCGGGCAAGACATCGAGGTGGCGCTGTACGACCAAGGCATCCGCCTGACCAAAGGCGTGGTGCGCGTGGCGCTTGACCAGAACGTGGTCGACCTGCAGGACGTGGTGTTCTACGGCGGCGACGGCACCGTGCGTGCGAAAGGCCGCGTGCAACTCGGCGAGGCCAACCCCAACCTGAGCGGCTCCATCGTTGCCGACAAGCTGCAGCTTTTTGCCGATCCGGATCGCACGCTGGTGCTGTCGGGCCAGGCGCGCATTGCCAACGACAACGACCGCGTGGGCATTACCGGCAAGTTCAAGGTCGACCGCGGCCTGTTCGATCTCCCCAAGGACGGCGCACCGTCGCTGGGTGACGACGTGGTCATCGTGCGTCGTGCCGATGCCGCCCGCAATCAGGCCGAGCGTGGCGTCAAGCGCGAAGAAAAGCCTGCCGGCCGCTTCAGCCCGGTCATCAACGTCGATGTCGACTTTGGCGACAACTTCCGCTTCAAGGGCGCGGGTGCCGACCTTTCGCTGGGCGGCCAGATGACGGTGCATAGTGAACCGCTGGTGCCGTTGCGTGGCACCGGCACGATCTACGTACGCCAGGGCAGTACCTATGAAGCGTTCGGCCGCAAGCTGGCCATCGATCAGGGCGTGCTGAACTTCACCGGGCCGATCAACAACCCGTCGTTCAACATCACCGCCATGCGCCGCAACCAGGAGGTCGAGGCGGGCGTACAGGTGACAGGCACGGTGCGCCAGCCGCGCGTGAAGCTGGTCTCCGAACCGAACGTGCCGGATGAAGACAAGCTCTCGTGGCTGATGTTTGGCTACAGCGCATCCAACGCGGGTCTGGGCCAGCAGCAGGCGATGTCCGGCGCAGCGCTGGGGTTGCTGGGCAATGTGGCGGGCAAGAATGTTGCGCGGCGCTTCGGGCTGGATGAATTTTCGATCGGCGCATCCACTTCGGGTCTGACCGACCCGCAGGTGGTGAGCCTGGGCAAGGCCATCTCCGAGAGCATCACCGTGGGTTACGAACAGAGCCTGTCGACCGCGGATTCCATCGTCAAGATGACCTGGCAGTTCTCACGGCGATGGTCGGTCGTGGCACGTGGCGGAACGATCAACGGTGCTTCGGTGCTGTTCAACAAGCGTTGGTAATCAGGTGATCCGGCTGCCAGAATGGCGACGGATCTATGTTTTGAACGAGGGGGTTCCATGCCGCATCGTCGTCAACTCGCACAAGTGGGAGTCACCATGGGCATTCTGGCGTCATTGCTCGGGCTGTTTGGATGCGATCAGCAGAAGGTCGACCAGGCTGTCGACCGCGCGGGGGACGCTGCCAAGCGCGTGTGGCAATCCGCCAAGCCGGACAACCTGCTGTTCAAGGACATCGTTGCCGGCCAATCGACCGAGGCGGATGTGAAGGCCACCGCAGGTGAGCCCGAGATGATCTGGGAGAACGAAGGCGGCACGCGGCAGCTGGAGTATCCGCGGGGGCCAGAAGGGACTTCAACCTGGATGGTGACGATTGCTCCCGATGGCCACGTCGGCAAGATCGAGCAGGTGCTGACTGCCGAGAACTTTGGGCGCGTGCGGGTTGGGCAGACCAAGGACGATATCCGCCGGATGCTTGGCAAGCCCGGCAAGGTCGAAGCATTCAAGCTCAAGCAGGAGGAAGTGTGGGGTTACAAGTGGATGGAGAGCCCGACGGAGAAGGCGTTCTTCAATGTGCACTTTGGGCCGGATGGGCGCGTTACGACAACATCGCGCAGTGACAACCGGTTGAATGGCGGTTGACCGCGTGCCAGCCTAGTGGCACGTCAAAAGACAAAGGCCAACCCCGTGGGGTTGGCCTTGCTGTTTCTGGCGTGCTTAGGTGATCAACGCACCCGCATCCCAGGCACTGCACCCGAATGCGGTTCGAGGATGTACAGACCCGGCTGCGCCTTCTCATCAGCAGCCGAAGCCGCCAACACCATCCCCTCCGACATCCCAAACTTCATCTTGCGCGGCGCGAGGTTAGCCACCATCACGGTCAGCTTGCCGACGAGGTCTTCCGGCGCATAGGCCGATTGGATGCCCGAGAACACGTTGCGCGTCTGACCTTCACCCACATCCAGCGTGAGCTGCAGCAGCTTGTTCGAGCCTTCCACACGCTGGCAAGCGACGATCTTGGCGACGCGCAAGTCGATCTTGGCGAAGTCGTCAATGGTGATCGTCTCAGCCATCGGCTCGATCGTGGCAGCACCATTTGCGGCGGCAACCGGCGCATTCGCAGTGGCCTGCAGCGACTGACGATTCGCCTCCACCAGCGCATCCACCTGCTTCTTGTCCACGCGCGTCATCAGGTGCGAGTACGGCTGGATCGGCTTGGCCGACGACAGTGCCGAGTCAATCGAGCGCCAGGTCAGCGGCTCAACGTTGAGGAAGCCTTCGATGCGCTCAACCGTGGTCGGCAGGATCGGCTTGAGGTACACGGCCAGCAGGCGGAACGCTTCGAGCGCCACGGAGCACGCGGCGTGCAGCTTCTCGCGGTTGGCTTCGTCCTTGGCGAGGTCCCACGGCTTTTCGGTGTCGACGAAGGCGTTGACGGCGTCGGCCAGTTCCATCACGGCACGCAGGGCCTTGCTGTACTCGCGCTTCTCGTACAGGTCAGCAACTTGCGGAGCGGCTTCGCGCAGTTGCACCATCAGCGGATGGCCCAGGGCGGCATCGCTCACGCGGCCTTCAAAGCGCTTGACCAGGAAGCCCGCCGAGCGGCTCGCAATGTTGACGAACTTGCCCACCAAGTCACTGTTCACGCGGGCGATGAAGTCGTCCAGGTTCAGGTCCAGGTCTTCCATCGTCGCGTTCAGCTTGGCGGCGAAGTAGTAGCGCAGCCATTCCGGATTCAGGCCCGTGTCGATGTAGCTCTGCGCGGTGATGAAGGTGCCGCGCGACTTGCTCATCTTGGCGCCGTCCACGGTCAGGAAGCCGTGGGCGAACACGTTGGTCGGCGTGCGGTGGCCCGAGAACTTGAGCATCGCCGGCCAGAACAGCGTGTGGAAATACAGGATGTCCTTGCCGATGAAGTGGTACTGCTCGGTGGTCGAGTGCGCGCTGATCCACGATTCGAAGTCGAGGCCGAGCTTCGCGCTCAGGTTCTTGAAGCTGGCGTAGTAGCCGACCGGTGCGTCCAGCCACACGTAGAAGTACTTGCCTGGCGCGCCCGGAATTTCGAAGCCGAAGTACGGTGCGTCACGCGAGATGTCCCAGTCCGAGAGCTTCGCTTCGCCATCATCGCCGAGCCACTCGCGCATCTTGTTGGTGGCTTCCGGCTGGGCCAGGTCGGCCACCCATTCGCGCAGGAAGTTTTCGCAGCGCGGGTCGGACAGCTTGAAGAAGTAGTGTTCCGACGACTTGCGCACCGGCGTTGCGCCCGACACCACGGAGTACGGGTTCTTCAGGTCGGTCGGCTGATAGGTCGCACCGCACACCTCACACGAATCGCCGTACTGGTCTTTCGCGCCGCACTTCGGGCACTCGCCCTTGATGAAGCGATCCGGCAGGAACATCTCCTTGACCGGGTCGTAGAACTGCTCGACCTCGCGCACGTCGATCAGGCCGTTTTCCTTGAGCTGCAGGTAGATGCGCTCAGACAGCTCCTTGTTCTCGTCAGAGTCAGTGCTGTAGTAGTTGTCGAACGAGATCAGGAAGTTATCGAAGTCGCGCTTGTGCTCGGTCCAGACACGTTCGATCAACTGGCGCGGGGTCAGGCCTTCCTTCTCGGCGCGCAGCATGACGGGCGTGCCGTGCGTATCGTCGGCGCCCACGTAGTAGGTTTCGTGTCCGCGCATGCGCTGGAAGCGTACCCAGATGTCGGTCTGGATGTACTCGACCAGGTGACCGATGTGGATCGGCCCGTTGGCATAGGGCAGGGCGGAAGTGACGAGGATGCGACGTTCGGACATGGGCAGGCCAGAAAGGTGCGGGCGGGCCGCAGAAAGGGAGCGGCGCGCGAATAAACGTGTATTTTAGCGCGCCCGGCGGGCTGGGGCCGGTGTGCGACGAATGGCGGGAATCCGAAGCTCGGAAGCTGCGGCAGGACGTCGCAGGTTGCGTGATCCAAAAAAAAGCGCCGGTCAGAGCCGGCGCAGCTTTCCACAACGGAAAAGGAGGAGAAATCAGGTACCGCCCGGGAGGTCAGCCACGCATCGCGAGCCAGCAATGCGTAGCAAGCGGTACCTGTTCTCTATGACTGGGTCATCCCTGAATTGGTTTCAAATAAATTTCGACACGGCGATTTTGTGCCCGGCCGGCCTCGGTGGCGTTGTCGGCAACCGGCTGCGTCTGGCCACGGCCCTCGGCGGTCAGGCGGTTGCGTGCGACGCCGCGGTCGGTCAGATAGCTCGCCACGCTCTGGGCGCGCTTCTGCGACAGCGTCATGTTGTAGTTGGCGTTGCCGGTACTATCCGTGTGGCCGACTACATTGGCGGCGAGCTCCGGGTTCGCGGTGAGCGTCTGCGCAACGCTATCCAGCGCGCCGCGGAACGTCGGCTTGATCACGGCGCTGTCGGTATCAAACGAGACCTGGCTCGGGATGTTCAGCTTAAGCGAGCCGTCAGGCTGCTCCGAGATTTGCGTGCCCGTGCCAGCCGTATCGCCAGCCAGCTTGGACTTGATGGCGCTCCAGTTGTAACCGGCGGCTGCGCCGGCAGCTGCACCAAGCGCGCCGCCGATGGCTGCACCCTTGCCGTTGCCCACCAGCGCGCCGATGCCCGCGCCCACAGCGGCACCAACGCCCGTACCAACGGCGGTGTTGTTCTGCTGCTCGGTGGCACAGCCGGCCGCCAGCAGGGCGACAAGCGAGACGGAAATAAGCTTGGCTTTCATGGTTTCTCCTACAAATAACGGGATCGGTTCTTGTTTGGTTTGCCGATGGCCGGCGTGGCCTAGGGATATGTGGGGGGAATCGGACGAATGTCGCGCCGGCAAAATACAATAGCAAAACAGTACATAGAGTGGCCAGGACCCGACAAAGTTCATGTCGGGCAATCGTTGGCCCGTCCCCCATTTGCATTAGATTTGTGGAGTCAATGTTGAGCGTAACCGTCGAACAGATCACCGAAGCCCTGCGCGGCGTGGTGGATCCCAATACCGAGCGTGACCTTGTGTCGTCCAAATCGGTGCGCAACGTCCGGGTTGACGGCGGCGAGGTATCGCTTGACGTCGAACTCGGCTACCCGGCCAAAAGCCAGTTCGATACGATCCGCAAGCTGGTGATCGGCGCGCTGCGCCAGGTGCAAGGTGTCGACAATGTGAGCGTGCAGGTGTCGATGAAGATCGTCGCGCACGCGGTGCAACGCGGCGTGCACCTGATGCCGAATGTGAAGAACATCATTGCCGTGGCGTCGGGCAAGGGCGGGGTGGGCAAGTCGACCACCGCCGTGAACCTGGCGCTGGCGCTGGCCGCTGAAGGCGCCAACGTCGGCATTCTGGACGCCGACATCTATGGCCCGAGCCAGCCGATGATGCTGGGCATCCAGGGCCAGCCGGAGTCTGCCGACGGCAAGACCATGGAGCCGATGGAAGGCCACGGCCTGCAGGCCAACTCGATCGGCTTCCTGATCGAGCAGGACAACCCGATGGTCTGGCGCGGCCCGATGGTCACGTCCGCCCTGGAGCAACTGCTCAAGCAGACCAACTGGCGCGATCTGGATTACCTCATCGTCGACATGCCGCCGGGCACGGGCGATATCCAGCTCACGTTGTCGCAGAAGGTGCCTGTGACGGGCGCGGTGATCGTCACCACGCCGCAGGACATCGCGCTGCTCGACGCCAAGAAGGGCCTGAAGATGTTCGAGAAGGTGGGCATTCCCATCATTGGCGTGGTCGAGAACATGGCGGTGTACTGCTGCCCGAACTGCGGCCACACCGAGCACATCTTCGGCGCCGGTGGTGGCGAGAAGATGTGCGCGCAGTACGGCGTGCCGTTCCTGGGCAGCCTGCCGCTGAACCTGTCGATCCGCGAGCAGGCCGATTCGGGCCGCCCGACCGTGGTGGCCGATCCCGACGGCGCGATTGCCAGTGTCTACAAGCAGATCGCGCGCCGTGTCGCCATTGCCGTGGCCGAGAAGGCGAAGGACATGACGAGCA
Organism: Ralstonia insidiosa; assembly: GCF_008801405.1. Lineage (NCBI taxonomy): Bacteria > Pseudomonadati > Pseudomonadota > Betaproteobacteria > Burkholderiales > Burkholderiaceae > Ralstonia > Ralstonia insidiosa. The sequence goes on along the minus strand of NZ_VZPV01000001.1, from coordinate 3,006,189 downwards.
AGTTCCCGTCGATCGTCGTGCAGAACACGTAAGCCAGGCACAAGCACCATGGACACCACCGAGCCACAGCAGAACGAGCGTCCGTCCGTGAGGATGGCGGTGGTGTTGTGCCGCCGTCCGACCGCCAACCGCTGGCAGCCGTTCCAGTGGCGGCTGGAGGCCGTCGTACCGGACTTGGGCGAATACGGCACCGAGCCGCGCTGTCTCGATCGCTCAGACAGTGAAGAACGCTGGCTCACGCCCGGCTTCAACGTCACGCTGTTCCGCGACGAGGCCGAAGGCTACTACTTGAACGTGACCTCGGCCGCGCCTTGCTGGTTCGTGCTGTGGCGCCTGGGCGAAGCGGGCACGCCCGACGAGGGCCGGGCGATTCCGCATACGGTATCGGTGAGCTACAACGAGGCGGGTCGCTGGCTCGACGGCGGCGAGACGGTTGAAAACGTGCCGCTGGACGCCGCTGCGCTGGAGTGGCTGCAGGCCTACGTGGCCGAGAACTACCGGCCCGAGCCGAAGAAGCGGCGCCGGCCGGAGTCGTTCCTGTCGCCTGAAGACCGAGCGAAGTTCTGAGCGAGGCTGCCGTGAACGACGAGTCTTTCCTGTCACGCTGGTCGCGCCGCAAGACGGCGGAACGGCGCGGCGAGCCCGAGCCGGAGGCCGCGCCGCCTGCCGAGGTGGTATCTGCGCCGGCTGTAGCGCACGAGCCGGTGCCAGCCGAGCCTGCGCCTGACGCGCCACCACCACTGACGCTCGAAGACGCCGCGAAGCTCACACCTGCCGACGATTTCTCTCCTTTTGTCGCGCGTGGTGTGGACGACGCCGTCAAGCGCGCTGCGCTCAAGAAGCTCTTCGCCGATCCGCACTTCAACGTGATGGACGGGCTCGACACTTACATCGACGATTACTCGCAGCCCGATCCAATTCCGCCCGAGATGCTGCGCGAACTGCGTCACACGGCGGAGTTGAGGCTGTTCGAGCCCCTGGATGAGGAGGTGAGCCCGCCGACAGGAATCGAACCTGTATCGGATGCTGCACCCACCGTGACAGGCGAGACGCCGCCTGAACCCGTCGAGTCGCCCATCGCTGACGACCCCGCCCTGGCAAGCCCGCATGGCGGCGCTAAGCCACCGTCCGTAGAATAAAAAAAGAGGACCGTGCGGCAGAAGACCGTACGGCCATGTCCCCATAGCCTGCGCATCAGACGCGGGCGCATACGCACAAATTCATGCCCACGCTGGTCTGCAGTTGCAATCACACCATGCCGCTCGACGCCGATACGGTGAGCGACGCCCTGCGCGCGTCCGACGCCGCCATCGATGCGCCCGGCAAGACGCACCATCTGCTGTGCCGTCGTGAGATCGGCGCCTTCACGCAGGCGCTGGACGGCACGGAAGACGTGATCGTCGCCTGTACGCAAGAGAAGGCGCTGTTTGCCGAAGTGGCCGCGCAGCACGAAGGTGTGACCGCGCCGATCCATTTCGTCAACGTGCGCGAGACGGGCGGGTGGTCAGCGGGTGCCAAACGCGATTCGCGCGGCTTCCACGCGAAGACGGCGGCGCTGCTTGCGGTGGCCGGGTTGCCTGCGCCAGACCCGGTGCCCGTGGTCGATTACCGCTCCGAGGGCAACCTGCTGATCGTCGGCCCCGCCGAGCGGGTCATGCCGTGGGCTGAGCGCCTGGCCGATCAGTTGAGCGTGACGGTGCTTGCCACCGGGCGCGATCGATCTGTGGGCCCGCTTTCGCCGCCGATGGAACGTCGCTGGCCCGTCCACGCTGGCGAACTGGCAGGGGTCAAGGGCTGGCTTGGCGCCTTCGACGTGCAGTGGCGCAACCGCAATCCGATCGACCTAGACCGATGTACGCACTGCAACGCCTGCATCGACGTGTGTCCGGAAAACGCGATCGACGCGCTCTACCAGATCGACCTCGATCTGTGCCGCGACCACCGCGACTGTGTAAAGGCCTGTGGTGAGGCCATGGCGATCGACTTCGGGCGTGTGGACGCACCGCAAACACTGTCCGGCCAGTTCGACCTGATCTTCGACCTGAACGACGCACCGGCCTTTGCCCAGCATCAGCCACCGCAAGGCTACTTCCACGCAGGTGCTGATGCGGGCCGTCAATTGACGGCATCGCTCGCACTGCTGCAAATGGTGGGCGAGTTCGAGAAGCCGAAGTTCTTCCAGTACAAGGAATCGATTTGCGCGCACGGGCGTAACGGCCAAGTGGGTTGCGATGCGTGCGTGCAGGTGTGCTCCGCGTCGGCGATCTCGTCGCAATGGAAGGACGGACGCGGCAGCGTGCATGTCACGCCCAACCTGTGCGTCGGCTGCGGTGCCTGCACGACGGCGTGCCCGACCGGCGCGATCACCTATGCGTACCCGAGCGCACCGTACCAGGGTCGCAAACTCAAGGCGCTGCTGAACACCTACGCATCGGCAGGTGGGCGCGATGCGGTGGTTCTGCTGCACAACGGTGAGCGTGGCCGCGCACTGATCGAGCAACTGGGCCGTGCCGCACGTACCGGCAAGGCGCAGGGCGTGCCCGTGAATGTGCTGCCCGTCGAGGTGTTCCATGCGGCGTCGACGGGGCTGGAGGTGTGGCTCTCGGCGCTTGCCTATGGCGCCGCGCGTATCGCCATTCTGCTGACGGAAGACGACGCGCCGCAGTACCGGGCGATGCTCGCCGAGCAGGTCGCAGTGGCGCAGGCTGTACTGCAAGGCTTGGGCGAGCCAGCCGATGCATCGAGCGTTGTGCCGATCGATGTTGCCGACCCAGCCGCGCTCGATGCGCGCTTGAATGCGCCCGACGTATCCGGCCCGCTGCGCGGATTCCGCCGTGACATGCCCGCCGCGACATTCGCCGTGGCTGCCGCCAAGCGTGAGACGCTCGATTTCGCGCTCGACCACCTTGCACGCCATGCCAAGGCGACCGAGGCTGTGATTCCGCTGCCGGCCGGCGCACCGTTTGGCGCCATCACCGTGGACCGTGAGCGCTGCACGCTGTGCATGGCCTGCGTCGGGGCATGCCCCTCGCAGGCGTTGCGCGACCAGGCCGAGCGGCCAGTGCTGGCCATGATCGAACGCAACTGCGTGCAATGCGGCCTGTGCGAAACCACGTGCCCTGAAGATGCCATCGCGCTCGTACCGCGCCTGAACCTGTCGGCCGAGGCGCGCCAGCCTGTCACGCTGAACGAGACGCAGCCGTTTCACTGCATCCGCTGCGGCAAGCCGTTCGGCACTGCACAGATGGTGACCACGATGCTGGCTAAGCTCGGTGCGCATCCGGCGTTTTCTGGCGCGGCTGCTGAGCGCCTGAAGATGTGCGGCGACTGCCGCGTGATCGACATGATGGAGCGCGGCGAACGTCCGGGCACCACCCACTGAAGAAAGAGCGAACTCCCGATCCCGTTTCCGTTTCCCATGACCGACGCCCAGCCTCTGCAATTCCAACGCGCCGCCACGCCCACCGACAGTGCGGAGGATCTCGCTCGCGCAGACCTCTATGGTTTGCTGGCGACGCTGTTCTTCCACGCGCCGGCCGCAGACTTGCTGCAACGGATTGCGGCAGCGCCACTGGAGCCCGCCAGCGAGAACGACGCCGACCCGGCCGATGCGCAAGCCGCCGCCAGCAGCGCGCTCACGCAGGCCTGGCGCCGCCTGGTCGCGCGTGCCGGCCAGACCACCGCGGCGCAGGCTGATGACGAATACACCGAGCTGTTCATCGGCGTTGGCAAGCCGGAGGTGTTCCTGTACGGCTCGTACTACCAGGCGGGCTTCCTCAACGAGAAGCCGCTGGTGGTACTGCGCGATGATCTGCGCCGCTACGGCTTAGAGCGCGCCGAAGGCATCACCGAAACCGAAGACCACCTCGCGACCCTGTGCGAGGTCATGCGTTATCTGATTGCCGGCGACGATGCGGCCATTGCCCATGTGGAGGAGCAGCGCGCCTTCTTCCAGCGTCATCTGGCGTCATGGGTCGACACCGCTTGCGATGCTGTGTTGCAGCATCCACGTGCCCGCTTTTATGCCGATGCGGCGGGTTTGGCCAAAGCGTTTTTTGAAGTCGAGCGGCTCGCGCTCGAACTGTCGTGACTGCACGCCGGATGCTTGCCTAAGAAATAAGCACACTGCCAAGAGCAAGGCCCCGCCCATGTCATGGCGGGGCGGTTTAATTTGTGCTGATTGAAAGAAATCGTCGCAAAATCCTAAGAAAACTCAGCCGGTGAGGGTGTCAGGCATGGTTTTCCCCGACAGTTGCTTCTAAAATATGTCGGATAATTCCTATTAGATTCGATCATCGGTTTCCCGAAACCGGGGAGCATCGACATGCCAGGTCCGAACACTGTCCCTCACGCCCGTCCGCAAGCAGATTCCGTGGAGTCCGCTGACAATGCGCCGACACGCCGCCGTTTTCTGATGGGCGCTGCCGTCGCCGCTGCTGCTGCCGGCACCGCCGCCACGGCAAACCACCTGGCGCACGCGCCCATCGCCTCGGCAACGCCGCAGGCCGAACCCGCTGACGATGGCGCGACGGGCTACCGCCTGAGCGAGCACATCCGCAAGTACTACAAGACAACGTGGATCTGACACGGGCGCGTTCGCTCCCGTTTGCCCCGCTGTTGTCATTGCACGCACCCCACATCTTTAGGTGACCCCTATGCTTCTGACCCGCAAACCGGCGGTACAGGACACCAAGACTGCTTCCCAATCTGGCCCTACTCGCCGCCAGGGCGCAGCGTCGCTCGCCGGTAGCCTGGCGCGCAGCCTGGCCGGCGCGTTGCCGACCATGGACCGCCGCACCTTCCTCAAACGCTCCGGCATTGGCGTGGGTGCGGGGCTGGAAGCCACGCAGCTCTCGCTGGTGAAAAAATCGGTGGTGGGCGAGGCCCAGGCCGCGGAAGGGAAGGGCGACATCGTCGTGCGCCGTACCGTGTGCTCACACTGCTCGGTTGGCTGCTCGGTGGATGCCGTGGTGCAGAACGGCGTGTGGGTACGCCAGGAGCCGGTGTTCGATTCGCCGATCAACCTCGGCGCGCACTGTGCCAAGGGCGCGGCCCTGCGCGAGCACGGCCACGGTGAATACCGCCTCAAGACGCCGATGAAGCTCGTCGACGGGCGCTACCAGCGCATCAGTTGGGAGCAGGCGCTCAACGAGATCGTCGCCAAGATGCAGACGATTCGCCAGGAGACGGGGCCGGACTCGTTCTTCTTCGTCGGGTCATCCAAGCACAGCAACGAGCAGGCGTATCTGCTGCGCAAATGGGTGTCGTTCTTCGGCACCAACAATTGCGACCACCAGGCGCGCATCTGCCACAGCACCACCGTGGCCGGCGTGGCCAACACGTGGGGCTACGGCGCGATGACGAATTCGTACAACGACATGCAGAACGCCAAGTGCGCGTTGTACATCGGCTCGAACGCGGCGGAGGCACACCCGGTGTCGATGCTGCATTTGCTGCATGCCAAGGAAACGGGCTGCAAGGTCATTGTGGTCGACCCGCGCTACACGCGCACGGCGGCCAAATCCGATGAGTACGTGCGCATCCGCTCGGGCACCGACATCGCGTTCCTGTTCGGCGTGCTGTATCACATCTTCAAGAACGGCTGGGAAGACAAGCAGTACATCCACGACCGCGTCTACGGCATGGACAAGGTGCGCGAGGAAGTGCTCGCCAAGTGGACGCCGGACAAGGTCGAAGAGGTGTGCGGCGTGCCCGAGGCGCAAGTGCACAAGGTCGCCGAGATGATGGCGATGAACCGCCCGAGCACGCTGGTGTGGTGCATGGGCCAGACGCAGCACACCATTGGCAACGCCATCGTGCGTGCATCGTGCATCGTGCAATTGGCGCTGGGCAATATCGGCAAGTCGGGTGGCGGCGCCAATATCTTCCGCGGTCACGACAACGTGCAGGGCGCGACGGACGTTGGTCCGAACCCCGATTCGCTGCCGGGCTACTACGGCCTGGCCACCGGCGCGTGGAAGCACTTCGCCAAGGTGTGGGATGTCGACTACGACTGGATCAAGGGCCGCTTCGCCTCGCAGGAGATGATGGAAAAATCCGGCACCACCGTCTCGCGCTGGGCGGACGCTGTGCTGGAGAAGAATGACCTGATCGACCAGGACAACAACGTCCGCGCCGTCTTCTACTGGGGCCACGCACCGAATTCGCAGACGCGCGGGCTGGACATCA